>DATJTB010000271.1:0-10429 GCA_035503795.1 Methylocella sp.
GCGGCGCGCAGCCAGCAGGCTCGCCGGTGTGGAAGAAAGCCAGTTGGCGACCTTGCCGTAGACGGGCCTTATGCGGCCATCGCTTAAGGTCATCTCATCGAAGCAGGGCGGTTCGCATGAGAGTTCAGCTTTCGGTTGCGCTGGCACCGTGGCGGCTTGAAGGCTCTGTCGGGTCATCTGTTGCTGCATGGCAAACACAGGCTCGTCTTGGCACGGCCGGGAGAGAGCAACCGCCCCATGATCATGAAGCATTTAATATGCCAGAGCAACGAATAAATGCGAGGGAAAAGAATCGGCAATTTTGGGAAGTCGTAGAGAGAGAAATAGAGAACATGTCCTTTCGCTAATTCCGGCTCCTGCGGGTCATTCCGACGGCTGAGTTTTAGCGCTTCAGTCGTCTAAATGGGTGCCTGATTCTTAAGATGGATCATTCGTCGGGACTTAGTAGGCCGGCTGCCTTTTGCAACCGCCCGCCTTGCACCTTGCTGAGTCCTTCGCTGCGGCGGTTTTGATCGAGCGCCGGCCGACCGGCCTTCAAACCGCAAGCCCCCCGATCATCGCAAGGGACAAGAGCATAGACAGGTTTTTACTCATCGAAGCCTTTTAGCCGGACGTCGTCGATGCGTACGAACTGGCCAGCGGAATGGGCCACAGGGCTCCGATCTCTACGGCGAGCTAAGCCAGCCAGATTTTTCTCAGGCGATGACTCATGGCAAGCCCCATTCTGCCTCGCTCATCAGCGACCGAACTTATGAAGCGCGATCATCCTAAATCCATATTTTGCTTCGATCCGTGCGTTTTCTCAACCGGCTGAACGGGGCGAGACGGGATGCGAGGAGCGAGTGTTCAGATCTTGTTCGGACCCCTTCCCTATCCTATCGGCTTGTTATATGAAGGAACATGCAGGATCTTACGGCAAGTCTTTATGTTGCCGGCCACGAACGACGGATTCAATCTTCAGCGTTTTATCACGGCCCAGGATCCGATCTTCGATACCGTGTGCGCCGAATTGCGGGAAGGCCGCAAACGAACCCATTGGATGTGGTTTATCTTCCCGCAAATCGCGGGGCTTGGAGGCAGCCGAACGTCGAACTATTTCGCCATTTCCGGCAGGGCGGAAGCACAGGCCTATTTGAGCCATCCCGTCCTCGGGCCGAGACTCTCAGAATGCGTCAGCCTCGTCATGAAGATCGAGGGCCGCACCATCGGCGAGATTTTCGGCTCGCCCGACAATCTCAAATTCAAGTCGTGCCTGACGCTCTTTGCCGCCGCGGCGCCAGACAACCAAATCTTCTTGGAAGCTTTGCAAAAATATTTTGCCGGCGAAGAGGATGAGGCCACGCTGAGCCGCTTGTAACGGCGTACAGATCGCGCAGGATCTTTGCCATTTGTGAACCGGAATAATCTGAGGTTTTGTCTTGATTGATCGCGTTGTCACAAAGCGATGCGGTTGCCGCTTCGCTTGAAATTGCGCTACGCGAGATCCGCCTTGAGCTGTCGAAGGAACGCTTCGAACACATCGCGCCGCAGAGAATAGCTTGCGAATTTGCCCTCCCGAACGACATCGACGAGGCCGGCGAGCTCGAGCTCCCTCATGTGGTGAGAGAGGGTTGCCGGGTTGATGCCGGTGCAGCCGCGCACCGCGCCACAGGCGAGCGCCTCCTTATGCTCGCCGAGGCGCTTCAGGATTTCGTAGCGGCGCCGGTCGCCCAGGGCCTTCGCGATCAGAAGAACCTGATCCTCCGTGAGCTCGATTCGACCGCGTTCCGGCATCTCCATTCCCTCGGGCAGGGCCGCTCCACAGGATGCGGCCCTGCCTTGTCTTCTACTTGCAGTATGGCTTTCCTCACAAGTCCCTTGGCGGCCTATCGCAAACCGCCTGACACGCCCAGTGTCTCGCCCGTGATCCAGCGTGAATCATCCGAGGCCAGGAACACGGCGACCGGCGTCACATCGTCCGGCTGCCCGATCCGTCCGAGCGGCGTCTGCACAACAAGCTGTTTCTCGAATTCACTGCCGATGACTCCGGCAGCTTGCGTGCCTTCGGTCTCGATCACGCCGGGATTGATCGCATTGACCCTGATCTTCCGTGGCCCTAGCTCCTTCGCCAGCACGCGTGTCACCGAATCGACTGCCGCCTTGGTGGCGGTGTAAACGACCGAGTTTGGCATATCGAGCGTGCTAACAACGGAGCTGACATTGATGATGCTGCCGCCTTCGCCGTCGATGAGTTTCGCGGCCTCGCGGGTCGCCAGAATGAGACCCAGGACATTGGTGTTGAAGTGGCGGTGAAAGTCCGCCTCCGTGACGTTCTCGAGCGGTTGAAGGTTGTAGATGCCGGCATTGTTGACCAGAATGTCGACCCGCCCGAAGACCCTTTTCGTTTCCGCGAAGAGGTTTTTGACATCGGCTTCCTTGGCGACATCGGCGTGCAGCGCGATCGCCTTGCCGCCCTTGGCTGTAATCTCGGCGACGACGTGATCGGCGCCTTCTTTGCTCGAAGCATAATTGACGATGACCGCCGCCCCTTCCGCCGCGAGCCCCTTGGCTATGCCAGCACCAATACCCTTCGAGGCACCTGTTACAATCGCTGTTTTGCCGGATAATCTGCTCATGACTGTCCTTCCTTCAGGTTCACGATTGTTTGATGGTTGCACAACAATCGAATTATGTCCTGAAGGTAGGGCGTCTGGAGCCCTTGTCAAGGGTAGGGACAACGTCTCCCAGGGCGGATCAGATTTTCTTATGGATCGTGACCCAATTGGCAAAGGAATCGATGAAGTGTTGCAAGAACTTGGCTGTGCCCTCATTGGCGATCTTGCCATGCTCATCAAATAACCTATCCGCGCCGCCAAGATAGGCCTCCGGCTGCTGCAAAACCGGAATGTTCAAGAACACCATCGACTGGCGTAGCTGATGGTTCGCGCCGAAGCCGCCGATGGCACTGGGTGAGGCGGTGATCACCGCGCCGGGCTTGCCGTTCCACGCGCTATGGCCATAGGGCCGCGAGCCGATATCGATTGCATTCTTGAGGGCTGCCGGCACCGAGCGGTTATATTCGGGCGTAACGAAGAGTATGGCGTCCGCGGCCTTGATTCGTTCCCGGAAAGCCGCCCAGGAGGATGGCGGGTTCTCATCAAGATCCTGATTGTAGAGAGGCAGGTCGCCGATCTCGACGATACTGAGCTTGAGGGAAGCGGGTGCGAGCGCGGCCAGCGCGTGAGCGAGTTTGCGATTGAGGGAGTCCTTGCGCAAGCTACCAACCAGAACCGCAACATCGTAAACCGTGCTCATCATCTTCTCCGTTTCTAAAACGATTTCGTAAAGCTTGATGGCAAATCGAAGGAGCCGAATCGCGCAGAACGCAGGCGCCGGGGGTTTGGCCTTCAACGCCCCCTCAGGCGCCCTGCCGATAGGTGTCAACATCGAGCCGATGGCGCACAGGTGCTCCGCGACGTTCAAGACTTTCGCCCCTGGGAACCTCAGGTAAGCATCATATAGGATTGGTCACGACCGCTGAATCGGCTTGCGCCGTTTTACGGTCAGGCTTCGCTTTGCAATGGGTTTTCACGGCGTGCCCCCTCACTTCTTTTCTTACCGACAATCTGCCTTCGTTGTCGATCAGGGTCAGGCGCGCAGGCGCAGCGGCGCCCCATTTCCACAGGACGAGATTGAGGTCGCTCTCTGTCGCACCAGGCGCGAAGCTCCGCACAAGCAGCGCGGTGTAGCCCCCGGCAACAAGGCGACGCGCGAAGCCCTGCGTTCTCGCCTCTCCCGTCGCCCTCATCTGATCGCGCCAGCTTGTGTCGGCAAGAGCGGTATCGTCCATGCCCTCACGTTGAAGGGCGGCACGGTCCCGGCTATCGAAGACACCGTCGATTTCAGCGTAGTAGGAGACCAACGTCGTCGGCTGGAAGCTGCCAGCCTGGTTCGCTTCGCGCAAAGCGGTCATCACGGTCAGTGATGAATAAAGCGCAGGCATGCCCTTGGGATTAAAGCGGCCGCCGTAAAGTTCGGCGCCGTGGCCCGACAGGGGCTCATGGGCAAAGATCGGATTGAGGGCACGATAGAGCGGACCACGATAGAACACCGGCGAAGTCAGGCATGGATGCCGGCGTCGACGGCATCGATATACTCCAGAACCTCGTCGGCGCGCCCGCTGCGGACAAGCTGCATCGCAGTTTGACCCGAGAAGCCGAGCAAGGGTTCGGAGCGATACCAGGCATAGGCCATCAAAGCGGAGCCGAAGCGAGGCTCGACCTTGTTGAGGATCTCGACCAGCTCCCGCAGCCGGCGCTGGGTCTTGTCGGAACGCACACGATCCTTGCGCTGGACGGCGTCTCGCCCCAGCCCGGCGGTGCGCGCCACTTCCTCACTCGTGGTATGCAACGCTTCCGCGATTTTGCTCGGTGCAAAGAAGCCATTGTCCGCGTATTGAATCAAGCCCATGAGAAGCCTCTTAGCCTGCGCAAATTTTGACGTAAAATAGCGTCTGTTTTAGAGGCATTCAAGACTTAAGAAGTCTTTTCCGGTGCGCGGCCTGCAATGACTGAACTGGTGAAGGTTTTCGGATGCCGGCTGGCGGGACCGAGCGTCTGGGTGTGGGCCAGCATCCGAAAGCCGCCCATGCACGAACCCAGGTGGCGTGTACACCGTCTATGGGGATTTAAGAGTTCTGCGACGTCGTCGAAGGCAAAACGACGATAGCGATCTGCCGCTTTCGGGCGATGCCGAGCGGCTAAGATCGGTATTGAGGACGAGCGTCGGGCAGTGTCCCGGCGAGAAGCAGTCCGATGCGATGGTCGTCGGCATGGCAGCGGCTGGCACGGGCACGCAGCTGCCCGATGACCGAAGCAGGAGAGCTTTGGCGGGAAGCTGAGTTTCGTTGGGCCATGTCGCGATGCCCTCATCCGGGAAGCCCCGAGCGAGATCGGTGGCGCGCGGCTGGGCGACGCCCCGGATGATCTCGATGATGATCATGCGGCCGCCGCAGCATGGGCATTGTGGGTGTGGATGGAGTGGCGGAACGGGCTCCTCAGTCTCGCTCGGCGTTGCGGTGGCAAGCAGTTCCCTGGCGCAGGCTACATTGGCCTTGCGACCGGCACTGGCGAGCAGGCCGTAAGGCCTGATGCGGGGAAGGCCCTTTGGCAGAACGTGGAGCAGGAAGCGCCGAATGAACTCGTCGACAGGGATCTACGGAGGCTGGAAGCTGGCCGCCCGCTCTGCGCGGCCTCACCCCTCGGCGGCGAGGTCGAAGGCGCCGCGGTCGATACCGCCGCCGACCAGGATCGCCCGCTTGCCGGAATGGTTCGGCGCGCCGACGACGCCTTCCTGCTCCATGCGCTCGACGAGCGAGGCGGCCTTGTTGTAGCCGACGGAGAGGCGGCGCTGAATATAGCTCGTCGAGCATTTCCGGTCGCGCAGAACGATGGCGACGGCGCGGTCATAGAGATCGCCCGCTTCCTCGGCATCCATGCTGCCGGGCGCCGGCCCCTCGCCTTCCTCGTCCTCGTCGGGACCAGCCTCATTGGTGATCGCCTCGAGATATTCGGGCTGCCCTTGAGTCTTCAGATGGGCTACGATTTTTTCCACCTCGGCATCGGTGACGAACGGTCCATGGACGCGGGAGATGCGCCCGCCGCCTGCCATATAGAGCATGTCGCCCTGTCCCAAGAGCTGCTCGGCACCCTGTTCGCCTAAAATGGTGCGGCTGTCGATCTTGGACGTGACCTGAAAGGAAATACGGGTCGGGAAATTCGCCTTGATCGTTCCGGTGATCACATCGACCGAGGGCCGCTGCGTCGCCATGATCAGATGGATGCCGGCGGCGCGCGCCATTTGCGCGAGCCGCTGGATCGCGCCCTCGATATCCTTGCCGGCAACCATCATCAGATCGGCCATTTCGTCGACGATCACGACGATCACCGGAAGAGCCGAAAGCTCCATCGCCTCCTGCTCATAGATCGCCTCGCCGGTCTCGGGGTCATAGCCGGTCTGCACGGTTCGAATGAGCATCTCGCCCTTGGCGGCGGCCTCCAACACACGGGCGTTGAAACCCTCGATGTTGCGCACACCGAGTTTCGACATCTTCTTGTAGCGCTCCTCCATCTCGCGGACCGCCCATTTGAGCGCGACGACCGCCTTTTTAGGGTCGGTCACGACCGGTGTCAGAAGATGTGGGATGCCATCATAGACGGAGAGTTCGAGCATTTTCGGATCGACCATGATGAGCCGACAGTCCTGCGGCTTCAGCCTGTAGAGGAGCGACAAGATCATGGTGTTGATGGCGACCGACTTGCCGGAGCCCGTCGTTCCGGCGACAAGGAGATGCGGCATGCGGGCGAGGTCGACGATGATGGGCTCGCCGCCGATCGTCTTGCCGAGCGCGATCGCCAGGCGATGCTTGGTCTGCTCGAAATCCTGCGAGCCCAAAAGCTCTCGCAGGTAAACCGTTTCGCGCCGCTGGTTGGGCAATTCAATACCGATCGCATTGCGGCCCTGCACCACGGCCACACGCGCCGAGAGGGCCGACATCGAGCGGGCGATATCATCGGCGAGGCCGATCACCCGCGAGGATTTGATGCCAGGGGCGGGCTCGAGCTCATAAAGCGTCACGACTGGTCCCGGCCGGACGTGAACAATCTCACCCTTGACCCCGAAATCCTCCAGAACGCCCTCGAGGAGACGAGCGTTCTGGGCGAGCGCATCCTCCGAAATCCGGCTCGCCGCCGAATGCCGCGGCTCGGCCAAAATATGCAGTGGTGGAAAGACGTAGTCGCCCCGGACCGGCCGATCGAAGAGCGAGAGCTGCGCTTCCTTGCGCGCCCGCACCCCCGGCTTGAGGGCTTGAGCCGCCGCCGCGATGCCATGGCGCGGCGCGAAATTGACCGCTTCTTGTCGTTGCTGAGTGGTGATTCCTGCCACCGCCCGTTGAGCCGGCGGCGCATAGGCGCGCGGATCGAACGGTGGCTCAATTGGCTCGAGCCGCGGCCAGTCGAGCGAGTCGGTTGCAAGGTCAGGCGGCTGATCGGAAAAGGCGCCTCGTTCTCCTCCGGTCGAAGAGCTTGAAGCCACATGCCGATCCCGCCAATGCGCGAGGCGCCGTGCCACCGCGGCTCTGAGGCTCAAGGCGGCATGGATGAGTGCGCCGAGCAGAATCAGCACGGTGCCCGGCTCACCGGCTGCGTCTTCATCCTCGTAGGCTTGGAGATCCGAGCCGGAAATGGCTTCGCCGTCGGCGCCATCATCAGCCGGGTCCCGCAGATGAGCCGATGCCGTCAGTCCCACAACGGCTCCGGCCGCAAGGAGCGCGGCAAAGGCCAGCATGCCGCCGCCATGTCCAGCGAGCCAATATCTTGGCACAGAGAGAATGGCGTCGCCGGCAACCCCGCCGAGCCCGGTCGGCAGGGGCCAGCGATCCGTCACCGGTAAGAGAGAGGTGATTCCGGCCGTGCAGAAGCCGCCGGCCATCCAAAGCATCAGCCTGGTCCTCAGCCGTTCAATTCTGCCGGTCGAGATCAGCTGCATGCCCCAGAAAACGGGCGGCGCTAGAAAGGCCAGAGCGGCCACGCCAAAAATCTGCATCATCAGATCGGCGGAGGCGGCCCCTGGTGCACCAAGTAGATTGTGAACGGGTCCTGGGGCGGCATGGTTGAAGCTCGGATCTTCCACCGACCAGGACGCCAGGGCGAGCGCCTGCGCCACCGTCAGGGTAATCAAACCGAACCCGGCCAGCTCAGCACCGCGCCGCAAGGCGAAGGTCCGCAGCGAATCCGAGACATGCCCCAAAGCCGTGATATCCGTCGTCCGCATCGAGCTGTGCCGCCGTTTTGCCATCGCCAATTGACTGGTCGTTCGAGCTGGCCGCGCTGGCGGCAATCAGGACATGCGCCTTGGGGAAGCCGATTTTCACACGAAATCATAAGCTTCCGTAAGGCGAGACAAACCTTTCCGGTAAATTACCAAGGCTTGGTTAATGGTGTTTTAACCTTGCTAGAACACTAGCAACTGCCAATGATCGTCATGACTGCACTGGACCATTAGCAGGGCGGCTTGACGCAGCCGAGCCCCTGACTTAAGAGCTTCCACCATTCATTTGGCTGCGGAAAAGTCATTCGGCAGAATGATCTCGCCGTCGCGTGGGATCTTTCGCAGCTGCGAAAGTGGAAGCGTTGCCGCGGAGCGGCGTGGCGATTCGTCGGTTTACCTATTCAGGAGTTCTCATGTCCCGCCGTTGCGAACTGACCGGCATTGCCGTGCAGACTGGCAATCTGGTCAGCCATTCCAATCGCAAAACGCGCACGCGATTTTTACCCAATCTCTGCGACGTGACGCTGATCTCCGAGAGTTTGCAGCGCAAGGTCCGTCTGCGCATTACGGCCGCCGCTCTGCGCACGGTCGAGCATCGCGGCGGGCTCGACGCTTTCTTGAGCAAGGCGCCGGATGCCGACCTCTCGAAGGAAGCGCTGGCGATCAAGCGGGCGATCAGCAAAAAGCAAGAAGCGGCGGCGGGCTGAGGTTTGCTTCAACGTAGCGATCTCATACCCTGTTTATCCCAAAAAGCGAAAATTGATCGGATTGATGATGCTTAACCCCGAGAGCGGCTAAGGCGCGCAATCTCGAAGCTCTTCCCGGTCTGTGTTTCCTCTGCCCGGCAATCTTTCAACCAGACCAGTCGTTACTCAGAGCCGCTTGACAATTCGGACAAATAGTGGGTCTCACGATGGACGATCCCAGCCTAGCCTGAGGTCGGTGGCTTCTTTTCGAAGCTGGCGCGGTCTGCCCTCCGCCATATCCGCGTCGCTTCCAAACAGGAACTTGAGGATCGCATCATGGCTGCCATAGACCTCATCAATCGCGAGCCTGTCGTCCACACGTGGTCCTATAAACTTGAGAAAGCTGCCTCATATGATTCACACTAAGAAATCGATCTACTAGCTAGGGACGATACTCACTCGCGCATGCCAAATGTGCCCCAAGCCAAGACCTGCCCCATTTGCTTGAGGTGGCGTTCAACGCGGTCTTGAGCGCGAATTGCAGGAGCGATTTTTGCGTGGGTATCGCGCCAATATCAGAACCAACCTTGTTAGGGACCCCGTCTCAATGCGTATATACGCGCCTTCTAGTGCCGTTGTAAAATAAAACCCTCCCCCAAGACCGTCCAAGACCGGGAGAGGGTAAATTGGTAGGACCTTGTCTGCGCATAAAAATCCGTTGGCCCCAGCATTCGGGACGCTGCCTCACGCTGCCGGGCGGACGATATCCGAGGGCTCAAGCTTCCACTGATCAGGCGAGCGCCACAGCCGCGAGCGCAGAAGTTCACGCTCGAAGATGAATTCCTTCGGAAGGCGGTCGAAGAATTTGTCGAACTCCACCTCATGCGCATGGGCTTCCGCGGTGCCGGCGTCGCGACTGATCGTCATGAGCTCGTAATATTTCTCGGCCGGGAAATCGAGGCCATTCCATTCGAGATCTTCGCGGCGCGGCATCTCGCCGATCGGGCTTTCGACCGCATAGCCGCGGCCCTGCACGCGATCGACGATCCATTTGATCACCCGCATGTTCTCGCCATAGCCCGGCCAGATGAACTTGCCGTTCTCATCCTTCCGAAACCAGTTGACCCGGAAAATCTTCGGCGGATTGGCGAGTTTGCGGCCGACATTGAGCCAATGGCCAAAATAATCCGCCATGTTGTAGCCACAGAATGGCAGCATCGCCATCGGATCCCGCCGCATCGCCGCCTGGCCAATCGCGGCGGCCGTTGCTTCCGAGCCCATGGTGGCCGCGAGATAGACGCCGTGACTCCAGCTGAAAGCCTGGAAGACAAGTGGCATATCCTTGCTCATCCTTCCGCCGAAGACAAAGGCCGACATGGGCACACCGGCCGGATTCTCCCAATCCGGGTCGATCGATGGGCATTGGCTCGCCGGCGCGGTGAACCGGCCATTGGGATGAGCAGCAGGGCCCCCCTTGGCCGGCGTCCAATCCTCGCCCTTCCAATCGATGAGATGGGCCGGTGTTTCGTCGGTCATGCCCTCCCACCAGATGTCGCCGTCATCGGTGAGCGCGACATTGGTGAAAATGCAGTTCCTGGTGATCGTCGCCATCGCATTGGGGTTGGACTTCTCATTCGTGCCGGGCGCGACGCCGAAGAAACCCGCTTCCGGATTGATCGCGCGGAGCGTGCCATCCGGCGCCTTCTTGATCCAGGCGATATCGTCGCCGACCGTGCTGACCTTCCAGCCCTCAAAACCCTTCGGCGGCACCAGCATGGCAAGATTGGTCTTGCCGCAGGCGCTCGGGAAGGCGGCGCCGAGATAGGTCTTCTGCCCGCTGGGGGATTGTACACCCATGATCAGCATGTGCTCGGCCAGCCAGCCGGCGTCGCGGGCCATGACCGACGCGATGCGCAGCGCGAAGCACTTCTTGC
>DATJTB010000272.1:0-2904 GCA_035503795.1 Methylocella sp.
TTCTGGGACCAAAAGGGCTTGGCTGGGCAGGAAATGGTGATTATCAAGAGATCGGTCGTACTGTCAGCGTAAGTCAATCAAAGTTTTGGCATCGAGAAGTACCTCAACGTCTCAAAAAGGTTTTGGATGAGAATGATCCCAAGAAGTATGGGATTAAGACAAAGGGCATCTTGACAATGTTTCAGCGCTGGCAAGAGCACAAGCGGCAAGCAGAACTCTTAGGAAAACTTGAGGTCACCTGCCAACCACATTAACCAAACAGCGACTGAATTCATCAATTTTCAGCACTAGAGCGAATTCCGCAAAAGTTGACAGACTTTTGCAACGAGAATTCGCTCCAACTTCTTGATGTTGCGCGATTTCTTATCGCTCGAACTATTCCGTTCGAGCGGAAAGCGCGCTAAGAAGTTAGATTGTAACTTCAATCACATAGGTGTTCTCAGATCCATTCTGTTGGGCGCGCCAACTCTTCTACGGCACGAAATGCAATTCTGAAGTTGGACACCCAGCCGAGGGCTCATACCCAATTCTCAATGCGTACAGCCGGCATGCGGGCGAATTCCCGCATGTGGTTTGTGACAAGAATCAAGCCTTCGCTGCGGGCATGGCCGCCGATCTGCATGTCATGCACGCCACAGGGAGCGCCAGCCCGCTCCAGCTCGGCATGCAACTGTCCATAATGTGCCGCAGCCTTGTCACCGAACGCGCGTCACGAATTGCTCGACCGCGGATAGGTTTTCATGACGTAGATGCAGATGTTGGTGTCAAGCATATAGGCGAGCATCAGAAGGGCTCGCGCGCCTCGGCTTCCGGTTGCTCACGGCTGACCATGAAGTCTTCACTCAGTCGTGGACCGCTCAGGAACAGATCGTCCCACCGCCGACCGTGGGGTACGATCAGACGGCTGTGGCCGATTTTCAGGATATCAACCTGATGCACGGTGTCGGGAAAGGCGACGGCTTTCGGTAGCCGGACAGCTTGGCTACGGTTGGTGGTGAAAAGGGTGGAACTTGCTTCTTGCCCCTTAGGATGGGGCCGAAACCAAGAGTTATTCAAAAGACCACTATATATGCAGCTAACTGCCAGGCCTGTCCCAGCCAATTATCGGGCTGGCCTCTTTTGAGGCCCAGGATCCATGCCCGGACGATCCGGGCTTCGGGAGAAACTTGCAAGAAGCACCGCGACGATTCCGGTTAGAAAAATGCCGTCGAATGTTCCGGCTCCGCCGATGGACGCAATCGGCGCACCAAGCCCCTGGATTTTGCCGAGATTGAGCAAATCGGCCCCAATGAGCGTGCCAAGGCTGCCGCTGATATAAGCCAGGGGCGCGGCATATTGGCGCGAGAGCAGCAATGCTACGGCGGCCGTCGTCACGGATGGCACAAACACAGGCTCGGCGATTCCGAGGCCACGAACCGGATGGGCCAGGACGTGGCAGACAATCGCGACGCCCGCAGTCGCCAGCAGGCCTCGAACCCACAATTGGTTCCTGACGAGCAAATATAAGGACATCAAGCTGGGAATGATCGCGCCACCGACATTCACCGCAATCAGCGTGCCGGGCCACTCCACTTCGACCGGAATCACGTAGTGCATCCCAAAGAAATCGACCTCCCGCCCAGACAAGATCTGTTGTTCGGGCAATTCGGCGATCGGAATATTGAAGTAACTGCCAATCAGCGAACCAAAAAGGAGAAGCAGGGCGACACCGGAACTCACACCGAGACGCATATATGCGTAGTGCAGGGCTCCCACCTGAACCAGCACAAGCAGGCCGAGGAAAATTCCTACGAGGAGGGAAAAGAATAGTGGACTAAGGGGCAGGTAATGAAGATGGCTCAAGTGCATCGACGCATCACCAAGCTTGCCGTCACGACGGGGTACCGCATGTGGACGAAATCAGCATGGCAAACACCTATTACGAGGCGCTTTGCCGCTCACCACAAGCTGCAAGCGATGATAACGCCTTCCGGCTCGATATCAAGGAGCAACTTCCTCCCTCAAGGCTTCGAACTTGGGTCAAGCTAATTTGACAGATTGCCAAAGAATTGATTCGCGAGCCGCTGCTATGAGCCCTGCCTTTGCCATGTTTGAAGAGAAATCGCGTCTCAACTCATTTCTTGGCCCATTTCTCGCTCATTCCTTATCGCCCTTATCCGCGCGATCCTCGGCGGGTCGCATATCCTTTGCCGGAAATGCTCTTGCTCGTTGCGGCAACGTGGCCGATTGCGACGCTTGTGAAGCGATCGCCGCCTGCGGCGAGGCGCATCATGCGTTCTTGCGTCGTTATTGGTCCTATCACCATGACGTTCCCGGCGGTAGCTGCGGATGCTACCCGTCAACCGCATCTACCCGGCGCTGTTTTCCGCCGCATTCACCGCCTGGGTGCGCGAGACTTCCATGATCAAATCCGCGTCGCATCCAAACAGGAGCTGAAAGATCGGATCATCACTGCTATCGACGACATCAACCACGACCTCGTCGTCCACACTTGGAACTAAAAGATCAATGAAGCGGCTTGATATGAGTCGGTCCTCGGAAGCGATCTACTGGTAACTCTTCCGCGCACGTCATGCCAGCAGGCGGTAGCGACCAAACGGCGGCGGTGCGGGGGGTCCCGTGTGACGGCTCAGCTGCCGATAGCTTCTCTGGTCCAGCCTCAATTACACGCCACCGTTAAGATGCGGCCAGCCGGGGGTGTCCGGCGAAACCAACCCTCTCGAAAAGAAAAGCTAAATAGTCCCGCAACGTGTTTCATCGCGCGCATTCCACCCTATATTTTTAACAAGAGAGAGAAGGCCATCGAACGCAATCCCAAACACAAGCATTGCGGGGCAGACTCAGATCGATTGACGCCGCGGCTTAGAGCGAATTTCGCAAAAGTTGACAGACTTTTGCGACTAG
>DATJTB010000273.1:0-5959 GCA_035503795.1 Methylocella sp.
GGGTGGCCGATACTGCCTGGGGCGTTGCAGGCAACGAGGTATCGGACTTGGCGTCAGCGAGCGCGGTGTTCAGCCGGTGCAAGAGGGCGGGAAGGGTTGCCGCGGGATCCGTGATGCCCGTTTCGGGCGACATGAGTTCGCCGATGTGCTGGGAGAACGCGGAGACCAGCAGCTCGAGGGTCTTGGGATCGCAGTCCTTGACTGGCGTGTTGAGGACCGCACAGGCTGGGGGCTGAGTTGGGGGAATGCCTCCGGAGTGAAGGGCGTGTCGGCGTGGTTGGGAAATGCGCGGCGGCTTTCGGAGGCGGATCGGCGGTGAGGGCGGGCGAGCAGAGGCGCGAGCCAGTGCGGCAGGAGGAACGGGAGAGGGCGAACGCGGGGCGGGCGGCGCGGCAGAGGCAACCGGGTGGGTGCGGGGGCTTGGGGATGCTGGGCGGCGGCGTGGTCTTGACTGGTTTGCGACGCGGGCGGGCGCCGCAGGGCTGCGGCGAGGTCGATTCCACTGCCAATGGCGCTGTGCACCGCGCCACCGATCCGGCGGACGAGGCGCGCACCAACCCCTTGGCGGGATTGGGAAGCTCGGGCGGCGATGTGGAGCGCGGTTGGCATCGCGAGAGAGTGTAATGGGTATGTCCTCCTCTTTCAAGGGTAAATTGGCCATGGAAGAGACTTTTTTCTTTGGATGGATCGAGGAGCCCTCCCTTGGGGTGCTTGGGTCGCGGTTGCCGGGGCAGGTTCGACCGGCAGCGGGCATGGTTGCCCTGCTCCCGCCGGCGCAGGCCGCCTCGATCTTGCGCCGTGGTTCGGAACGACCCGCTTTGGGTGTGGACCATGCCGGGCGCCGAGGGAGAAGCGGGCAAAAGAGCCGATAGTTTCCGGCGCGCACTTCTGTCGCAACAGTGAGCTCGACTATGTGGCCGCGTCGAGCAGTTCCCCGAAGGTGTGATCCCAGTTGCACCTAGTGCCCTGGCGAGGATGGTGAATCGAACAATTCGATGCTGCAATTTAATTTATACGGGTCGCGGCTGGCAATGCGGCTTCTTGGAAGCGGACCCGTCTTCAAGCGAGCATTGCGGGCTATCCGTTTAGCTGTCGAGCGCGGCAGTAGCTCTGTTAAGTCGTTCCCGGACATTGTCAATGATTCGCTGTTCCTGGGGCGAAAGCATACGCGCTTGGGTTGCGTGGTCATATATCCGCTTCAGGTCGGCGCGGGTCTCGTCGAAGACGGCGTCAGCGTCTGCGCCAGTTAGATCATCGCTGCTTACCATCTGCTGGTAGCAAGCAAGCAGGGAGGCCCTGGCGCGCTTCCAGCCTTCCTCATCGCCAATGGCAGCTGCTGCTTTGGCTTCTTTTAGTAGCGGACTAAACGGAAGGGTGGCGAATTCGCCGCGGCGCGAGCGTCCCTGGATGCTATAGAGGACATAGTCGACACCGGTGAGCGGAGCCCTGCCCGCACCGTCGACGACATGTAGCTGCTCGCCGTTGACGACGCGCAATGAGCCCGGTTGCATTGGAGGCGCGGCGATGAGAGCATAGTAGGCACTGCGAAAGCCGCGGAACGTGTCGCCGTCCTGAACGGCTCTTTGACCTGCGATCGGTACGGTGTCGCCGAGACCGATGAGGGTTTCGAGTCCGTCAACGACCGCGCCGCCGAGGCGCACCAAGGTCGAGATGTCCTCTCGGCCGATAGCAGTCGAGAGGCCTTCCATTACGCGGAGGAGGCGCTGGGCGAAGTCGCCGACCTTCACCCGATAGAGCATAACGGTAAGCGCGAAGGCGCCGCCTCGATAGGGGCTTGGACCGGACACTGGAGTATTACGCAGCACGATGCCGGGAGGAACAGTGGCACTGGAGTGGAGTTTTCGAATCGTTTCTGGTCCGACGACACCGGGAACGGCGATAACGCCATCGCCGTGAATGAACTCCGTGATGGTAAGCACCATCGGATCGAATTGCGTCCACCAAAACTGGTTGGCAGACAAAGCGACTTCATGAATCGTTGCCGTGAAGTAGCTCTGATCGCGGATGATTGCCGCGCCGGCGACGCCGGCGGGCTCGCAGTCCGTGGCTGGCAGTTCGGCTACGAGCGGCGGAGGAACATACCTGGCGAGCGCGGTGTTCAACAGCTCGGCGAGCCGGCGAAGGGCGTCGCTCATGGCAGTTCCCCACAGGGTTGCACTTGTTGGCCGATTGGCGAAGAGATCAGCAGTTCTCGAGAATTGAGTAACTTACCCCCTACGTCCGTCGCGGCAACCTGGCATGCTGTGTCCCATAGTTTGTCAATCGACATTGCTCGGAACGTGTCCATACGCTTGGCAAAGTCGAGGTCCCACACATGGACGGGCCGCCGGGCTTCATCGCCAAAGCTATCCGTCTGCGAGATGAGTAGGTTGCCGGCATCAGCGAAAAATAGACGAGACCAGGGCGCCGCCGGTGGAAGATCGCCGATTTGCCCGAACAGAAGTGGCGCGGTTCCGGCAATCGGGGTGGCGTTGCTCTTGCCCTGCTTCCATTCGACGACGACGAGTTGGGATGGAGCAGCGCGGTCCCCCTGCTGGCTGGGCGTTTCGTGGTACCAAGCCATCCGAAAGCGGCCGAGATGATTTTCCAACGCATGCGGTGGACGAAGGTTGCCCCAGCGTAGGTGCTGCCATTTGTCGAGGTCGTTGGGAATGGCAATGTCCTGCTCAGCAGGAGGCGCAAGCCTCGCCGTATCAATAGGACCGAAGAGTTCGACTGTGTGATCCTTCTGGTGAGCTAAGCTTGGATCGACGTGAACGGCGAGCCATCGGCAATCCAGCGAGAAAGCCTGACCACCGTAAGTCTGATCGATACCGGCGGAGCGGTTTTCGGGGGTTGGAAAGGGTAGCTGTTTCGGCGAGGTATCGCCAATCCGACCGATGCGGAAATCCTTGAGATCGCGACCCAGCGACGCGTATAGGCCGCAAGGCGTCAGTACTGGCAGTACTCCCGAAGAGGTATGGGGTTGAAACGCTCCCACGCGTGGCTCAAGGTGACCGCCCTGTAGGTGGAGGTCGACCACCGTGGGCGGCTCCGGCTCCGTAGCATCCCACTTCATCAGCCAAAGACGTACAGAGCCGCCTGTGATTCGAAGAACCGGAATTTTGCCGTCTAATGATCCCAAATGAAGGGTATCCACGTCGAACGAGACGTCCGACATGTAACACCGGTGCACGACGATACTTACTTGGTGTTCCGTTTGGCCTTTGCCGCTAGCGACGTTCTTTTCAACCCACTCGGCAACAGCCGGAATCTCTTCAGACCCATCCAAGAGGAAGCCGGCAGCGCGGATCGGCCGTTGTGTATCCTGCAAGTTCAACGGGCAAGAGGTTGCGACAACGGTTTTCATCGGCTGAGTGGTTTCGATCTCATATTTTTTCTGTTCGTTGGGTTTCTGTTCGTTGGGGATGAGCCGATAAGATGTGAGCCGCTCGCCTTCCTGGTCCGCGCCAATGGCCAATTGTCGCGGGACCGGCAGGGGTGACCGCAGCAGCACGCCTTCTAGCTGAGTCCGGATCGCCTCTGGCCCAAGCGTGTTGCGCCAAATCCAAGACTCGATGCCCGGCTCGTTGCCCTTGGGGCCAACCCCAGCGCCTCGTAGCGCTTGCAGTAGGGCCATGATCCGAAGCCGGTAATCTGAGGAAGGCTCGGTTTGAGCGTAGGTCGTGAGCCGACCGACGTAGTGCTGCTGCTCGAGGAATACTGGGACGAGAAGGCCGAGCACAACAAGGAGTACCGAAACAATGCCTCCGGCGATCAATCCGGCGATCAACATGAGATTTCTGAAGTTTCTGCGGCTCTTTTCGAGTTGTCGTTTAGCTTCTTTTCGCTCCTTAGCGGAACGTTCGTAGCCGGTGCGCCACCGGGCGAGGTGCATGGCGGCGATGTCGTGGCGCAGGCTGTAGCGGCGCACGCCGGGGCTGCTGCCGATGCGACGCAGAAGACTGGACTCGTCGATCGCTAGGCACTGCACCACTCTGTCATCCGCCGCGGCGTGGCCGGCTTCGCGGGCTCGTTCCACGAGCTGATCCGCGGTTCGGATAAGGCTTACAGTCGAGCCGCCGGCTTGCTCGTCGGCGAGGGAGGCCAAAGCCCATTGCCAAGCGTCAACCCTGGTTTCCGGTGAGGGTATTTTCGCGGCTCGCAGGGCCTGTTCAATCGCAGCTTCGACAAAAGTCTCGATCGCGTTCTCGACGCTCTCCACCTGGACATACTCTGTGCGTGTCAAAACGTGATCCGGCCGACCTCGTGCGTACTTGCGCCAGAGTTCGCGACAGACGATCTGCATAACCGGCAGCGCGCTCAGGCGGGCTCTGGCGGTGTAGTTGTGAATGTCACGTGCGATGGCGCGCGCCAAGCCGTCCTCGTATTTGAAGCGGTAGTAGTCGCTGGGCGGCCCGAGTTTCTCGCTACCCGGAATTGGGTCGCAACAGGTGGGCCGCAAGATAGCGTGTTCGATCTGCTTGCTCGTAAGGGCGCCGCTCAGCATGAATTGCTGTAGTCCTGTCTTGACCGTACTGACGCTAAGGTTGGGCGAGATCCGCAGCTCATTGCAGAACTGGCCGTAGAATTCGGTTCGCAGCGCCATGACGACGCGAAGGCCCAGGCCGGTTTGGCATAGTCTACGCAATAGGAGGAAGAAGGCGGGGCGTTCGGCGCGATTTTTCCCGTCGGCCTCGAGCGTCAGGACTTCTTCGGCCTGATCGAACATCAGGATCAGAGTGCCTCGGAGCCTGCCCGTGATAGCCCTTAAGGCAGCGAGGGTCGTCCCTGCGAGATCGCCCTCTCGCACAAGCTCCTGCTGAACCCGCCGATCGGTTTCCCCGGGATCACCCAGGCTACCGCGAAACCGATCGTTCGCCATGGCTTCGACCAAGGCGTGTCGTAAAAGTGAGACGGGCGCCTCGGTGCAGCGAATGATGGCGGGCTTTCCGCCCCGATCGGGCAGCATACAAAAGTCTCGCTGCTCGGCGAGCCACGGACAGAGGCCGGCGTGAATGAAGGATGTCTTCCCGCTACCGCTGAAGCCTTGAATCCAGAGCACACGGGTCTCGCTGTGGCAAAGCAGAGCACCGCAGGCGTCGAGGTCCTGATCTCGCTCGGCCAAGAGCGCGGCTTGGTCCATCTGAATGAAATCGAGGCCTCGATAGGGCTCGTCGGGCCAGCGCTGTTTGGTCTGGCCGGTATCGGTGAGAATGATGGACTCAGGCATTGGCAAGCGCTGGCTCTACGCGGAACTCGGTGTCGGCGTAGCAACCGTAAAGCAGGCTCAACGGGAACAGGCTCGGTGATCCGCGTAAATCGTCGAAAACCTCGCCGACAGAGGCCCCTCCGAAGCAAACGCGCTCCATAAAGCGAACGCCATACTTGAGCGCGAAAGCGTTGGGGATGCGCGCCTCGGTCGCGATGCAGCCGCGGAATCCTGACTGCCAAGAGTTTTGCAGGAAGCTGAGATAGCCGGATCCAGCAGCGCTGCGGCAGCCGTTGAAGAAAACGACGGTAGGCGGGCCGCTTCCATCTTGCCAGTCGGTGACGAAGTCGGCGACTGAAAGCGACCCGTCGGTCGCACCGTCCTCATGCAGGTAGAGCGCCGTCCCGTCACAGTGCCCGAACACGTAGAGCGCCCGTGGATTTTCACGCGTTTCGTCCCAGCGCGCCTTTCCTGCAGCCCATTCTGTCGCATCACGCACCACCAAATCGAGGAGTCGGTGTAGATCAGCCTCGACGGAGGTGCGTTCGCTTGCGCAAGGAATGGCGCCGAGAGCGCGGGTGACCTCGGCGCGGTTCAGCATACTGAGAAGACGGAACTCCTCCCTGGGATATGCGGCTCTGCGCCGAGTTGGGAAGTTGCTAGTAAAACGAACCGAAAGACGAAACCGCGATCCCCAGAAATGGTCGAAGAGCGCGATTTCCTCAGCGATTGTGGAGGGCTCGGCAA
>DATJTB010000274.1:0-8909 GCA_035503795.1 Methylocella sp.
CGCCCGATCGAGATCGGCGGCCGAGGCGCTTCGGCAAAGGGGAATGAATTTCGATCTGCTCGCGGCCCGCAGTCCGTTGCAGTTGGAGGCCGCCGATCTCGATCGGGCGGATCACATCGTCGCGCTCAAAAAGGCCGAGCACTTGCCCCTTCTGCGAGAACGCTTTTCCGGCTGGCTTAATGGGGCGAATCCCGGCCGCATCGAATATTGGCACATCGATGATGTCGACCGCATGGCGCCAGCGAAGGCGCTTCCGCTGATCGCCGAAGAGGTCGAGGCATTGATGAAGCGGCTTGCCGGGACAAGCGTGCGCCTTTGAGACCCTTGTCAAGGCCAGGCGGTCGGCGAAACTTCGCTCAAAGGACAATCCTGCCGGACAAGCCCACTTTTTGGCGACCGGCTTCCGTCTAGGGACTTGTAAGATTTTCGGCCTGGATCGGACAAAAATGTTTCACGTGAAACATTTTTGTCCGATCCGATGCGACCCGGAATAGGACAAAAATCTGAGAGTCATATCCCTCCGTCGCTGGCGGGTCCGATCGGACGAACGGAAAGTCATCGAACGCCTTCACGCGGGCGGCGCGCCATGCTATTGGCCTTGAAAAACCTTCTCCGAGCTTGTCGCCGGCCGACCCTGGCGAAAAGGCTTGGCCCCACCCGCAGGAACAGAGTCATGAGCCAGACTGCCAGCAGCCACTCTTCGACAAACCCGTTTTTCACGGCGGGGCTCGCCGAGGTCGATCCGGAGATCACCAAGGCCATCGAGCAGGAGCTTGGCCGTCAGCGACATGAGATCGAGCTGATCGCTTCGGAAAATATCGTCTCCAAAGCGGTGCTCGAGGCACAGGGCTCGGTGCTGACCAACAAATATGCCGAGGGCTATCCGGGCAAGCGCTATTATGGCGGCTGCCAATTCGTCGATATCGCCGAGAACCTGGCGATCGAGCGGGTGACCCGCCTTTTCGACTGCAAATTCGCCAATGTGCAGCCCAATTCCGGCAGCCAGGCCAATCAGGCGGTGTTCCTGGCTCTGCTGCAACCGGGCGATACCTTCATGGGGCTCGATCTCGCGGCAGGCGGTCATCTGACGCATGGCTCGCCGGTCAATCTCTCCGGCCGCTGGTTCAAGCCGGTTTCCTACGGCGTGCGGCGCGACGACAACCGCATCGACATGGAGGGCTTGGCCCGGCTGGCCGAGGAGCACAAGCCGAAGCTCATCATCGCGGGCGGCTCCGGCTATCCGCGCCATTGGGATTTTGCCGGCTTCCGCGCGATCGCCGATAGCGTCGGGGCTTATTTCTTCGTCGATATGGCGCATTTCGCCGGGCTCGTGGCGGGCGGCGTGCATCCCTCGCCCTTTCCGCATGCGCATGTGGTCACCTCGACGACCCACAAGACCTTGCGCGGCCCGCGCGGCGGCCTAGTGCTCACCAATGACGAGGCCATCGCCAAGAAGATCAATTCCGCCGTTTTCCCCGGCCTCCAAGGCGGGCCTTTGATGCATGTGATTGCCGGCAAGGCGGTGGCCTTCGGCGAGGCGTTGAAACCCGAGTTCAAGATTTACGCCCGCCAGGTCGCTGATAATGCCAAGGCGCTCGCCGCGACGCTCATCGAGCATGGCTACTTGATCACGACCGGCGGCACCGACAATCATCTCATGCTGATCGATCTGCGGCCGCAAAAGCTCACCGGCAAGGCGGCGGAATTAAGCCTCGGCCGGGCGGGGATCACCGTCAACAAGAATGGCGTGCCCTTCGATACCGAAAAGCCCATGATCACCTCCGGCATAAGGATCGGCACGCCGGCGGCGACCTCGCGGGGTTTCGGCATCGCCGAATTCAAGAAGGTGGGCGAGCTCATCGCCGAGACCTTGGATGGGCTGGCCAAGAATGGCGATGAGGGCAACAGCATCGTCGAGGCAAAAGTCAAGGCGGTCGCCGCCGAATTGACGGAGCGTTTCCCCGTCTATTGAGCCGGAGCGCAATGATGGCTTTAGGGCTGGCCGGCCGCGCGGAGCAACACTGCGCGGCATATGGATGCGCAAAGCCGGTCCGGCGTGAGCGGGTGGCCCATGCGTTGCCCTTTCTGCGGCAGTCTCGACTCTCAGGTGAAGGATTCACGCCCGGCGGCGGACGGATCGGCGATCCGCCGGCGCCGTGTCTGCCCGGATTGCGGTGGCCGCTTTACCACTTTCGAGCGCGTGCAGCTGCGCGAATTGACGGTCGTGAAGAAATCCGGTCGGCGGGTGCCCTTCGATCGGGACAAGCTCATGCGCTCGCTGGAAATCGCCCTGCGCAAGCGGCCGGTCGAAGCGGAACGGCTGGAGCGCCTCGTGAACGGCATCGTGCGTCAGCTTGAAAGCCAGGGCGAGAGCGAAATTCCAAGCGGCCGGATCGGCGAGCTGGTCATGGAGGGCCTGAAAGGCCTCGACAGTGTTGCCTATGTGCGCTTTGCCTCCGTCTATCGCAATTTCCGTGAAGCCCGTGATTTCAACACGCTGGTTGATCAGATGGCGGTGGATGCCGGAAAGGAGGCCGAAGACACGTCGACTGCGCCGCAAGGGAAGGCAGAGCCCGCGGAGCGGGCATGAGACCTGAGGATGAAGACGAGCGATTCATGGCGGCGGCGTTGGCGATCGGCCGGCGAGGGCAGGGGCTCTGCGCGCCCAATCCGGCGGTCGGCGCGCTGATCGTCACGGAAGGCGTGACGATCGCGCGCGGCTGGACGAAGCGCGGCGGCCGGCCGCATGCGGAAACCGAGGCTTTGTCGGCCGCGGGCGTCACGGCGCAAGGGGCTACCCTCTATGTCAGCCTCGAGCCTTGCAGCCACCACGGTGCGACCCCGCCATGCACGCAGGCGATCATCGCGGCCGGCATCCGCCGCGTCGTCTATGCCGTCGAGGACCGTGATCCGCGCGCGCTCGGAAAGGCCGATGGGATTTTCAAAGCCGCCGGCTTGGAGGTCAAGAGGGGCGTGCTTGTGGAGGCGGCGGCGCGCGCCCACCGTGGCCATTTCCTGCGGGTGACGGAAGGCCGGCCCATGCTGACCCTGAAGCTCGCCGTAACGGCGGATCTCTACGCCGGCGGCCTGCCGGGCGAGCCGCGCCTCAAGGTGACGGGTGAGGTCGCCGATGATCTTGTCCATATGGAGCGCGCCCGGCATGAGGCGGTCATGGTCGGCATCGGCACGGCGTTGAGCGATGACCCTTTATTGACCGTGCGCCTGCCTGGGCTCGAGGCACGTAAACCCCTGCGCATCGTGCTGGACAGCGAGCTGCGCTTGCCGCACTTTGCGAGGCTTGCGACAACGGCGCTCGGCCATCCGACGCTCGTCATCACCGGCGAGGATGCCCCACTGACAAAAGAAGAGGCTCTGCGGCGGGCGGGGATCGAGATTCTTCGCATTCCGCGGGCCGCGAAAAGGCGAGGGCTCGATCTCGAAAAGGCCTTCAAAGCGCTCGGCGACCGTGGCTTGACGCGGGTCTTCTGCGAGGGTGGGCCGACACTGGCGGCGGGCCTGATCCATGCGGGGCTCGCCGATGAGGTCATGATCCTCACTTCGCCCGTGCTGTTGGGACGCAAGGGCATTTTGGGGCTTGATCCGGCAACTGCCGATCGTCTTGCCGATGCCCGCCATTATCGCCTCCTGGGCGAGCGGACGATTGGGTCCGACCGTCTCACCCTCTATGAGAAGGTATAGATGTTCACCGGGATCATCACCGATGTCGGCGTCGTCGAGCAGGTCGCAGAATCGAGCCACCTGCATCGCTTGCGCATCGCCTGCGCCTATGAGGCCTCGAGCCTTATGCCCGGCCAGTCGATCGCCTGCGGCGGGGCCTGCCTGACCGTGGTTGCCTGCGGCGAAGGTGGGGCCCGGAGCTGGTTCGATGTCGACATTGGCGCCGAGACGCTCGCCCGCACGACGGCGCGCTATTGGCGGCCGGGCACGCGGCTCAATCTCGAGCGGGCGCTCAGGATCGGCGATGAGCTTGGCGGCCATATCGTGACCGGCCATGTCGATGCGACCGCAAGGATCCGGTCGATGGCCGATTTCGATGGCCAGCGGAGGATCGAGGTCGGGGTAGCGCCGGATCTCGCCCGCTTCATTGCCGAAAAAGGCTCGGTCGCCCTCGATGGAACTTCGCTCACGGTCAATGCCGTGTCGGCCGATTCCCTTTCCGTCCTGCTCATTCCTCATACCCTCAAGGTCACGACCTGGGGAGAAAGGCAGGTAGGCGATGAGCTCAACCTCGAAGTCGATCTGATGGCGCGCTACGCGGCAAGGCTGACAAACGCCGGTTGGCAAGAGGCTCGCGAAAAGAGCCCCTAGAGAGCATTTTCCAGCGAAGTGGACACCGTTTCGGGTTGAGAAAATGCGACAAAATCAAAAAGCTCGCTAACATCAGTGACAAAGCCAAGCAATACGTATCGGATCGCTTTCTGGATGCGCGCACGAGATCGTTTCACACTTGTGTTCATCCGGCTCTTGCCGCTTTAGGAAATTGAAAGAATGGTGAGTCAAGGCTCTTAGGCGACTGGTGTCAAACTGGCCATGCTGCAAGGGTCGGTGGTCCGTCGGAGGCTCTCGTGCCATCCCTCATCCGTTTCCTCGTGATCATCGGCTTGCTGGCGGGATTGATCTATGCCGCCATGGTCGCGCTTGTAACCTTCGTCGAGCCGCAGCCGCGGGAAATGATTCAGATCATTCCGCCAGCCCGGCTGAACAAATAGAGCGGGGATGCGAAAAAGTGGATGCTGGTTTTTCGCGCCAATCCCGCTCTCAACTATTGGAATCGATTCCTGATGATTTTGGATCGACGGGATCCAAAATCATCCTGATTTAGGGAGTGCAGGGTTGCCTGCGGCCACTCGTCCTCTCGTCGAGGCTTTCCTGGAGATGATCGCGGCGGAGCGCGGCGCCGCCCGGAATACAAAGGACGCCTACGCCCGCGACCTTTCCGATTACGCCGTGGCCCTTGCCGAAAAGGGCAAGACTCCCCTCGATGCCACAACATCCGACATTCGCGCCTATCTCACCCGACTGGCCGGGCAGGGCCTCAAACCCGCTTCCGCCGCGCGAAAGCTTTCTGCGATCCGCCAGTTCCATCGCTTTCTCGTCGCGGAAGGGCGCCGCGCGGAGGATCCGGCGCTCATCGTGGAAGCGCCGCGGCGCGGTCGTGGCCTGCCGAAAATCCTCTCAGTTAACGAGGTCAGCCGTTTGTTGTCGGTCTCAAGGGAAGGCCTCGAAGATCCCGCGCGGCCGGCGTCCGAGCGGCTGCGCGCGCTGCGCCTCGCCTGCCTCCTCGAGCTCCTTTACGCCACCGGCTTGCGGGTGTCCGAGCTCGTGAGCCTGCCGTGGAGCGCCGCGCAAACGAAGGATCCCTTTCTTCATATCCGGGGCAAGGGGGGACGCGAAAGGCTGGTGCCGCTTTCCGACCCGGCCCGCGCTTCGATCGCGGCCTACCGTGCCTTCCTCAAGGAAATCGAGGGGGCGGATGACCATGGTGCCTGGCTCTTTCCTTCGGATAGCGCGAGCGGTCATCTGACGCGCCAGGCCTTCGCCCGCGATCTCAAAGCTTGCGCTTCCGCGGCCGGGATCAGCCAGTCGCGGGTGAGCCCGCATGTGCTGAGGCATGCCTTTGCGAGCCATCTCTTGCAAAACGGCGCCGATTTGCGCGTCGTCCAGGAATTGCTGGGCCACGCCGACATTTCCACGACCCAGATCTATACTCATGTGCTCGATGAGCGGATGAAGGCGATGGTGCGCGACCTGCATCCATTGGCCGGCAACTAGCGTGGGATGCGAAAAAGTGGGTACCGGTTTTTCGCTGAGATCCCGCGTCTCAAGTTTTTAGAATCGATCTCATGGTGCATGATTTTGGGTCGACTCCACGCAAAATCATCGTGATCTAGAGCATCGGACCCAAAAGTGGGAAACCGGTTTTGGGAAAAATCCGCTGCTCAAACGAAATGTTAGAGCAGCGGATCGATTCAAATTGATCGTCCGCCGCTCTAACGATCCCGTCGCGCGCACTTGGCTATGTTTGAGTGGTAGACCCTCCTCAAGACGGAAGCTTGTCATGAATGATAAGGGCCTCGTCATCGTCGCGGCGGGCGGCACGGGCGGCCATCTCTTTCCGGCGGCGGCCTTGAGCCATGCGCTCGCCGCTCGCGGCTTCGAGGTGCAGCTTGTCACCGATGAGCGGGCCACCCAATATAGCGCGGATTTCCCGGCCACCGCCATTCATCGGCTCGCTGCCGCGACGCCGCGGGGGGGCTCGCCGCTTGCGCGGGCGCGGGCCATCTTGATCCTGCTTTACGGCACCTGGGCGGCGCGACGTCTGTTCAAGCGGCTCTCGCCTTGTGCCGTGATCGGCTTTGGCGGCTATCCGACGGTGCCACCGCTTCTCGCCGCGCGCCTGTTGGGCATTCCGGCCTTACTGCATGAGGGCAATGCCGTCATCGGCAAGGCCAACCGATTCCTGGCCTGCCGGGTCGATGCCATTGCCACGGGCTTTGCGACGCTCGGCGGGCTGCCGGATGACCTTGCCGCCAGGACCCATCTGACGGGCAATCCGGTCCGTCCCATGGTGCTGGAGGCGGCGAAGCACGCCTATCCCGAGACGATCGACGGCAAGCTGCGGCTCCTCGTGACGGGCGGCTCGCAGGGTGCCCGGATCTTTTCCGACATTGTCCCGGCGGCCATCGCCCTCCTGCCCGAGGAAGAGCGGCAAAAGCTCGCCATCGTGCAGCAGGCCCGGGCCGAGGATGTCGAGCGGGTCCGGCAGGCCTATCGAGCGCTTGCGGTCGAGGCCGAAGTCGCGCCCTTCTTTCCCGACCTGCCGGCCCGAATTGCCAAGGCGCATCTCGTCATTGCGCGGGCCGGCGCCTCGACCGTTTCCGAGCTCGCCATCATCGGGCGGCCGGCCATTCTGGTGCCGCTGCCCCACGCGCTCGATCAGGACCAGGCCGCCAATGCCGCGCAATTTGCCGCGACGGGGGCGGCGATTGTTGCCCCGCAGAGCGTATTTTCGCCGCAATGGCTCGCGCATTCTCTCCTGGAAGTTCTAGCGGACAGGATGGCTTTGGCCCGGCGAGCCGAGGCGGCACGAGGCGCGGGTATCCCGGATGCGGCGGAGCGGCTGGCGGAACTGGTCCAAGGCCTGGTGGAGAGGGACAAGATTCATGCGACTGCCGGATAGGCTCGGCGCCATTCATTTCATCGGGATTGGCGGCATTGGGATGTCCGGCATCGCCGAAGTTCTCCTCAATCTCGGCTATTCCGTCCAGGGCTCGGATGCGTCCGAGAGTGCCAATGTGCAAAGGCTGCGGGCCAAGGGCGCCCGCGTTGCCATCGGCCACCATCCCGAGAATCTCGGTGCGGCGGAAGTCGTTGTTGTCTCGACCGCGATCCATCACGACAATCCCGAGCTCCTGGCGGCGCGGCAAAAACGCCTGCCGGTCGTGCGCCGCGCCGAAATGCTCGCCGAACTGATGCGGCTCAAGCATTGCGTCGCCATCGCCGGCACGCATGGCAAGACGACCACGACCTCACTCGTTGCGGCCCTGCTCGATGCGGGCAAGTTCGATCCGACGGTGATCAATGGCGGCATCATCAATGCCTATGGGACCAATGCGCACCTCGGTGCCGGCGATTGGATGGTCGTCGAAGCCGATGAAAGCGACGGCACCTTTCTCAAGCTGCCGGCCGAGATCGCCATCGTCACCAACATCGATCCTGAGCATCTCGATCATTTCAAGACCTTTGACGCGATCAAGGCGGCTTTCCGCGCCTTCATCGAGAACATCCCTTTTTATGGCTTTGCCATGGTCTGCCGCGACCATCCCATCGCCCGGGAAGTGGCGCGGGAGATCGTGGACCGGCGGGTCCTCACCTATGGGGAGGACCCGAATGCCGATGTCCGGCTCACCGAGGTCGATCTCAGGAATGGCGTCTCGCAATTCACGGTCTTGATTGCTGACCAGGAGAGTGGCATCGAGACGCGGCTCGATCAGCTCCGCCTGCCGATGCCGGGCCTCCATAATGCCTTGAATGCGACGGCGGCGATCGGCGTCGCGCGCCGGCTTGGCATGAGCCCCGATGTCATCCGCAAGGCGCTTGCCGGCTTTGGCGGGGTCAAGCGTCGGTTCACCCGCACGGGGGATTGGAACGGCGCCGCGATTTTCGATGATTATGGCCATCACCCGGTCGAGATCGCCGCGGTTCTGCGCGCGGCGCGCGCGGCGACCCCTGCGCATGTCATCGCCGTGGTGCAGCCGCATCGCTACACCCGCCTGCATTCGCTCTTTGACGGCTTTGCCGGTGCCTTCAGTGATGCCGATACGGTGATCGTCGCCGATGTCTATCCGGCGGGCGAAGCGCCCATTGCGGGCGCCGACCGCGACTCGCTCGTCGCCGCGCTGAAGAAACGCGGCCAGCGCCAAGTCTTCGGCCTCAAGCGGCCTGAGGATCTCGCGCCGCTCATCCGGCAGCTTGCCAAGCCCGGTGATTATGTCGTTTGCCTCGGCGCCGGCAATATCACCCAATGGGCGCAGGCGCTACCCGCCCAGCTTGCTGCCGGTGACGCGGCGCTCGTCGAGCCGGATCGCCGCCTCGCCGGCTGACCTCCCTTGGCCCGGCTCGATCGCGTGTCATGAATTTGGATCATTCGATCCAAATTCATGTGAGGTGATCGATTCCGAAGATTGAGAGCGGGATTTGCGCGAAAAACCGGAATCCACTTTTTCGCATCCCGCACAAGATCACATGATTTTGGATCGTTCGATCCAAAATCATGTGACGTGATCGATTCTAAAGATTGAGAGCGGGACTTGCGCGAAAAACCGGCATCCACTTTTTCGCATCCCGCACAAGATCACGATGATTTTGGATCATTCGATCCAAAATCA
>DATJTB010000275.1:0-19911 GCA_035503795.1 Methylocella sp.
CAGCGCAGGCGGAAGGTTTCAGGCGTTCGGCCGCTCAGTCCAATCGAGCTGCTTGTCCGGCCTCGGTTTGGTCTGACCTCGAGCGAATTCCGCAAAAGTTGACAGACTTTTGCGACGAGAATTCGCTCCAACTTCTTGATCTTATGCGCTTTCTTATCGCTCGAACGATTCCGTTCGAGCGATAAGCGCGCTAAGCGCAGCCAAGTGTTTGGGCGTCCGTCCGATCATGTGGAACTCGAAGGCTCTGGCGGTTCGAATTTTGACCCGTCAGAGCCATTACGAAGCGTCGCTATTTTCCATTGATCGAGTCCCCTGTGCCAAATGCGTTTGGGGTTCGTTTATACGTCGAGCGAAAATTGACGGTCATTACAAGGGATGTCTTCACCAAGTGAAGACAAGGTTATACCGAGCAAACGAATCCCTTTTCGAGCCGGAAAGAGGGCTTCGAGCAAGCTTATGGCGATTCTCTCCAGGTCGGGCAAGGCAACGAGCGGCGTGCTGAGCGTTCGGCTTCGCGTAATCAGCTGAAAGTCTCCATATTTGACCTTCAGAGTCACGGTGCGGCCGCGCGTGTTGTTGGCTGCGCAGTGCCGCCATACCCGCTGGATCAGAGGTCTGAGACCCTTTTGCGCCTCGTCGAAGGTGAAGAGGTCGTGAGCGAAGGTATCCTCGGTGCCGATCGATTTTCGGGCACGATTCGGCTGAACCGGCCGCGCATCGATGCCACGGGAAATCCAGTAGTAATAAGATCCCGCCTTTCCGAAATGGTCTCGAAGGAAACCAAGCGAGCAGCGTTGCAAGTCCAGCCCGGTCTCGATGCCGAGGCCGTTCATCTTCGCTGCCGTTGCTGGCCCGACCCCGTGAAATTTCCTGACCGGAAGGTTTTCGACGAAGCTCGGTCCGATGCTCGGCGTGATGACGAACAAGCCATCAGGTTTGTTTTGACCAGATGCCGTTTTGGCGAGGAACTTATTGTAGCTGATGCCGGCCGAGGCGGTCAGCTGCGTGACAGAATTGATTTCTGCCCGGATCGCCTCGGCGACCTCCGTGGCCGAGGCCAGTCCTTGCAAGTTATCGGTGACATCAAGATAGGCCTCGTCCAGGGACAAAGGCTCGATCAGCGGGGTGTGCTTGGCAAAGATCTCGTGAATCTGTCGTGACACGGCTCGATAGGCTTCGAAACGAGGGGGCACGAAGATCAGGTCCGGGCACTTCCGCTTTGCCGTGACCGACGGCATGGCCGAATGGACACCGTATCTACGCGCCTCATAGCTCGCCGCGGCGACCACGCCGCGCTCCCGAGACCCACCGACAGCCACAGGCTTGCCGCGCAGCGCCGGATTGTCGCGTTGCTCGACGGAGGCGTAGAAGGCGTCCATGTCAATATGAATAATCTTTCGTTGGCGACTCCGATCTGCCGGAGAGGGCGCTCGGCTCGCCGAGAGCGCTTTGGTCGGATTGGATGTCGGGCTCGCTGCAAACATCTCCACTCCGTAGATCAAGAAATGTCACACGAAGAAGAACCCTTCGGCATTTGGCAGGCATTTGGCCCGTGCGAAGCTTCCCATGTTCAGAAGCCTCCGGTGACACAATGGCTTGGTCGGACACTTTATTGCGGCATAAGGCGCGTCCGGGCCTCTCCCTTGGTCATGATGAGAGCCCTGGAATCTCCAGTCGTCCGTGTGGACGGCCCATGTCTTTTCGCAACAGACCGTCAATTGCGGCGCATTGATTCGACATTCTTTGTTTAGGACAAAAACAGAACACGATCAACTAGAGCGAGATCAGCAAAAATATGTGCGCTCGCATCCCGCTCTCAATTACGAGAATCGACCACGTTTCATTCGATCCAAAATCGTCGTGATCTAGCGCGCTTATCGCTCGAACGGAGTCGTTCGAGCGATAAGAAATCGCGCAAGATCGAGAAGTTGGAGCGGATTCTCGTCGCGAAAGTCTGTCAACTTTTGCGGAATTCGCTCTAAATGGGATCTTGGGAGCGCTCCGGCAGGCGATCGGCGAGGGATGACAGTTGGGCCCTCTCTTTCGCCCCGCGCGCAAGATCGAAGGAATAGTCTTTTTCAGTGAGCAAAGCTGTTGCGTTCGTCACATGAAGCCCGCAACGCGCTCGACAAGCCAGATCGAGGCAAGACCAAAGGCCGCAAGCGAAAGAGCCGGCGCGAAAAAGCGCAGATAGACCTTCTCCCAGCGGACCACATAGACAATCGGAATGAGCAGCAAGGCCAGCGCGATCTGTCCCAGCTCGACGCCGATGTTGAAGCTGGCAAGGGCAAGCGCGAGGCCGGACGGCTGCAGGCGCATGGGAACGAGGGCGCTGGCAAACGCCAAGCCGTGGATCAGGCCGAAACCGAAGGCGACGGTCCAGCGAAGCTGGGGCAGGATCGGCCGGACATTGTCGATCGCCGCCGCCATGATCGTCATCGCGACCGCAGGGTCCACGAGGCGCGAGGGGATATCGACAATGCCGAGCACCGCAAGGGTCAGAGAAAGGGCGTGGGCGAGCGTGAAGGCCGTCAAGATCTTCAGCGTCTGGATCAATACATTGCCGAAGCCCTCGATCGGTTTCCAGCTAGAGCATCGGACCCAAAAGTGGGAACCGGTTTTGGGAAAAATCCGATGCTCAAACAAAATGCGAGAGCGGCGGACCGATTCAAATTGACCATCCGCCGCTCTTGATCGTGCGGCGCGTTGAAAGGGGGCGACGATGAGAAGGACGCCAATGAACAGTAAGTGATCATAGCCGAGCAGAATGTGAGATATGCCGAAGCCGATGAATCGGCCAACAGTCTCGATCGCTGACGAAGGGGCCTGATCGAGGGCGACCTCCGGATGATCGGGCGACAGCACCTCGGAGCGTTCGCCGCCCGGCTGGATGATGGTCAACAGACCCCGATGGGTCGGATCGAGATCGAAAAGCAGGCGATAGTTCAAGATCAGGGGGCTTGGCGCCTGTGCGCAATCCGCCGTGAAGCGGATGACGGCATAGGCGTTGCCGGCATGATAATCCACCAGGAAGCCGTTCGGCTCGATCGGGCAAGCGCCGCCGCCGATCGCGAGATGACTGAAGGCATAGGCTTCAATCTTGGATTGCTTCGCCCGGAGTTTTCCCCACGTCATGAGTCCTTCGGGACCCGCATCAAGGGCGATTGCCGCATCGAGATCGCGCAGGGCGATGTCCCATTGGCCGCTCACCTTCGCATGCGTATCGAGCTCGATGCGAAGGTAACTGTCGGATGCGAGATGGGCAAAAGCCACGCCGTGGCCGAGCAGCACGGCGAAGCCGGTCAGCAACAGGCGGCGCATCAGCCCTCCCCAGTCAGTGCCCAATTTCAATGACGTCCATGTAAGCGGGAAACCTCCAAAGCGAAGGTCATGAGCCCGATCGCGGCGATCCAGCTCGCTGTGGCCCGAAGCGCGATTTTGCCCCAAGCCGGATAGGACGGCGTGATGGCAATCAGGCCGTAACTCGTGATCGAGCCAGTGGCAATGGAGCCGCCGAGAGCGACGAGGCCGGTCTGCAAACCCGCTGCGCCCATTTCACTCGCCATGCCGATCAGCGTGCCGCCGCAAGCCGCGACAGCAATCAACAGCTTCTCGATAACATGGAAAGCGGTGGCGCCCGCGACCCCAACCACAACCATCAACACGGATATATAGACGAGCGAATCGAACTGCGTGCCTGTCTCCCAGGCAACCAACGAGCCGAAGAGCGAGCTCAGGCATAGGGTTCCGACTACGGGGGCGTCGGAACGCCGAGCCTGGAGGCTGACCCAAATCGAAAGCCCTAGAAGGAAGCCGAGCTGGTCGAAGGAGGTCAGAACATGAAGCACGCCGGACCAAAAGCTTCCCAAGGTTTTGAATGCGGTATGGGCCTCCGCCGAGTTGGGCGCAAAGCCAAGTGCCAGGATCGTGAAGGCACGCAGCAGGTTAAATCCATCGATCACCAGGCGCATGCGATGTCGTCCGAACGCAGAGGAGAGAGGAAGGCAAGTTGAGGCGCTCGAATCCAAAGGACCCCACTCAACAAAGGATTGGAGCCGCGCATGAGGCGCAACTGGTTGCGTCTCCGTGTGCTGGATGATTTCGTGGCGTGTCCGCGAGCGAGGCCATTCGTGAACGGGATACCGCGAGGTAGCGTCATGAAAGGTCGAATAGAGGCTTGGTTGAAGCCGGACGCATGGGCAGCAGCTATGCCTGAAAACTGTTGAAGATGAAATAGACCCCGGCGAGTGTGACCAGGCTGCCCAAAAAGCGAATGGCCATCGCCCCGATCGGCCATTTGATGAGCAGTCCGATGACGATGCCTGTCGCATGAAGCAGTCCGGTCGCCACGACAAAGCCGACGCAGAACGCCAGCGCATCCGCCGATTTGGGCAATTCGACGCCATGCGCATGGCCATGCGCCAGGGCGAAAACGGCGACGATCAGGAAGGCTGCAACCATGGGAAGGCGTTGCGCACGCGCAACCATAATGCCCAAAGTCAGAACGGAAAGCGCGATGACGAGTTCCGTCGCCGGTAGGGGGAAACCGGCCACACCGAGCGCCCCACCCACAGCCATGATCAGCGGAAAGCCGATCGGCAGCATCCACAACGCCGGGCTGCCAAGCTGCGCGCCCCAAATGCCGACGCTCACCATGGCAAGCAGGTGATCGGGCCCGAGGAGAGGGTGGGCGAACCCGGCCGTGAGGTCACCCCCAATCCCTTCTCCGGTATGGGCGGAGGCTGTCGTCAGACCGGCCATGAGCCATAGTCCCGAGAGAAGGGCCATTCTCATCATATGATGCCTTCCAGCGGAAACGCAGGTAGGACCTAATTATGGCGCCGTCATTCCGAGGAGCCAACCGGGCCGGCGAAACCGGACCCGTTGGCTCGCAGTCACGGTTACGGAAGGTTACTTTAATCGGATCCTGACCCTAAGGGGCAGGTGGGACGACCAAAGGACGATCCAGATCTCTGAGAATGACGTCGGCCGCTTTTTCGCCCACCATATAGACCGAACTGACGATGAAGAAGCCTGGGATTCGAGGAAATACCGACGCGTCCACCACCCTGAGGCCGGCGACGCCGCGCACTCTGAAATCTCCGTCAAGCACAGCCGCCGGGTCACCGTCCTTGCCGATCGGACAGGTGCAGGAGGCATGATGTCCCCAGGATTGATATCTCACGAAATCACGGATCTGTTCATCGGTCTGCACTTGCGGGCCGGGCGCCAACTCCTGGACGAAGAAGCCACTCGTCTTCAAGGGTTCGACGAGCTTGCGGACGAATTTGACGCCCTCGACCACGGAGTCGAGGTCTTCGCCCTCCTTGTCATTTCCCTCCTGAAAATAATGAAAGCGAATGTCGGGGCGTTCGCGCGGGTCTTTGGATTTCAACGTGACTTCGCCGGCCGTGTTGCTGGTATGCGCCTTGAGAATCGCCCAAGTCAGATGTTTGAGGCTGTGGACGATCCGGACGGAATAGTCGGGCTCATAGCCTCTGAAATCGGTCAGCAGCGCGAAGCAGAAAAGATCGGGTAGCGGCCTTTCGGGAGAAGATCGCTTGATGACGGCCAGGACCGCGCCATTGGTTGCATAGAGTCCTTCCTTGTTGTTTTTCCAATCCGCATAGGTCTGGTCTTTGTTGGAATAGGTAACGCCTTTTAGGACATTCCAGTCTTCCTTCATCTCATTGACGACGCCGACTTCGTAGCGGTCCTGGAGATTCTTGCCGACTCCCGGCAGATTCACACGGACCTCTATGCCGTGCTTTTCGAGCTCTTCCTTCGGACCTATTCCGGACAACATCAAAAGTTGGGGGGTGTTGAAGGCACCGCCTGCCAGGATCACCTCACGGGAGGCCCTGACCTCATGTCTGACTGGCTCGCCGCTTGGCCCCTTGGGTTCCAGATAGCTGCGGGAGTGGGCCTGATAGAGACGGGCGCCCTTGAGATATTCCACGCCGACCGCCTTGTTGTTTTCATCGAAGAGAACACGCGTCACGAGCGCATCAAGCTCTATGGTCAGATTGCCAGGATATTTTTCCCGTACCTCAAGCAGGCGCTCCCTCGTCCCATTCCGGGAATGTTTGGCGGTCGCGAGCGGCGGGTAATGAATGCCAAAGGCATTCTTCTCCACGAGACGCCAATCGTTGGGATCACCCTTGCCGAGAAGGAACCACAAAAAGCGCTCGAGCAGAGAGCCGAGCGATTTGATCTCCACTCTGATCGATTGCTTGAGGAGGTCGATCAGCTGGACACTGGCGACCGCCGCCTTTGGTATCTCGATTTCGGTGCTGAGCCAACCGTTGAAGCCGTGCCGTGTTGGGTTGATACCGAGCTTCGCTAGCCAACGGTACAGGATGAACCGGTGATTGCAGTTCTCGAGTTTTTCAAAATATTTGCGCATATTGTCCGCGCTCCACGAGATATCATCCGTGAGGCGGGCCAAGGAATCCCAATCTTCATTGTGCGGATAGACGGTGATCATGGCGTTGTGGGCGGTGCACCCCCCAAGCGTACCGGCGCGGGGGTAGAGAACCCCATCGACCACTTCTCCATTCCACTCGCGTCGATATTTATAATCTTTTTCCTGCAATTCGGTATCGTCGAAATGGCGCACCCAAAAGTCCCAAGCCATGGCTTCGTTTTCCGTCGAGCAGGCGTGAAACACGGGGACGTCGTAATCGTCGGGAAGGCGCTCTTCATTTGGATAGGCGGCGTCCGCGCCATGGAGTTCCCTTGGGTCGCCGCCGGCCTCCAGGACCAGGACCTTGCGGCCCTGCTCGGCGAGACGCGCCGCGACCGTGCCGCCGCCGGCCCCGGAGCCCACCACGATATATTCAAAGCTTGCATTGTCGGGGATGCTCATGACCTGTCCTCGCCTCATTCTTCAGCAGTGGGCGCAGTCCTAGAGCGAATTCCGCAAAAGTTGACAGACTTTTGCGACGAGAATTCGCTCCGACTTATTGATCTTGCGCGATTTCTTTCCGCTCGTACGATTCCGTTCGAGCGGAAAGCGCGCTATGTCGATCTCTCTTCGATCGAAGCCGAGTCCTGTGGTCTGCGTTTTCTATTTAAGACCAGGGCGGCGCAGCCGGGCGCCGTCGGCGCGGCGACCGGCATTCAATCACGTAGGTATGATTTTAGATCCAGTCGATCCAAAATCATACTACGTGATCGATTATTTAGAGCGGGATTTATACGAAAACCGGTATCCACTTTTCGCATCCCGCTCTCGCTTTTAAAATGTCTTCAGGAAGGCGATGAGAGCTTTCTTGTCATCGTCGGTGAGGCCGGGCTCTTCCTTGAAATAGTCCGTTCCGAAATAGTGCCCGCGGTTGACGACGAAGTCCGGGCATTTGTTGACCGCGAGGAGATCGTCGACGAGATTGCTGAAGATCTTGCGCGCCTCCTCGTCGCTCGCGTTTTTCGGCAGGGCCTTGAGGTCGAACAGGAGCTTGCCAAACACCTTCAGAAGCTTCTGCTTATACTCGAAGCGCTCGATCCAGCTGTCCCTGTAGTCGAGATCGATGTTGCCGAGCAGGGCGACCGGCGTCCCCTTCGGAATGGGGCCAAGCAGGACGTTTCCGTCCTTGTCGATGAAATTCTGCAGGTGCAGGATATCGAGGAAGGGCGGCAGATCACTGACGAGCTTAAGGCCAGCCTGAACAACGCCGTTCAAATAGCTCTTGTCTACTTTAAGATAGCTCGTCGTCGTGGTCAAATCCACCTCGCCGTGCAGCTTCTTGCCGGAGGCGGTCACATACTCGAAGTTGCCGGTCCGCTTTTCCGGCCACAGCAATTGCCCGATGGAGTCGTTGAACGACTCCAGCCGGCTCTCGACCGATGGGCTCGAGTTGAATTTGCCCAGGGAATTATTGAGCAGGAAGGGCGCCGTCGACCACACGCTGACCAAGGATGCCGGACGCGTGAAGCCGCGCCCGCCTCCAGGTGGGTTGTAGGATCTCGGTTCACCGGTGAAGGGATTGTGCACGGTGATCGGTCCGACCGGCGGGAGTTCCTTGTAGGAGCTCGACGAGAAATCGTTCCAAATATTGTCCTTGATCGCATTGGTGGCGAGCGGGCTGCAGGCGTTCGTCTCCAGGAGAGTCACCGGAACCCGCAGGTCGGTCGACAGGAAATTGTCGGTGAGGAAATCATCCGCCGTCACGATCTTCTTGACGGCTTGCTTGAACTCGTCGGTCTTGGTCCATGCCCAATAGGCGTTCCAGCAATTGAGATAGTCCTTGCCGACACAGCCACCGTCCTTGAAGAAGGTGTAGGCCTTCTCGGGCAGCTTGCTCGAATGGCACCGTGCGCAGCGCTCGCCGAACACCTCCTTGCCATGATTGAGGGTGGTGGCGTCCGCGGTCAGATATTGACTGCCGCCGGGCGCGTCCTTCAGCAAATCCGGCTTTGAGGCCGCAACGAAGAACAAGGCTGTATCCGCAGTCTGGGCCTCATTCGCCTGCCAATAGGAGGAGTTCTCGCGCCCCGTCTTGATTGGTATGGCTGTGATCGGCTTGCCGCCGACGATCGGGTTGAAATGCTCGAACCATTCCTCGCTGAACAGGCCGATGTTGACATAGACCCGGTTGAAGGAGCCAAGCGCGCCGGCGGAGTCGGCACCGTCCTTGAGAACGCGAGGGGTCCAGACCTGATCGGGCCCGTTGACCTGATCGGACTTCTTGAAGAACAGGCTCAGCGGCGTTCCCGGAGCGCCGACGCTGAAGTCGCTGAACTGCTTATTGTTCTTCTCGCCGCCCTTGAGCTCCTCATGCCCCGACTTCAAGGCCAACAGCAGGCGCGGGCCAAGGTTGTAGATGGCGTTCATCGTGCGCGGATTGGCGATGTAATCCGTCGAGAGGAGCGACGTATCAAGCGCGCCTGGCCGCGAGACGTGAAAATACTGGTAACCGAAGTCTGCCGGGTTCGCCTCATAGGTGAATATGCGGTCCCACCAGAAATATTGAGCCCCAGGGTTGGAATTGAGGTTTTCCCATTTTGGATTTTCGGGGTCCACAGGCGGATTGGTCGGATTGGGTCCCACGTGACAGAAGCCGCAGGACATTCCGACGCGATAAGGCCGCACGAGATTCTTGTCATTGTAATATGAAGGATCGGTATAGTAGCGTTCCGGATCCCATTTTTTCTGTGCTTCCTCGTCGAAATCTGGATTGGGGAAAAGACGCAGGCCCACAACGCCCGTAGCATATCCATAGTATGAGCCGGCAGGGATGTTCTGGCCGCGCGCACCGATCTTCACGCCTGGATATTTCGTCTCATCCTCGAAAGGGTCCGCCGGGCAATTTGGATCGCGCACATCAAGCCAGAGGCCGAAACGGTCCTCGCGCGGCCCTTTGGCCTCGGTGAAGCATGGCTCGTTCACCAGGCCAAGATAGTTCCAGCGGTTGCTTCGACTGAATTTCAGCCCGTCATGGCTCGACAGCGTTTTTAGGAGGTCGAACCGGCTGAAGGAAAATTGGTCGACCTTATTCCAGGCCCGGTCATTGCCGGCGGTCCAGACGATCCAGTTGTTGCGGCCGATGACGGCCGCCTTTAGCGCATCTTCTGGTTTTATCCCCGGAACATAAGGGTCAAGCGTCTTGGCGAGGGCCTCAGGATCCTTGGTCACGCCATAATCCATGTCGCGAAAATAGTCGTCATCGGCGCCCTTCAGCGTCTCAGGACCGCGCCCGGCGCACATGGCTTCATCGAGGATGTTGCCGGCCACTTTGCCCAAGGCTTTGTCCTTGAGACAGTCAGGCCACCCGGCCGCCGTACCTGCCGCGGGAAAAGCCACCATCACCGAGAACATCGTGAATATGGCCAAGAAGATGGAGCCTTTTGGTAATTTGATCACCATAACGTCCCTCCGTTTCAATCATCATTTGGCAACGCCTGGCGCGCTGCAATTCAGCGCTCTCTATCGCTCCATTTGCGAACTCTAGAGCGAATTCCGCAAAAGTTGACAGACTTTTGCGACGCGAATTCGCTCCACTTCTTGATCTTGCGCGATTTCTTATCGCTCGAACGATTCCGTTCAAGCGGAAAGCGCGCTAGGACTTCATCAAGGTCAGGCGGATCGCCAGCGCCGCACTATGCGCCGGATGAACCGCCAGAGGATCACGGCTACGATGATCCCGATCAAGGCCGGAAGAACGCCCGGCCGCGATAAAAATCGAACGACATAAGGACCCCACGCCCCAGGGGCCTGCGGCTTGTAGGGCCATGGCTCGGCGAGAAATGGGAACTCGGCCATCAGCGGCTTCCCGTTCGTCGTCGAGCGCGGATAAAGGTCCGTATCGATGAAGGAATTCTCGAGCAGTGGGCAGTCGCCCTGCTGGCAGGTCAACAGCGCCACATCATCGGTCAGGCGGCGTCCATTGGGGAATCCCGACGGCCTCTGACTACTATAGATCATGACGTCCGGCACATAATCGTAATGACGAATCAAGAAACCGCTGAGCTGATTGAGATTGGCGAGTGGAGGCGCCGAACCATTAAGGAAATCCTGGACCTTGGCTATTGTTTTCGCTCGTTCCTTGATTGCGGCCACCTGTTCGCTTGGCGGGATGGTATTGAGAAAATCGAACCGTCCCAGTTGGGTTCGGTTGGAGCGACCGACATGGTCGATCTGCTCGCCGCCCACGACACGGTTGGTGGTTGCCCAAAGCAGCCAATTCGGCTCCCCTTCCGGAAAGGAGGTCTTCGGGATGCTAACGGCCATTGTGATGACGTTGACCTTGGAAAATTTTGGGAAGATGAACGGGTCGGCGCGCACCCCGGTCCACGCCTTGATCTGTTCTGGTGCATTCAACCCCTGAAACGATTGCGACTTGACCGTGGTATCGTTGTTGAGACGGAATTTTATCGTGATATCGGGGCTGACCGATTCCGGGTCGACGATCGTTCCGCCGTACCGTGCAACATCCTCGACATTGTCGAAGGTTACCTTGCTGTGGAGGTCGATAAGGACATTGTATTCGAAGGGTTCAAGATTGTAGGGCGGCGGTGCCGTCAGCGCCCTGCGGACATCCAGGATCGCAATATACTGGTCGCCGTCAGGAAAGAAGAAAAGCCCTGTGATATTGGCTTCCTGCTCGTCTTCCGGCAGCCACATCGGGTCGGCGTGATCGGAAGCCCGGCAACCGAACGAGAGCAAGAGCGAGCAAAAAAAGACAAGAGACACCGCCGCCAACTGTCTCGCGATCGATTGTCCCGAGAACACGCGCTCTTGCCGCATGGATCTTCCCCCCCTTGAGCTCAAAACGACATTATTTGATCGTCGGACATTTCAACAACAACACGTCTCCTTCTTCGCCCGACCCCTGCGGCCCGGGCTGGTGTTGTTGCGCGTTCAGTTCGACTTAATTCGCTGCGTTGTTTCCAGCCATGAGCATGCCCGTCCTCTCAAAATCTCAGAGGACCGAGCGGAACATTCCCTGCGTCCGAGAGCCAATCGGATCGTGTATCCACATGCGAAAATCAGGCGTACCCATCCATCATTTGTACGATGAACTCAATTCTCATTGATGATATCTAACCGTTCATGCTTTTGCAAGCTGGCAGGCGAGCAAAAATCGCATCGAAGCAGATCTACGGTGCGGAGATGACGTAAAGATGTATCGTTCGAGTCCCAGATCTTTGTGTCGATTCTGGAATGTGCACCGCTGGACATAAAGGCAAAGTTCATTCGTTTCGCAGCGGCCGTTTTCGACGGCTCGGTGCCGTTTCATCCGTGGCGGCACTTGCTTGGTCCTTGAATGGTGTGGCCCAGCCATTCATTCCAGCCAGCGATGACGCGGTTCTGGAGCGGCTGCCTGTTTCCTCCGGACCCGGCAATCGGGAGCTCGCCGCTTTGCGGACGGCTTACGGAGCGGCACCTGACAATCTCGAACTGGCCGTCAAGCTGGCGGAGCTTTACATTAAGCTCGGACAAGCCGACTCGGATCCACGCCACTATGGTTATGCTCAAGGGGTGTTGTCCCCTTGGTGGGCGGCGCAAGATCCGCCCACGCGCGTGCTCCTGCTGCGCGCCTTCATTAAGCAGAATCGACATGATTTCGAGGGCGCGTTGCGCGACCTGGAGCAGGTCCTGCAAAGCGAGCCGGGCAACAATCAGGCTTGGTTGACCCGCGCGGTGATCCTCAAAGTCCGCGCCCGTTATGAGGAAGCCCGGGCGAGCTGCCTGCCGCTCGCGCAGTCCAAGGACCCATTGCGCGCCATGACATGCCTCGCCGACATGAACAGTTTGACGGGACACGCTCAGGAAAGCTACGATTTTTTGCGCGGGGCCCTGCAAAGTTTCAAGGCGCTCTCCGATGATCAACGGTTTTGGAGTCTGACCACTCTGGCGGAAATGGCCGCGCGAATGGGCCGCGATGAGGAGGCGGACGGATATTTCAAGGAAGCGCTCGCCATTCGCGGGCAGAACGCCTATCTGCTTGCCGCCTACGCCGACTTTCTGCTCGACGAGCGGCGGCCGGCGGAAGCTGTGACCCTGCTCGCCGATAAGAGCGCTGTCGGCACGCTCCTGGTGCGTCTCGCCCTGGCCAAGAGCCAACTCAAGGCGGAGGATTTGCCGGAAGTCGCGAGAAAGATCGAAGAGCAGTTTGCCGCGAGCCGGTTCCGCTCCGAAAATTTTCATCAAGGTGATGAAGCAAGGTTCACTCTGTATATACTTGGGCGGCCGCAAGACGCATTGCAGCTGGCCATAGCCAATTGGCGCATGCAACGCGAACCGCGGGACGCTCGCATTCTACTCGAAGCGGCGATCGCGGCGCATGACCGCGCGGCGGCAGCCCCGGTGATCGATCTTTTGGCTCGGACCGGCATGGAGCATGTGCAGCTCCGCCGCCTCGCGGCCGAGCTCGATAAGCTGCCTTGACGCGTTTGGCCGAGGCGCAAAGCTCGTCTCCCTTATAGGTGGGATGAATGGAGGATGCGCGACATCGCATCATGTTCTACACGGCATGTCCCTGGCCTCAAGGGCGTTCCATGCGACATCGTGATCGTTCGGGGCGAATGCGCACGCGCCGCCAAAGGCGGGAGAAAGTCATGACTGTGAATGATTTCGGCATCGAGGCCGTCACTGAAGAGGATCGCCTCTACAATGGATCGCGCTTCCGGGATGTACGCGAGGCGATCTTCGCCAATCCATATCAGAAAATTTGGGGCGCTGCGGGAGAGCCGCCGCTGCCTCATTACGAAGTGACGCTGTCGAGCGTGCTGCGCGGGCTTGTTTCCTTTGGCCGGGACTATCTCTTCAAGAAAGCCTCGGAGCGCGCCGTCGACTCGCATGCGGACTTGCGTTTCGGGCCGGACCAAAAGGGATTTCGCCGGCTCATCCATCCAAACGGCGTTTGTCTCGCGGGCTTGTGGGAGATTGCGGAGGAGACGGCCTATTCCGGCTATTTCAAGAAAGGGAGCAAGGCCCTTGCCATAGGGCGCTACTCCACCTGCTGCGCGAACACCAATCGGGGGGAGACACGATCGTTGTCGCTGGTCGGCAAGTTATTTCCCACCACCGACCCAGGCCACACTGAGCCGCTCGACACGGCGAGCTTTTTTACCCAGGAGGACATCGGCGGCGAGGACACTGAATATATCAACGACGCCGTGCTTTGCAACGCGCCCAATGTGACGCCCTGGCGGCGCGGCAAGGGCTTGCCCGTCATATTGGTTGAGGGAATTGTCTTCACCCTCGTCGACAAGAAATCGACGATGCGTCAGCTTCACCCTATCGCCGAGCTCGGCAAGCCTGAAGGCGAGGCCACGCGGGCGCCGACCTTCATGCGTCTCCTCGTCGCGTCCGGTCAACAAAGGATCGCGGGCGCGGGCCTTGACTTCCGCGACGAGATCTTGGGCCAGATTTTCGACAAGGGCGATCCGGCGCCGAAGCGCAGGCTCATTTTTCACATTGAAGTGACGGATGACGGCACGACGCTCGATATTCTTGGCTTTGTGCGGCGGCGTTTCAAGAACTGGCGGCGGATCGGCACACTGACCTTCGACGATGCGGTCGCTTCCTACAACGGCGACTTTGTCATCCATTTCAACCATCCCGGCTGGCGCGATAACCAGAATGATCCGAAGACCGTCTTTCGTTCGCCGCTCACGCCAGCAGCCTAGTCGCCCGCTTCGGCCAATTTGAAAACCGGCGGGTTCGCGAGGATGACATGAAATCCAGCGCGAACCCTTTCAAATTGAATGAAGCAGGCGACTAGAGTCAATCGTACCAAAATGTTTCACGTGAAACATTTTGGTACGATTTTGCTGCAGTTTCTTACAAAGCCGCGGACTTTTGGCGGCTCGCGTGTGCGTAAGATCGCGTGGAACATTCGTCCTTTCGCCGGTTTCATTGACCAGCCGGCCTCTGGATTTTTTGCGATGGCTGCCTATCGACCCATTTCAAGCCTGTGACGAAGGGCCTGCCGGAGGATCGTCGAAGCCGTATTTGACGAAGTCTTCAAAATCGCGAGGCTGGAGGATATCAGCCACGGTTTCCAGGATTTTCCTCATATGCAGGTAAAACGCTTTCATACAATCATATCTATTACGGTCCAATGGACCCAGAAATTTGAGCTTTGGTTCTTTGCAGATGGGCGAGCTTTTCGAGCGGGGCGAGATCGCAGACCTGCGTGCCGGAGCAGGTGAGGCTTTGCGGATTGGCGAGCTTTTCGAGCGGGGCGAGATCGCGGACCTGCGTGCCGGAGCAGGTGAGGTTTTGCAGATTAGCGAGCTTTTCGCTATCCTGCCATTGCCCCTCCTCGTCAAAATAGTTTGCCCCGAGATTAAGCCGGCGCAAATGCTTCAACTGGAACAGCTCGTCCGGCAGCGCGCTGAGTCCGAGGCGGCCGAGATCGAGGACGCCGGTCTTGGCCTCGGCTTCTCGCGCGATGCGCTCCAGCGCTATGGTCCACCCATCCAACTCTGCCGCCCCCTTCGACCTGCGGTCCTTCCCGGCAAAGCCTAGCACCCGAAAGCCGCGCTGTCTGCCCCGCCGACCAGCTTGTTAGCCGGTTTCAAGGGACGAAAGGGCTCTCTGGATCGGATCACTGCGGCAACCGACCAGAGGAGGCCGCAAAGGAACTTGCGGGCATATGGCGCGTTGCGCAGGGTAAAGCGTCCATAGAAGTATAGCTCCGATCAAGGGCCGTGCGTCCGCACGGGAGATCTCCATGGCTCTGAACATTAGCGAGAAGCTGATCCGTTCCCACCTTGTGGAAGGCGCAATGACCCACGGCGTCCCGATCAAGCTTCGGATCGATCAGACGCTAACCCAGGATGCAACCGGCACCTTGGCGATGCTTTCACTCGAAGCACTTAACTTGGATCGAGTGAAGACAGAGCTGAGCGTCCAATATGTCGATCACAACCTCTTGCAAACCGACAGTCTGAACGCCGACGATCATCTTTTTCTCGAGAGCGCATGTCGAAGATTTGGGTTGTGGTACTCGCCGCCAGGCAATGGCATCAGCCATGTGGTTCACATGGAGAGGTTCGGCCGCCCCGGCAAATCCATGCTCGGGTCGGACAGTCATACGCCGGCTGCTGGCGCGCTCGCGATGCTTGCGATTGGTGCGGGGGGACTTGATGTTGCGCTCGCGATGGCAGGCGAACCCTACGCGATCGAGATGCCCGAAATTTTCGGAATCGAACTTAAAGGCGAACTTCCTGATTGGGTCAGCGCGAAGGACATCGTCCTCGAAGTGTTGCGTCGTCACGGCGTCGCCGGTGGAGTAGGCAGGATTATCGAGTATCACGGCTCGGGTCTGAAGTGCCTCAGGGCGATGGATAGGCACGTCATCGCCAACATGGGCGCGGAACTTGGCGCGCTTACCAGCGTCTTTCCCTCGGATGAGGCGACCAAAAGGTTCCTAGCGTCTCGCGGCCGTCCTGAGGACTGGCGCGAAGTCAAGGCGGACCCCGGCTGTGACTACGATGATCACGATGTGATCGACTTGTCGAAACTCGAGCCTTTGATCGCCGAGCCATCGAGCCCCGACAACGTCGTCCCTGTTCGCGAAGTCGAAGGTGAAGAAATCTATCAGGCCTATATTGGTTCGTCCGCTAATCCCGGGTGGCGCGACTTCGCTATTGCGGCCGAGATCACGCGCCACAGAACTATCCCTATAAGGGTTTCGTTCGACGTGAACCCAACGTCGCGCCAAATTCTCGAGATGTTGATCGCCGATGGCCGGCTTGGCGTCCTAGCCGCTGCTGGCGCGCGCATTCATCAGACGGGCTGCAACGGCTGTATCGGCATGGGTCAAGCGCCCGCAAACGGACGAAACTCGCTTCGCACGACGCCGCGAAACTTTCCGGGACGTTCAGGCGCCGAGGAGGACGCGGTGTTTTTGTGTTCGCCTGAGACGGCGGCGGCCTCTGCCCTTTACGGAAAAATTACCGATCCACGCTCGTTGAACATGCGTTATCCTTCGTTGCATGAGTCCAAGCGGATAAACATGAGCTCCTCCTTGATGGAAGCTCCGCTTCCAATTGAGGAAGCCAGAAAGACCGAGTTGGTGAAAGGACCAAACATCCGGTCCTTGCCTCAATTCGATTCACTCCCCGACGAATTGGATCTCCCGATCTTGCTCAAGATGAGCGACAATGTATCCACGGATGAAATTTTGCCGGCAGGCGCAAAAGTGCTACCGTTTCGCTCCAACATAGAAAAAATCGCAAACTTCTCCTTCCGGCCCATGGACGGCCATTATGTCGATCGGGCCCGGGCGGTGACGCCGCATACTGGCCATGCCGTCATCGCCGGAGAAAATTACGGTCAAGGGTCTTCACGGGAACATGCCGCGGCAGCACCACGCAGCCTCGGGTTACGGATCGTCGTCGCCAAGAGCTTCTCGCGCATCCATCGGCAGAACCTCATAAATTACGGAATTCTGCCGCTTGCCTTTGTGAATCCGTCCGATTACGACCGACTGGCAAGGGACGATGTGCTTTCAGGGCGTGATCTCCGTCAAACGCTCAAGAAGGGCGAGGAAATCATACTCGAGTGCAAAGGATCCATAGCCACACATCACGGACTAACCTCCGAGCAAATTGAGGCGATTCTCATGGGCGGCGTCATTAATTTGCGGCGGAGTCGAATCCTTCAGTCGCCACACTTCGATCAATAAGCGTCTTCCGATCATCGAAAAGCCAGACTGTCTGCGCCGCTGCTGCGCTCCCCTGTCATCCTCATGAAACAGGCTGTGAGAAAACTGTTTTGTTCCCGTGAACCTCTCGGATTCATAGCGAGTCCACGAGGTGGATAGAAGCGAAACCAGCACAAGTTTTCTCACAGCCTGGAAAGCGAGGATCCTGGAATGATTCAGCGCGTCTTCGACAGGCGTCTGGTTCATCGCTCCTGAGCTTGTCGAAGGGCGCGATGATGACAAGGAGCGGATGGAAGAGGCCGTGGCAGCGCGCAAGCGAGGATCCAGAAAGGGGTGCAGCTTCCTCGACTGGTGTCTCGATCATCGCTCCTGAGTTTGTCGAAGGACGCAATGATGACAAGGAGCGGGTAGCGAAGGACCTTCGGAGCTTGTCATCATTGTGCTGTCATCCTCGCGCAAGCGAGGATCCAGAATGGGGTGCAGCTTCCTCGACAGGTGTCTCGATCATCGCTCCTGAGTTTGTCGAAGGGCGCAATGATGACAAGGAGCGGGTAGCGAAGGACGTTCGGAGCTTGTCATCATTGCGCTGTCATCCTCGCGCAAGCGAGGATCCAGAAAGAGGTGCAGCTTCCTCGACAGGTGTCTCGATCATCGCTCCTGAGTTTGTCGAAGGACGCGATGATGACAATCCAGAAGTGATGCAGCCTCCTCGACAGGCGTCTGGATCCTCGCTCCTGGCGGCCTTCATTGGGAGCGTGACACCCCTCCTTTGCGCGGCCCAGCCGGCCGGGGTTGAGACGCAAATCGTTGATGCTTTGAACAAGATTTTCGGCACGCATCCGGGCTTTCGGGCCAATCATGCGAAGGGCCTCATAGCGGAGGGGCGTTTCAAAGCGTCACCGGCGGCGCTGCGGCTCAGCAAGGCGGCCATTTTCAACGGCGACTCCATTCCTATCACGGTGCGTTTTTCGGATTCGACAGGCCTGCCCAATGTTCCGGATGGATCACCTTCCGCCAACCCGCATGGCATAGCGATCAAATTCCATCCTAGGGATGGGAGCGAGACCGACATCGTCATCAATTCGCTTACATTCTTTCCGGTCGCGACGGGGGAGGATTTGTGATCTCTTGCTCGCGATCGTGGCAAGTCCGGAAGGTGCGCCAAAGCCGACCAAGCTCGCCGGTCAGGATCGCGCAGAGGCCCGTCGTCACCTTCCATTTGAAAGCGCAGCTCGCATCACCCGCGGATTCGACCAGGATGCCTCCATTCCCTGGCGCGAGAGCGATGAAATCGTCGAGTTCGGAGTGGTGACGATCGACAAAACTGTTCGAGACAGTCTCGACGCGCAGAAGAAGCTTTTGTTCCTGCCGACAAATCTCATCGAGGGGATAGAGCCTTCGACGATCCGCTGCTCGATGTCCGAGCCGCCGCCTATGCGGTCTCGTTTTCACGCCGACATCCTTAAGCCCTGCATCCGGACCTGGCTTTGCCTCGATTCTCCCCTTACATCTCGAAAGGGCTGAGTATTATCCAGCGAAGTGGGTACCGGTGAGCGTTGAGAGAATGCAACAACTCAATAGCTCGAGTCGTTTCCCGATTCGACAGAAGCGGGAAACGCTCCATGTCCGCCCAGCCGGTTTCGGGCAAGAATTTCCAGGTAAGGAATTCAAGAATAAATCGAGGAACAAAAGTAACGGCAGGCAGTTCTAGAATGGCTATTCAACAAACTGAGGCACGAGGCGTGAAATTTGCGTACTGGCGGGTACGATCACTTTGTTGGCACGATCTTGAAAAAGGCAATCAGGCAGAGATGACATCCAAGCTAAGGCAAGATTGCTATTCAACCTGCCAGATGGACACGGCCGATCCCCTGGAGTCTGCGAAAAGCAGATTTGAGAGATTTGAGAACGCCTTTTCCCGCAAACCTTCGTTACAGGCCTGCTTCGGCGGGCACCTGCAAAATCTTTTTCCCGTGCCGCTCGAAGGCTCCGAGCCCGAAGCGATGGGATTTCTTTTGAACGCAATCCGGGCCCGTTCAGCTGACGGATGGGAATGGCGCCGGGGCGGGGGCCCGCTCTTCAGCCGCCCAGCAAACTCAGCGCCTCTTTATGAAGGGTCTTGCAACAAGAGGCGATGACGTCACCACCCTCAGTCGGGTCGCTACCGTCCCAACAAGTGATCACGCCTCCGGCGCCTTCGATGATCGGCACGAGCGGAGCAATATCATAAATGTTGACGCCCGATTCGATGACGCAATCCACATGTCCCGCCGCCAGCATGGCAAAGGCATAGCAATCACCACCATAACGCGATAGGCGCACCCGTGTTTCCACCCGGCGAAAATCTTCGAGCTTGGCCTCGGAATAGAGGAGGGGCGAGGTTGTCATCAATGTGGCCCCACCCAGTCTTTCGCAAGGCCGCGTGAAGAGCTTGCGCTCGCTGATTTGGTGATCTGGCCCGGGTCCGCGCCAAATCGTACGGCGTCCGTCGCCCGAAAAACGCTCGCGTGTGAAGGGCTGAACCATCATGCCATAGACCGGGCGGCCCTTGTGCAAGAGCCCGATCAATGTGCCCCAGAGCGGCAGGCCGGCAATGAAACTCTTGGTCCCATCGATTGGGTCGAGCACCCAGACGTACTCGGCATCGGTCCGAATGGGTTCGAATTCCTCGCCAATGATTCCGTGACTCGGGAAGGTCGCCGTGATGTGACGGCGCAGGGCCGTCTCCGCGGCCCGGTCCGCCTCGGTCACCGGATCAAACGGTCCTCGTGCGCTCTTGTCCTCGGCGAGC
>DATJTB010000276.1:0-7174 GCA_035503795.1 Methylocella sp.
CCAAGTATCACGCAATCGCGAGCGAGCGCCTGGCGATGCAACTGGCGCGGGCCGCATGAGGCTCATGCCGGCTCTTGAGCTTATCGCCGCCATCGTCATGCGCCTCGATTTCTCCGTAGACCGCCCGCAGCGGGGAAATCGGCACTCTGGCTGCCGCCGCTTGCCGTCAATGACGCTTTTTGGCTCCCCCGTGCCCTCACGGTCACGGTTCCCCCAAAAAGCTATGACAGCCGCGCTCGGTTGCGGCAGCGCCGCGCCTCTTTCCGCCCCCGCCGTGGGGGTCATTTCAACGAAAGAGGCGCAACATGACGAAGACAAGCAAGCTCAGCGAAGCCGATCTCCGCCAGTTCACCGGCACCGAAAACTGGTATCGGCACGGCATCAACCGCAACGTCGTCTTCACCGACGGCGCAAAATATGTCGCCGATCGGGGCGGCGCCTACTGGCTGCTCGACGCAATCGCCATAGCCCAGCATCGCGAGCGGGATGTCGCCTTCGAAGAATTCCAGGTCTGGAGACTGAAGGTCAATGCCGACCGCTCCGCGAGCCTCACCTGCGACGACGGCAACGGCAACATCGTCTATACGCAGAACATCCCGTTCACGGATTTTCCGCTCGACGAAATCAAGCTCTATTTCACCGACAACACCATTTTGCTGCCGTCAGAATACTGACGGCAGCGCCGGCGCCTAGTGCGCCGGCTTTTTCTCCCAGATTTCCTGCCAGGATTTGAACTCGGATGGCCGGACCTGGTAACGCGCGAAATTGCCTTCATGGAGGCTGAGAAGCTCGCCCTCGGCCATCTCCCGGAAGCGCGCGCGCTCATCGGCGGCGATATTGTCTTCGGCCCATTGAGCCAAAAAGGCAGTCGCCGCCTTGCGGTCGAGTTGTTCGCGCACGATATCGGCAACGACCTGGCGCAACGCCGCGCGATGCTTGAATCGAAAAGGATCGGGATCACCGAGCGATTGCCGGGCCGCAGCGTATTGTTCGGCGGACCGGCCATAGGCCCAGATGAACACATCCTTCAGAAGTGCGACATCGTTCAACTCGTAGATGCCGAGCATCGCTTCGTTGTAGAGCTTCCGCGGAACATCGGTGAATGAGAGCGGCGAGAGATTGCGTTTGATGAAGGGGATGTTGGCGGCGAGCCGTGACACGCGCTTGTTCACGTCGTCGAAGGGCTGGAGATACGGCAGCTGCGCCATGACGAAGAACGACTGCTCGAACGGATCTTCGATCGCCGCAGCCGTCGCGAGGATCTGGTCGAAGTATTCCTCGATCTGCTGCGGCACGGCCAGAGGCTGAAAGGTCGAGCGCTCGATGCCGACGGCGATATGGCGGAGGCGTCCCGCGGCGCTCGCGTCCGGCAGGAGGTTGTTGGCAAGAATGCCATGCAGGTTGAGGATCGTGTAGCGGTTGAAGCCGATCTCATCCGCCGCGTTCACGAGAAACTCGATCGCCTCCTTGTGGTTCATGATCATCTGCGCTTCAAGGCGGTCGCGACCCGCCGCTTCCTCGCCGAATTCGATCAGGCGCTTGGTATCAAGCAGCGAGTAGGTGTTGCCCTCAAGGCGGCTCGAATTCCACGAGAGATCGATGAGAAGGCGGCTGAGAATCTGTTTCGCGTAGGTGCCCGCAGCTTCGGCCGCGGCATGCCGGGCGCCGATCTCCCGGAGATGCGCGCGCTCTCTCGTTGAAAGGTAGGGACGCGCATTGGGCCGGTAGGTGTCGAGAAATTCGCGGTTGTAGCCGACCGGTTTCCGCGCTTCGACGGGTTTGCTTAGATAATTCCGAATCGCGGCGCCGACCGGCGAAATCGGTACCACCACCGCCGCTCCCGTCTCCGTCTCGGGAACCGTGGCGTCCGCCGCCGCCGCCGTCGTCGGCAGGTGGTATCTCACCGCCCGTTTGACGCCCTCGCTCCTGAGACGCCCGGATTCGACGAGATTCTTCAGCCAGAATTGCAGGGTGCGCGGCGCCAGCTTTCGCGGCAAGGCCTTCGCAATGGTCTCGCGGCTGGCACCGCCGGGATGGCGCTCGACCGCGGCGATAATCGCCGCAACATCGTCCTCACCGATACGATCCCTGGTACGGCTTTCAGGCATTGAATGACCCCGGATATTGCGCGCAAACCATTTGAGCGCAATATAGCACCTTTTGCGCGCAATAAAAAGGGGAGTTACGCAATAAGTATTGCGCGCAAACACTTAAGCGCAATATCGGCCAGTTGAGCGCAATATGGGTTGTGTCGGCGGCAAGCTTGCCCCCTGCCCGCGCCGGTCTCACGCCTGGCGCGGGTTTTCAGGAAAGCCGTGCGCTCGTCAACCAGAACCAGCCCTCATTGAGCGCGCGCGGCAATTGAGAAAAAATAGCCCAGTTTTTCTAAATTGTGCGATGGTCCACACGGCGCAAATGCCCGTTTCGCTGAAATTGCTCTTTACGATTGAGCCGAATTCAGCCGCGCATGGACGAATGTCGCTGACCAATTGCTTTAATTCCCCGGCGCGGTCCCTGCCCGCTCCAGAGCATCGAGCGCGAGCCGCAGCAGCTCGCCGAGCGGAATGTTGCGCGCATCGGCGGCTTTGTAGAAACGCTCGACGGTCTCCGCCGTCGCCTTGACGCCGAGATGGCGGTTGCGGCCGGTGCGGTAGCGCCGCTGCTTGCGCTTTGGCGGTGCATCGGGTTTCGGCGCCTGGCGGCTCGGGAAATTGTGTGCGCGCGCAACTTCGGCGACCGCCTCTTCCTCGACGCGCTTTTCCGGTTTCGGCTTTGTCGTGAAAGCCGTCGGCTCTTTCAATATTGCGAATGCATCAACACGCCCGCTCATGCCGCACCCGCCACGTTTGAGTTACCCTCATCCCTGCCGCCCCCCTGCCCCAGCTTGAGACGCTCGACGACCTCCTCGACAAATTCCCAGACATTGATCTTCGCCTGGTCGAGGTTGGCGACATCGCCGGGACTGAGACCATCGAGCGTCTGCTGGAACGAGAACACGGCGCGGAACGCGTCGCGCTCGTGGAGCTGGGTGGTGAACACCGGAATGCCCGCGCCAATAAGGCCCTTGTGAATATGGCTTAGCGTGCGCGTGCGGATTGAGGAGCTGGTGCGCGTGAGCAGCACCGCATAGGGCCTTTCATTCTTGGTCATCTTCTGGCTTTGCATCACGACGCGGATCGCCCGGCTCGCTTCGTTGGCGTCGAGCTGCGAGCCCTGCGTCGGGATGATGACGAGATCCGCCTGCGAGATCGCGTAAAGCACAATTTTTGAAGCCGTGCCTTCGAGATCGACGATGACGAACGGCGTTCTGGACGCCGCATCCTCGATGCTCTCGATGATCGTGTCCTCGTCGACATCGGAGACGATGGTCAGATTGGATGGCGCGTTGCCGCCGTTCGCCCAGTTTTTGATCGGGTGATTCGGGTCGGCATCGATCACGGTCACTTCCTGAAAGCGCGCGAGCGCGGTGGCCAGCAGGAAGGCCGAGGTGGTTTTGCCCGCCCCTCCCTTGGGCGATACAAAGGCGATCGTCGGCATGCGGGTCTCGGGTTCGATGGTGGACGGCGGCGGGGTCGCGAATCAGAGAGACGAATAGTAACCAGTCAGCTGTCCGATGACAAGTGGTTATCTATGAGCGCCCATGCTGGTTTCTAAAAGATGACTGTTGGATGGCTTTATGTCATCCATAAGATTTCTATCTGTCATCTGTTGGTCACCATGTAGCAACCTGACAGGTCTCGTTGTTGGCATCTGATGGACATCAAACAGGTGCCAATGAATCCTTGGCGCGGCAGGATATTTTCTGGGGATCGGTCCAAAGAATCGACGCCAGGCCAAGAAATTTGCGCGAGGAGCGCGTGAATGTCCTGGCGAGTTCCCGGGGATGCGGAATTCTTCTCGGACGAATCCGCGGGCATCCGGCGCGGTTTCGATTCCGGGGCGGGGGAGGACTCACCGGTCATGCGCGCCTGTCCTCCGGAGCGGCGCCCGCTTGTGACGGCTCCGGCAAAAACCCACAAAGGCGGCGGTGGGATTGGCGAGCTTCGGTTTGCCCGAGTCTTCCCAGAATGCCCGCCACTCGCTTTCAAGGCCGCGCACATCGTAGCCGGGCGCGGCGTTGCGTCCTTCCTCATAGGCTTCGTCGGGCAGGAGCGGCAGGGTTTCATCGTCCGAGGGCAGGGGGCGCTCCACCCATTTATTCTCGCGGTTGATGAACATCACCATATCGCTCTTCTCATCGAAGGTGAGATGGTAGTCGGGCAGATGATCGTGCCTGGCGATGTGCTTCACCATCTCCCGGAAACGCTTCATCGGGCTTTGCGATCCTGATTTCTTTCGCAGGACTTCGAGAGAGATCGTGAAGCTCGACTGTCGTCCGCAATGTTTGCGCGCCAGCTCGTAGATGCGCCTTTCCAAAGGCTTCGACAGCCGGAAATAATCAGGGTGCAGCGTTAGCACTTCCTGGGTCCGGACGGCGTTCATCACCCATTCCGAGAGCTTTATCTCGACCCACACAAGACGGCCGTCCAGCCCATGTTTGCGGCGGATTGACGCGGCGTCGATTAAGCCGAAACTGTCGGTCTGCTCTTCTTCGCCGGTACGAATATTGGTCTTGATGCGGGTTCCGGCGAGCCGGTCGATCGCCTCGCAGAGCGCGTCGTAATCTTTGCCCCCGGTGCCGCGGTTGGTAAATTTCAACAACTCATTGCTCGTGATGCGTACCCGCGGCCCAACCGGCTCGTTGCGCTTCTGCCGTTCCATCAGCTGTGAAGTGCAGTAAATCACGATGTCCTTGTCGTAGATGGTTGCCAGACCCTTGACGCTTGGAACGATCTCCAGCCAGTTGCCATTATGCTCGTAACGGCGAATAGCGGTCTCGGGCTTTTTGGAAAGGGAGTAAAAGGGGTGCTCCATCTGCGGCATGATGTCTTTCAACACCGCATCGGCCACATCGCAGATGAACAGATCGCCCTGGTCATACCTGACCGGCAGCAGCTGCTCATCCGGATTCGGGGTATGAGTGACCATGGCGGGCATATTCGGGGTTTCAGTGACCAAGTCAAGAGATTCGGGGGATCAGTGACCGATTCGGGGTATTAGTGACCGCCGCGTAACTTCGGGGTTTCAGGGGCGGAACTTCGGGGTATCAATGACTTGACTTCGGGGTTTTGGGGGCAGAAGTTCGGGGTTTCAGTGACCGGGCGTAAAGATTCCGCAAGGAAGGGCAGGGGGTTAGCCGGAGTCGTCACGGGCGTAACACTACTTAACACAGACTCTAACCTTACTAACACTGCACAAACGAAAAATGCGGAAGGGCAGGGACTGCTGAAAGAGGACAGTAGGGACAAAAGAGCTTAGGCGTGAAGCCCGTAAAAGGCCGATGCGCTTGAAACGCCCCCTCCTCGCCATTCTTGGGAAGCATGAAAGAGATAACCGGAGCAACGGCGCAAGGGGAAAACACCCGCGTGGACAAGGCCGCGTCTCAAATTGCGCCGGCGCCGGCTTTCGCCTATTGTGCGAAAATCGATCAAGAGGAGGGCAGGGCGATGATGATCGAAATTCAAAAGCCGGAACTCGAAGCCCTTATCCGGGAGCGGATGCAAAAGGGCGGCTTCGCGAGCATCGAGGATGCTTTGATGCAGGCGTTGGAAGCGTCTCCGATGGTTGGCGAACACCAGGAAAAATCTCGCGATCAGCGGACGGGAGCCGATCTCATCGCGGCTCTCCAGGCTTCGCCCTACCGAGAACTGGATATTGAACCGTCGCGCTTTCGTTTATCCATGCCTGCGCGTGACGTGACCTTCTGATGGCGTGGCTTCTCGACACCAATATTCTGTCGAAAGAACGAAAGCCCACGCCGGAACCGTGTGTCATGACGTTATATGCCGGTCGAGCTCAGTGCCCCAATTGCTCGTGAACCGCGACGATCCAAGGGAAGACTTTAATCAGATGAGCCGCGAGTAGACCACCAAACGCCCAGAACGCTGTACCAATCGCGGTTGCTATGAAGAGAGCTTTAGTTTGCTTCGCATGATCGACCGTATCGATCTCCAGCCAAGCTGCGAGGGCGTCGACCTTCGCCGTCATCCGAGCAATTTCCGAAGCCTCATTTGGGATCATCTTGATGCGCATGTCGTAATTATGCTTCCCCCAGTCCGGCCGAAGAAAAACAATCACCAGCGCGATAATTGTCGCGACGGCCCCGCCGCGCTCCCCTTGTTCAGGCTGATTACGCCGCACCGCCACCCACACCTCAAAAACCGAAATGAACAAACTTAAGAACACGGTCAAGGTATATCGCCAGAAAGGCGGAATCCGTTTCCAGACTTTCAGCAAAATCATTGATTGTCCGGTCCCAGCAATTCGAGAAGCCTGTTCGCCGTCTCAGTTCGCGGATGATCGACACAGTAGATAAAGACCGGTACTGCGGATGTATCCAACACGTCTCGCCGATAAACGATTTTGCATCCATTCATCTGACGATGGAGAATATAATACCCCTCGCGAATTTGACCGTTAAGCCGAAGCGGTTCCATCACTTCGCATGGATCACGCTTTTCAATGGCGCATTGCTTCGCCGCTTCCAATATTTCCAGCAAATCATCAATTTCTGTTTCGATCCGCTGCTGCTGCTCGCCCGTTCTGACTTTGGCCGCGCGGGCGTCGATGCCAGATCGGTAATCGATTACGAGAGGATCGAATTCACTGAGTCCCCGATATCGCCAGTTCATCCCCTATCAAGCGAAGGCGTCCGCGCCGCATGTATTTTCCGTTTCAGCGCTTTGGTGCTGGTGATCAATCTGTCAAGCTGCAGAAGATGCTCTTCAGGAGAGAGCAGGTGCAATTGCTTCCTTTCGGCAAGCACATCAATTCGATCAAGAGCGATCTTGATGCGCGGTGGGGGCGGATCAGCTTTATGCGGTGGCATGATGGGCTCGTGGTGTTGCGGGATGGCTCCAAAGAGGCGGTTCCGGTATTTCCGTCCCCGTGCTCCAGTTCTTATCAGTTCCGAGCGCTCTTCGGAAGTAGGCACACAGACCTCGATTTCTTGCCCTGGCTGTACAGATGATCAATATACTACATCGGTTTCCCTATACTATCGACCGCAGGCTCAAAAATTTCAATGGGTTACCGAGTGGTAAACCCTCAATGGGCGTGGCGAGCACTCTCTTTC
>DATJTB010000277.1:0-8798 GCA_035503795.1 Methylocella sp.
CATCAGACAGGGGTAATCATAAAGTCCGACGGAGGCGTTCTCGCGATCCTTGCCTGCCTTCTCCTTGAACTGCGTCATGCGGTTGAGCCAGCCCAATCGCGCCACGCAATTGAACACCCAGGCGAGCTCGGCATGCTCGGCGACCTGGCTCTGGTTGAACACGATATGCTTGACGGGGTCGATGCCGCAAGCCAGGAAGGCGGCGGTGACTTCCCGGATGCTCGCTTTCAGTTCGTCCGGTTTCTGCGCCACGGTGATCGCGTGGAGATCGACGACGCAATAAAGGCAATCATGAGTTTTCTGCAGCTCGACAAATCTCGTGATGGCGCCGAGATAATTACCAAGATGCAGATTGCCGGTCGGCTGGACGCCGGAAAAAACCCGTTCGACGAATTGAGCCATTCCAAAACTCCCGGCGCGAAACCCTTTGCCGCACCAAACAGCGCCGGCACCTCCTGGGTCAGGACCTGAGTCTGGCGCCGTCATTGCTCGGAGCCAACGGGTCGGCTTCGCCGGCCGAAGGGCTGACACTAACGGTGACTGAAGGACATCGTAATGAGGTCCTGACGCTAGTGCCTATGGCAAAATTTCAGGCAAGCGTCAAAGCGCAAAAGCGTCAGAGAATGAAGCGGCTCAGATCGGCATTCTTGGCGAGGTCGCCGATGTTCTTTTCGACATAGGCCGCATCGATTTCGACGCGCTCGCCGAAACGGTCAGAGGCGGTGAAACTCACGTCGTCAAGAACCCGCTCCATCACGGTCTGCAAGCGGCGCGCACCAATATTCTCGACCGTCGAGTTGACCTGCACCGCGATGCGGGCAATGGCGCGGATCGCGTCCGGCGTGAAGAGGAGCTCGACTCCCTCGGTGCGCAGGAGCGCCTCATATTGCTTGATGAGGCTCGCCTCCGTCTCGGTCAGGATGCGACGGAAGTCGTCTTCGTTCAATGGAGAGAGCTCGACGCGGATCGGCAGCCGTCCCTGCAATTCGGGCAGGAGATCGGAGGGTTTTGAGATATGGAAGGCCCCCGAGGCGATGAACAGAATGTGATCCGTCTTGATCGCGCCATGCTTGGTCGAGACGGTGGTGCCTTCGATCAACGGTAGGAGGTCGCGCTGGACGCCTTCGCGCGAGACATCGGCCCCGCCGCGAAGTCCGTCCCGGGCGCAGATCTTGTCGATTTCGTCAAGAAACACGATGCCATTATTCTCGACTTCCTGAATGGCCTCGCGCAGGATCTGGTCCTGATCGATCATCTTGTCGCTCTCATCAAGGATCAAGGGGGCGAAAGCCTCCTTCACCGTTGTGCGCCGCGGCTTGGTGCGGCCGCCGAGTGATTTGCCGAAAATATCGCCGATGGAGATCGCACCGATCGCCGAGCCCGGCATGTTGGGCAGCTCGAACATCGGCAGGCCGGAGGCCGGCTGAGCGATCTCAATCTCGATCTCCTTGTCATCGAGCTCGCCGGCGCGCAGCCTTTTGCGGAATGTATCGCGGGTTGCGGCCGAGGCGGTGGTGCCGACGAGCGCGTCGAGGACCCGCTCCTCGGCAGAAAGCTGAGCGCGCGCCGCGACCGCCTTGCGCTTTTCCTCCTTGATCATGTTGATGGCGATCTCGATCAGATCACGGATGATCTGCTCGACATCGCGGCCGACATAGCCGACTTCGGTGAATTTGGTCGCCTCGACCTTGATGAAGGGGGCTCCGGCGAGCTTGGCGAGGCGGCGGGAGATCTCGGTCTTGCCGCAGCCGGTCGGGCCGATCATCAGAATGTTCTTCGGCAGCACTTCCTCGCGCATGGGGCCGGTCAGCCGCAGCCGCCGCCAGCGGTTGCGCAAGGCGATGGCGACGGCGCGCTTGGCCTCCTTCTGGCCGACGATGTAGCGGTCAAGCTCGGAGACGATTTCCCGCGGGGAAAAATCAGTCATCAAGGTTTCCTGTCACTTAGATCACGATGATTTTGGGTCGAATCGACACAAAATCATGAAACGTGATCGATTCTGATAGTTTAGAGCGGGATGCGAGAGGAAAACCGGTATCCACTTTTCCTCATCCTGCTCCAGAGCCTTTTCCGCTTCGATTGAAAAATGGCTCTAAATTGAAAGCTGCTGAACCAGCGCGTCATACGGCTGCGGTCATTTCGAGGCGATCGATTCCAGCACGAAATTGCCGTTGGTGTAAACGCAAATGCCGGCCGCGATTTGGAGCGCCCGACGGGCGATGGTCTCGGCATCGAGTTCCGTTTCCAGGAGGGCGCGGCCGGCAGCCAGCGCATAGTTGCCGCCCGACCCGATTCCCATGACGCTCCCGGGGCCTTGCGCCTCGGGCTCAAGCACATCGCCGGTGCCGGTCAGGACGAGCGCTGCCTCGGCGTCGGCGACGAGCATCATCGCCTCGAGACGGCGCAGATAGCGGTCGGTTCGCCAATCCTTGGCGAGTTCTACACAGGAACGCATGAGCTGGCCCGGATATTGTTCGAGCTTCGATTCGAGCCGTTCGAAAAGCGTGAACGCATCGGCGGTGGCGCCGGCAAAGCCGCCGATCACCTCGCCCTTCGCAAGGCGGCGGACTTTCTTGGCATTGCCCTTGACGATGGTCTGGCCGATCGACACTTGGCCGTCGCCGCCGATGACCGTGCGCCCGCCTTTCTTGACCATGATGATTGTGGTGGCATGCCAGCCGTCATGGCCGGACGAGGGATCTTGCATGACAATCTCAAATGGCGGGTCGGGAAGGGCGCGCGCTCAGGGGAAGGACAAAGTTGCCTCTCATCTATGGGCTTGCGGCTCTGGGTGCAAGAGCGCCGAGGGGAGAGGTGACGGCTAGGCCTTGTCAAAAGCGCCAAGTCGGAGCATCTTCGCATCAGCGCCGTGGCTTTTCTCCTACCCATTCTGGGTAATTTGGGCTCTAGGCTCACGGAGACGCAATATGCAGATATTTCTCGCCAATCCACGTGGCTTTTGCGCCTGAGTGCAACGTGCAGTTACCATCGTTGAGCGGGCGCTTGAATTGTTTGGATCGCCAATCTACGTGCGCCACGCAATTGCGCACAACAAGCATGTTGTTGATAGACTGAGGGGCAAGGGGCTGTCTTTGTGGTGGATCACTAGGAGGTGCCGGCAGGTTCAATGGTCATCTTCAGAGTCCCATGGGGTCGCAAAATCTGTGTATGAGGATGCTGCTCGGCGCAACATCAAAGTTTTTGATGCGACCTGTCCATTAGTAACCAAAGTGCACATGGAAGTGGGACATTATCAGAACGAAGGGCGCGAATGCATCCTTATCGGTGAAGCCGGACACGCGGAAGTCGAAGGCGCACTCGGCCAATACCGGCGTTCGGATGATCTTGGCGGCATGAATTTGATTGAGTCTTTGGATGACATCAGCGAACTCAAGATAGCGAACTCAAGATCAAGAACCCCGATTTCCTTGCCTATGTAACGCAGACCACTCTGTCGGTGGATGACACAGCGCAAATTATAAAGGCGTTTGCTGTCCGGCCCCATGCACATGGGGGCGGACCACAAGGTGAAGGTGTGGCCTTACGACTGGTCAGCATTCGAGTCCCATCGGCGTCTGATGGGATCCCAGCCAGCGGCGATGGCACGCACCAGCGGCTTGAGGTGAAAGCCCGAATCCGGGCGAAGGATCTGGGTCACGCCTCTGCTGCGCAGAGCTTCCTCGACGACTGGACCAACCGCGGCGATGCGGACGCGCGCCAAGGCTCCTCGCAACTCCCCATCGAGACCTGACTCGCGAGCCACATCGAAAAGCCGCTCGACCTGAGGCGAGCTTGTGAATGCGATCACATCGATCTGTCCCGCCGCCAACGTCCGAATCGCGTCTGCGACCTGATCCGTCTCGGTCTTTGAGCTGTAGCGATAGGGTGTCACAGGGTAAACTCTGGCTCCCTTTTCCCGCAGACGCCTCAGCAAGGGTATTTCACCTTCAACCGGGTAAAGCTGCACACCAATCGACCTGTCCTTGATGTCTTGCTTCGCAAGCGCTTCGAACACGCTTTCCGACGTCGGTGCCGGGGCCATGAGGTTTGATGCAAGCCCGAGCTCACGCAACGCACGCACAGGTTTTGGGCCTCGCGTAATGAGGCGAACTCGGCCAAGCGCCTCAACGAATGGCGCGCGGAACCCTTTGCGCTCGGCAATGGCAAGAAGGCGGCGCAGACCTTCGCCGGTGAGCCAGACGACATCCTGGAACGAGCCCGAAATCAGCTCTGCAATCCAGGCCTCGCATCCACTTGGATCGTCGAGATCGAGGATATCAATCAGCGGGCAGCGGATCGCCACGGCGCCTTCGGCCTCGAGCGATTGGGCGAAAAGATCAAGTTCCCGGCTCTCTGGTACCAGGATGTTCAGTCCATCAAGAGCGCCCATTTTTTGTCATGCCACCGTGATCAGCCCTATGAACTTCGGAGGGATTTCGCGCAATAACCGCAGGCCGCGACTCTCCCCTTCCGGAGATTATCAGACCCGGAGCAGTTATTTGGCCCCTTGCGAAGGTCAACGGCCGCGTCTCCGCGGCGCGACCGAATCTTTATATATTTGGATTGACTGCAACTGCATCTCGGCGACTGCTCCGGAAAAAGCGAGATGAATTTGTTCGTTCACGAGAATGGCCTGATACGATCCGGTTCTCGCATGTTGATTGGAGCAAATGTCCGAAAATCGTATCCGGCTTGAGGCCTGAACCCGCGCGCCCACAATATCACATTAACTCGACAAGCTGGGCTTTTCCAGTTCACGACATCGATTTATTATGGATTATAAAGGCTGCTGTTTTGGGAGGGGAAGATGTTTGATTGGATGTTCATCCTCTTTGGTCTCTCCCTCCTGGCTCTTCTGCTTTTGGCGGCCCGAAGATTCAAAAGGCAAAACATCGCCCGGGCTTTGCACCGCGCGGTCAAAATCGCGAGAGACCATGGATTTGTTTCACCCGGCCGCTTCATGACGCAAGAGAATCTTAACAAAAAGGGTGCGAGAGCCGCTTTGAAGGAAGCCTGCCGGCTAGGACTGTTGTTGCAGGCACAAGACGGCCGATTCTATTCCAAACCCTTGCCCCGCGATAAGACGGCGTCGCGCCCCGAACGGCGGCAAAGGGCACAGTGACAATCATTTTCCTCTTTCACACCCCCAATGTGGAGATTATGTCCTCCCTGCGGGCCGATTTTTTCTGTTGGCCCGTGCATGGGGACAACTCCTTCGGTGGAAGGCGGAAACAATGAGCGCGACCATCTTTATAGACGGCGAGTCTGGGACGACCGGGCTTGACTTGCGCGCGAGGCTTGCCGCGCGTCCGGATATTGCGCTCATCAGCCTGCCGCCTGAGGCGTGCAAGGATCCCGGGGCCAAACTGGCGGTCATGGGTGAGGCGCAAATCGTCGTTCTCTGCCTGCCGGATGAAGCCGCCCGCGAAACCACGGCGCTCGCGGACGCTTTGGGGGGTGAGAGCCCGCGCCTGCTCGACGCCTCGACCGCGCATCGCGTTGCAGAAGGTTGGGTTTATGGCTTTCCTGAGTTGACGCCGGGCCAGGCGGAAAACATTGCGCGGGCGAGACGCGTCGCCAATCCCGGCTGTTACGCGACAGGGGCGGTTGCGCTTTTGCGGCCGCTCGTTGATCGGAAGCTCCTGCCGGCAGATCTGCCGCTGAGCATCCATGCGGTATCCGGCTATACGGGCGGCGGCAAGGCGATGATCGCAGCGTATGAAGAGGGCGAGGCGCCGGCTTTCGAGGCCTATGCGCTCGGCCTCGAACATAAGCATCTGCCGGAAATCGAGCGCTACGCGGGTTTACGCCGACGGCCGATCTTTACACCTTCGGTCGGCAATTTCGCCCAAGGCATGCTGGTCTTCGTGCCGCTCTTTCTCGCCGATCTGCCGTCCCGGCCTAGGGGCTCCGACCTGCAGGCGGCGCTGGCAGAGCACTATGTGGCGAGCCCCTATGTCAAGGTGGTTGCAGCTGAAGCCGCCGGCCGAATCGAGCCGCAATCCTTGAACGGCACCAATGATCTCGAATTGCGGGTTTTTTCCAATGAGGCGAGAGGGCAGGCCATTCTGGTCGCCAAGCTGGATAATCTTGGCAAGGGCGCGTCCGGCGCGGCGGTACAAAACCTCGACTTGATGCTCGGCAAAACCGCCCTTCCCAGTCAAGCGCCGGCGGCCGCTTTTGCCCTTTGAGCGCAAGCACGGCAGAGCCTTGCGCCACGGCCAGGCTCTGCCGTCGCGCAGTCTATCAATTCTCGTTCTTGCGGGTGAGCCGGAAGACGGCCTGTTCCCCCAAGAGGTTCCACAGCCAGGGAATGTTTGTCCCGAGCGGCGCGCCGAAATAGTCGAGCGCCATTCCACGCTCGATCCTGGCGTCGATCTCGTGCACCAGCGCAATGAAATCCTGGATGGTGCAGAAATGAATGTTCGGCGTGTCATACCAGGCGCAGTCGAGATTTCGGGTGAGCGGCATGCGCCCGCCGAACGCCACCTGCAACCTGATCCGCCAATGGCCGAAATTCGGAAATGAGACGATGGCGTGGCGTCCGATCCGAAGCATCTGCTCGAGCACTTTGCGCGGTTGCCGTGTCGCCTGCAAGGTCTGCGAAAGGATCACATAGTCGAAAGCATCGTCCGGATAGAAGGCGAGATCGGCGTCGGCGTCACCCTGAATGACGGGCAGCCCCTTGGCAACGCAATCATTGACTCCCTGCTGGGAGAGCTCAATGCCGCGGGCATCGACCTGCTTCTCCTCGGCGAGCAGGCGGAGCAAGGTGCCGTCGCCGCAGCCGACATCGAGCACGCGACTGTTTGGCTCGACCATTTCGGCGACCAACAGAAGATCGATGCGGGCCGGTAGCTCACGTGCCCATCTCGATAGACTCATTCTCTCGGCCAGCACGCTCATGTCCGTTCGCTCTTGACTTCGGCGATTCCGCGGGCGCGCGCCGCGGCGTCCAAAAAACCGCGCGATGTCGCGATAAACTCGCGTGTATCGAGCAGGAACGCATCATGGCCGCGATCGGTCTCGATATCGACAAAGGAAACGGAAGCACCACCCGCGTTCAAGGCATGCACGATCGCCCGCGAAGCGGAGGTCGGATAAAGCCAGTCCGAATTAAAAGATACGACGCAAAAGCGGCTCTTCGACCCTTTAAACGCATAGGCGAGCGTACCACCATAATCGTCGGCAAGATCGAAATAATCGCAGGCCCGCGTCACATAAAGATAGGAGTTCGCATCGAAGCGGTCGACAAAGCTCGTGCCCTGGTGGCGCAGATAGTTCTCGATCTGGAAATCGGCATCGAAGGAGAAGGTCGGCGCCACGCGATCTTGCAGCTTGCGGCCGAACTTGCTCTGCAGCACAGTCTCCGAGAGATAGGTGATGTGGGCCGCCATCCTTGCGACCGCCAGCCCCTTGGTTGGGACCACCCCTTCGTCCAGATAACGGCCACCCCGCCAATCCGGATCCGCCATCACCGCCTGCCGGCCGACTTCATGAAAGGCGATGTTTTGAGCGGTATGGCGGGCCGCAGTGGCGATGGGCATCGCCGCAAAGACGCGCTCCGGATAGCTCGCCGCCCATTGCAGCACCTGCATGCCACCCATCGAGCCTCCCGCGACACAAAACAGCGTATCGATGCCCAGATGATCGACCAGCATGGCCTGGGCGCGCACCATGTCCTTGATCGTGACGACCGGCAGGTCAAGGCCATATGGCCGCCCGCTCACCGGATTGAGCGAGGTGGGGCCCGTCGTCCCCATGCAGCCGCCGACCACATTGGAGGCGATGACGAAATAGCGGTTGGTGTCGATCGGCCGGCCAGGCCCCACCATCGTCTGCCACCAGCCTGGCTTGCCGGTAATTGGATGGGTGTTGGCGACGTGCTGATCCCCGGTTAGCGCATGGCAGACCAGGACGGCGTTCGACCTCACCGCATTGAGCTCGCCATAGGTTTGATAGGCGATCGTCAGAGGGCTGAGCGATACGCCCGCGTCGAGCGGCAAAGGACGATCCGACCCGAATTGCAAGACGAGACTGTTCGGTGCCTCAACCTCACGAATTCCCGCCGTCTTATGGGCTGGAACAAACTGCACGTTATAGCTGCTTACGATGGAAAGAACATTTCGTTCGCTATATGGGAACGGCGAAAAAAAAGAGTCAAGAATGCGCTGCGGACGAAGCCCAATTTTCCGGCAAAATTGAGATTCGCGTGAAACATGCCTTCATCAAATCGATGATCCTTGGCACTTGGAGCCCTCCTTGCGAGCGAAGCAAGATAATCCAGACAAGCGCTTCTCACATTGCCCGGCATTGCTTCGCCAACTTCTCCTCCGCGCAAAGACACCGTTTTTAGGTTCCGACCCTCACCCGCAGCGGGACATCGAGCTTCTCGCCCTTTTCATCAAGGATGGCAAAATGATAGCGCCCCGCGCCGTCCTGACTCACGGCATAGCGCAGCGTCTCCACCACCCGGTTGTTCTCGTCGAGCGTCACGACGGCAGGGCTCAGCGTCGTGATGAGCGTCTCCGGCAAATAGATCGAGCTGCAAATGATGAGTTCATCGCCAGGTTGGCAGGTGCGGGCCGCCGCTCCATTCACGATGCAGCATCGCGAGCCGCGCTCGCCAAGAATGACATAGGTCGAAAGGCGTGCGCCGGAATGCTTGTTCCAGATTTCGACGAACTCAAGCGGTAGAATGCCGGCCGCTTCGCAATGCTCCGGGTCAAGCGTAATCGAACCATGATATTCGAGATTCGCCTCCGTGACGCGGATGCCATGCAGCTTGCCGCCCATAA
>DATJTB010000278.1:0-4972 GCA_035503795.1 Methylocella sp.
AAGATGCGGAATGGCGCTGGCTCTTGGATCGTGTAGACTCGCCCTGGTATCCGTCGATGCGTCTCTTTCGTCAGGAGCAGCGCGGCATGTGGGAAGACGTGGTCGCTCGCATTACAACGGCCGTGGCACCGCTCGCGAGCCTCAAGACGACCCCGTGCAGTATCGATATTCCCAGCGCGTTTAGGATCGATCAATAAAATTATGACGGAGAATTCAGGCCAAGCGGCCTGAAGAACCCAGCCCGGAGTGCGAAACCCATGGGTAAGACAATTCGCGTAACCGATAGGTTGAGTACTTATGATCCAGGGTACGGGTGGGTTGGTTTCTCAACGCCATTCCAAGCCAATGACGACTTCAAACAAGAGCTGTCATTTGCGGGATTCGGCTCAGTCCGCAAGTCCCAGCACATTCGCCATGCTGTAAAGGCCGGGTTTCTGATTTCGTCCCCAGAGCGCGGCCTGCACGGCACCGCGGGCGAAAATGCTGCGGTCTTCCGCAACATGGGTGAGTTCGATCCGCTCGCCCGGTCCGGCAAAAATGACCTTGTGATCACCAATCACTGTGCCGCCGCGCAGGGAGGCAAAGCCGATATCACCCCTAGGTCTTATGCCCGTATGGCCCTCACGGGCGCGGATCGAGTGTTGATCGAGCGGGATTTGGCGGCCCTCCGCCACGGCCGCGCCAAGCAGAATGGCCGTGCCGGAGGGCGCATCCACCTTCATGCGATGATGGATCTCCATGATCTCGACGTCATAGTCGGGGCCGAGCGTGCGGGCCGCCTGGCGGGCCAGCGCGGCGAGGAGATTGATGCCGAGGCTCATATTACCAGAACGGATGATCACCGCATGCCGGGCAGCGGCTTCAATTTTTGTCAAATGCTCGACCTGCAAGCCGGTCGTTCCAATGACATGAACGATTCGGGCCTGGGCCGCGAGCGCGGCGAGTTCCACCGTGGAATGCGGGGAGGTGAAATCGAGAAGGCCATCGGCGCCTGCTATGACAGACAGCGCATCGCCGCTGATGGTGACGCCCATCTGGCCACAACCCGCCAAGAGGCCAGCATCCTGTCCGATGGCGATGGAGTCCGGGTGCTCGATCGCACCGGTGAGATGGGCACCCGGCGTTTGCCGGATGATTTCCACAAGGACGCGGCCCATGCGTCCGGCCGAACCCGCAACGACGAGGCGCATGTCACCCATACCTGTCTCCGAAATCAGTTCTGAGAACACGCCGAAGGCTGCGGACTTGATCTCTAAGCTGAGATCATACTGATTTTAGCCCGATCCGCTTTGCGCAACCGTACCGCGCTTGTCTCTATTCCCTACTAATTGATATGTTCATGTTTCTAATCCGTCACTTGGTCGTCATCGCCATAGGTTAAGTTCCATTTCAATCTCGACCTGCCACTGGTGGGCCAGGATTGCACGCCGGGCCGGAGGTACGCCCGGCGTTTTGCTTCTAAGCCGGCTTGGCTGGGCGTCCTGGCGCGCGCATGATGCGCAAAACCTCGCCATCGAATTCAGCCCTGACGGCCCCTGCATGCAATGGTAGGTCGAGCTGCCAAAAAACTGAGGCTTGCCATTAATCTATGTCACTTGCCGCCCGGGACAGGCAAGTGGAATCAATCGAGCACGGCCTGTCAGGCACCCAAAGCTTGCGTGGCAAGCCGCTCCCGTGCGGATCATGCCCTAGAAGCAAATTCAAAATCCAGCTTGCCAACCCTTTTTTCGCCTTATCAAGGAGTCAGGGGAATAGAAGGTGTCCTAAATCCCACGGCGAAGCAAAAGCCGGGGCACCGACACGGAGCGGTCGGGGTTGCGCACCGCACGGCCTCGGCTCTCGCTTCGGCTCTATGACGCCGAATGTCCTATCAAATCTCTACTCGTGCACGCCACGCCGCGCACAAAGAACCTGTTGCAATAACAAGGCAACCTCAACACTGATGTCGATATTAAGACCAAAACAGGGGGCGCAGCAAGAGGCCGCCCGGCATCAAACGTCAGGATACATCTCGTGGCGGCACGTGCACTTATGATCCAGGGGACTGGCTCGGATGTCGGCAAATCCGTGATTGTTGCTGGTCTTGCCCGGGCTTTCGCCGATCGCGGGCTGAAAGTTCTTCCTTTCAAACCTCAAAATATGTCGAACAATGCGGCGGCTACCGTTGACGGCGGAGAGATCGGGCGCGCTCAAGCTTTGCAAGCACGTGCTGCGCGGGCCATGCCAAGCGTCCACATGAATCCTGTATTGTTGAAGCCGCAAAGCCTCGTCGAGGCGCAGGTCGTCGTGCAGGGCCGTATCCTGGGTAAGGCCGGAGCTCACGCATTTCAGAAACTCAAACCCGATTTGATGACTAACGTCCTCGAGAGCTTCGAAATCCTGCGCAGCCAAGCTGACTTCGTGATTGTAGAGGGTGCAGGGAGCGCTTCTGAGGTTAACTTGCGGGCGCATGACATCGCGAACATGGGTTTTGCCCGTGCTGCCGGTGTCCCCGTGATCCTCGTCGGAGACATCGACCGGGGTGGCGTTATCGCTCAGATCGTCGGCACCCGAGTGGTTCTCGCGCGGCAAGACATCGGCATGGTTGCGGGTTTCCTCGTCAACAAATTTCGCGGAGATGCCTCGCTCTTTGCGGATGGTCTGGCTGAAATCGAGCGGCACACGGGATGGCCCAGCCTCGGTCTCATCCCGCATTTGCCGGCGGCGAAGTATTTGCCAGCAGAGGATGCCATGGCGCTTACCATGAATCCGTCGGACGCAACAGGAAAGATCATCGTCGCAGCCTTAATCCTTCCGATGATCGCCAATTTTGATGATCTCGACCCGCTGAAGGCGGAACCCGACCTGCGTCTCGTCTTCGTCCATCCGGGCGATGCGATCCCCCACGACGCCGATATGGTACTCCTACCGGGCTCCAAGGCCACAATCGCCGATTTGGCCGTGCTTCGCGAATCCGGACTTCACCATGATCTCGCCATCCATCATAGAAAGGGCGGCCGTATTCTTGGAATATGTGGGGGCTACCAAATGCTCGGCCGTAGCGTCCTCGACCCTGAATGCTTGGAAGGACCGCTGAGTTTAATGTCCGGACTGGGCTTTCTTGACGTCGAAACCGTCCTCACGGAAAAAAAACGCTTGGCCCCGGTGGCAGGGCAGACACTGCCCGATGAGACGGGTTTTTCAGGTTATGAAATGCATCTTGGTCACACAGTAGGAGCAGACACACAGCGGCCTTTCGCGCGCTTCGATGACGGCCGCACAGATGGTGCCCGCTCGGCTGATGGGCGGGTCATGGGTACCTATGTGCATGGCCTGTTCGCGAATGACCAGCAACGCAGCCAACTTCTCAAGTCCTTCAGCCTCCCGGCCTCCGCCATTGCTTTCGACGAGCGAATCGAAGCCACACTCGACGCACTTGCCGCGCATCTCGCGCGCCATGTGGATCTTGATCGAATCTTGAACCTTGCGCGCTGAAGGCTGTTCGTCAAAAATGACGGGCATAGTAGACGTTTCCGTGGGAAGGCCCGATCATCGGAGAATAGAAGGTTCGAGCTGAGTCGATGCGAAGTAACCAGCTTATCAGCGCCGGGGACGCGAACCCGGATCTATCTGCACTGGCTGGTCACGGCGGGAATCTTTCGGGTGCCCGCGCGCTTTTTCCGGAAGCCCCACTACCTTGGCTCGATCTTTCAACCGGTATCAATGGCGGTTCATATCCCGTCGGCCCACTCTCAGAAGAGTCATGGACGAGACTACCTGACGCGGATGCACTCGCGGATCTTGAAAGCACGGCTGGCCGCGCTTATGGTGTGTCCAGCCCTTTGCAAACGGTTGCCGCACCGGGCTCGCAATCTTTGATCCGGATGCTCCCACACCTTGTCCCTTGTCAACAGGTTGCCATTTTGGGATTTGGTTATCAGGAGCACGCCATCGCATGGACGAGCGCGGGCGCCAAGCTTCATGTCGTCGGCACGGCTGACGAGCTCAGTGACTCTGACGTAGACGTCGCGGTCGTGATCAATCCAAACAACCCGGATGGCCGCTTGGTCGATCCCCGGATTCTCCTGCAAGTGACAGCCGAATTGGCAAGGCACAACGGCTTGCTCATTGTCGATGAAGCCTTCATGGATGTTATCAGGCCTGCGGCAAGTCTTGCACCGTTCCTTCCAGAAGAAGGAGTCATCGTCCTACGCTCCTTCGGCAAGACATATGGACTTGCGGGGATCCGACTGGGCTTTGCGATCACCGGCCGATATCTGGCACAAAAACTTCGCGCTGCTTTGGGACCGTGGGCCGTCTCGGGGCCGGCGATTGCAATCGGCAAAAGAGCCCTTGCGGACCGGCGCTGGCTTGACGAAACTGTGGACCACCTAACCCAAGACGTGAAGCGGCTCGACCAGCTACTGATCTCGGCAGGCTTTACGATTATCGGCGGTTCTCCCCTCTTCCGGCTCACAGGCAGCAGGGAGGCGACATCACGGTTCAGACGCCTGGCCCAGCAAGGCATCCTCGTTCGCCCTTTTCAGGAGCGCGTGGAGTGGCTGCGTTTTGGCATTCCAGGTGGCGAGCCAGCTTGGGAGCGGCTCGACAGAGCCCTAACCCAACTTTCTCAACTGAGGGGTTTGTTGTGAGGCTAAGAAAATCAATATAGACCCTTTTAAAAGTCATCCCTCAAAAGGGGAGCGTTGGAGCCCCGAACGATCTGTCTGCGGCGGCAGGATGAGGTTGAGTTGCCTTGCCAGAAGTTTGTGATCGGGGTTGAGCTCGGTGATGGACGTCAAGCATTTTGTGAGAAAGTCGGGCTAGCGAAAGCATGTCTGGTTCCTTTGCTCCCATCCATGTGATCGGCGGCGGCCTCGCCGGAAGCGAGGCGGCTTGGCAGATCGCACGGGCTGGCGTCCCCGTCGTGGTGCATGAAATGCGCCCCATCCGCCAAACGCCAGCGCATCGCACGTCAGCATTGGCCGAGCTT
>DATJTB010000279.1:0-5520 GCA_035503795.1 Methylocella sp.
ACATAGCGCGCAAATCGCGCTTCAGTGGTTCTCAATCCGGCGGTCCCCATCAAAAGCCCCTTTCTTTCCATTGGGTATCGCCACTTATTTGATTCTCATGCGAAGCCAAATGCGGCTTTCTGACTCAGTAGTGCTAGTCTAGATGCACGCTCCGCTTTGGATGCGTGCGTCAAGCTCCGTCAGTGAAGCGTCGTCATCCAATCGTCGATCTGCTTTTTCGCCGCGTCCTTGCTCAGGCCGTAGCGCTGCTGGATTTTGCCCTCGAGCTCTTCACGCTTACCGGCAATCCTGTCGAGATCATCGTCCGTGAGATTACCCCACTGTTGCTTGATCTTGCCTTTTAGTTCCTTCCAGCTTCCTTCGACGCGATTCCAATCCATAGGGGATCTCCATGTATGATCAACATCGCGGCGCTCAAAGCACCAGCCGCCAAACCAATAAGGATGAACTTAGTTCCAACATTGACTTGGCCTCACTTCAACACGGTTGCATCTTGGCGGTAGCATCGCGACGCGAGCTGAGCGATATCAAAGTCGGGTCACAATCACGAATAGACCACGCGGCGAAGGTCTGCCCTATTCCGGCTAGCGCCCTTTCCGCTCGAACGGAATCGTTCGAGCGATAAGAAATCGCGCAAGATCAAGAATGGAGCGAATTCTCGTCGCAAAAGTCTGTCAACTTTTGCGGAATTCGCTCTAGTCGCCTGCTTCATACAATTTGAAAGGATTCGCGCTGGGTTTCATGTCATCCTCGCGCCCTTCGGCAAGCTCAGGAGCGAGGATCCAGAAATGGTGCAGAGCCTCCTCGGAAGACGTCTGGATCCTCGCTCCTGAGCTTGCCGAAGGGCGCGAGGATGACAGCCATCGGCTTTCAAAGCGGCTGAAGCGGGCGACTAGGAAGATCACCGACGAAACAAGAGCGAGGGTGAAAACGATGCCGCATGCCGCGATCAAGCTCTATCCCGGATCGGAACAGCAGAAGGCTCTGCTTTGCGACGAAATCGTGAGGACCGTGACCGCCACTTTGAACTGCAGCAAGCCATCGGTGTGCGTCATTGCGAGCGAAGCGAAGCACTCATGTCCTCCAGAATCCAGGGGCTGAATGTTGATTTTCCCTCGGATCACGTGAGCCTGTTTTGTGCTCCGCAGCTCACTTCAAAGCCAGCTTATACTTCCTTACGAAGGCCCTTGGACAGATGCGTGAGGCGAGCGGCACGCTCCTCGCTATCCACAATTTTCTCCAAAGCTTCATTGATATACGTGTGCCATCCGGCGCCTTTTTTCTCGAAACGGGCGATAACTTTTTGCGACAGAGTCGCCGCTCAGAGAAAAGTTAGCATTTCTACTGAGCCCCTAGTGCGTTTCCTAAAAAGCTCGCCAGCCGTCACAAGAATTGTGATCACAGCAAAAAATCGAATTTTTTCAACATTATCCGCCAAAAACGGACGTTCGCGCTGCTAAGATTTCCGCGGCCGCTCAGTGCTATATCTCGTAATCTTTCCACGTCCTCAGGCTACGAACTACGTCCGTTATCCATCATTGTGCGTGAGTTCTTGAGCCAATTGCCCACAGGCGATCCATCACGGCTCGGAACGCGTCGCAGGGTTCACGCTCTTCACACGAAGGCAGATGCCATCCAAAGCGAGGTCCTGGTCAAGCTGGATTAGTTCCTCTCCGCGAACGATGGCGGACTCCACCTATTACGCGGGCTTATTCTCAAGGCAGCGCCAGAAGCGAAGGTGTACATCAGACGCCGCACTAGCCAAAAGCCGCCAAGCGCAGCCACCCCTAGCGTAGCGGCCCAAAATCCAGCCGGAAAAAGAAACCAGCTGTGCCGGTTCGGCGTTTATTCGGCAAATGTCGGGTCAGAAGACGGCACTCGTTTTTGCGGGAGGAGGCAGCCTTGGCGCGATCCAGGTTGGTATGCTGCGTGTTCTGCTGTCAACAGGCCTGCAACCAGACTTCGTGATCGGCTCGTCGGTCGGTGCTATCAACGCCGCCTATTTCGCCGGAACGCCGAGCGAGGCAGGCGTAATCAAGCTCGCGCAAATCTGGTCTACCCTACACCGCCGGGATGTTTTTCCATTCACCTTCGTCAGGGTCGTCGGCCTCCTTAGACATCCAGATTATATCGTCGATCCCAGCCGTCTGCGGCGTCTGATCGAGAGGAATCTGCCGTATGGTCGCTTGGAGGACGCCACGATTCCAGTTCACATCACAGCAACGGACATGGAGGGGATGGCGGTTCTTCTCTCTAAGGGACCCTCGGTCGACGCAATCCTCGCGAGCGCGGCGATACCGGGCATCTTCCCACCCGTTCGAATTGACGGCCAGACGCTCATGGACGGCGCAATCGCAACCAACACTCCAATTCGGGCAGCGGCAGACCTCGGTGCATCACGGCTTATCGTGCTTCCAACAGGATATGCTTGCTCCTTGAAAGAACCTCCTAAAGGAGCGATCGCGAGGGCCTTGCATGCAATAACTCTATTGATTGAGTGGCAACTCATTCGTGATCTCGAGCGGCTCGGGGACGAAATCTACGTTTGCATCGTGCCGACGCTTTGTCCGCTCGATGTCTCACCATATGATTTCTCGGCTTCACATTATCTCATCGAACGTGCCGCAGAGAACACTCGCAAATGGCTCGATCGCGGCGGCCTTTCGCGCCGCTCTAGCCCTCAGGAGCTTCAGGCGCATCGTCATTGAACGGCTTCCTGTGCCATTTCCTCCTTCCCGCCGGCGAAAAGGTAAGTTGTGAATTAATTCCTTTGGTTTGCGCCGGGGCGGAATTCATTCCCCATACCATTCCCATAATGACGACCGCCCCGACAGCATTCGATTTTCCCTACTTGAGATCTGCTGCCACCTTTTCCGCGTGCTGTTCATGCCCCTGAAAAATCTTGAGGCCGGTCTCCAGTAGACTCTTCAGCTCGCCGTTGGTAGCAGAGGGAATAAGGGTCGTCTTGAGTGCGCCATTCACCGTCTTATGATACGCGACCTCGTTGGACATATAAGCCTTGTCGAAGTCCGCGCCATCGAGCTTCGACAGTTCCGCTCTTTTCTCCGCCGCTGACTTAGTCAAGGCACGGCTGGTGTCATTGTCTTCCGGTGTCACGTTTAGTTTCTTTACGAGGTTGAGTGCCTTGTCATTCACCGTCGTATGGTCGCTGACCATGCCCTCGGCAAAAGCACGGACGTCTTTGTTGGTCGATTTTGTCAGGGCCTGTTTGGCGGCTTCGATGTCGAGTTCTCCCGCCGTATAGGCGATGTGGGCGATTTGTGGATCCGTTGGTTTGGCCGCGCCTTGCGCGAGAGCGGCACCGCTTAGCAGGGAGATTGCGGCGATCGATAGACTCAATCGGACTAGCATGAGATCCTCCTGATTTTGCCATCGGGCTTTCAAAAAACGCCCGAGCGCTGGTTGACGCCCGTTAGATGGTCGCGGAGGAGAAAAGTTCCCAAAAAGGCGTCATATTCGCCAAGTAAAGGGGAATTCCAATGATGGGCGCCATATGATGCTCACAATGGCTCTCGAAGCGAATGCCCCGCAGCACAATCATCTCGTCATAACCTTCGATTTCCTCCCCCTCGAACGCGCGGACCATGCGCGTTGGAGTTTCAATCAAGCCTTCTCCCTCCGGCTCATCACCCGCCTATCGAATAATTGTTCGAAATGCGGCTTCGATCTCGGCTCGATTAGGCCGCTCGATTTCACGGCAAACGGGTCGGCCCCCTGCCGGCGCACGGACATTTGAACTCATATTTATGATCTCCCCTCGCCGGAATCCGGAGGGCATCCGGGGTGTACTGTTTTATAGACGCCGGTTAGATGAGCAATGGTAGGAAAGGTTCCCGCGAATTATTCGGTATGAATGAGCCGTTGCAAAACGGCGTTCGTCATGCGCTCGCAGCGCCTGCCGGCGAACGGAAATGCGTCCATCAGGACAGGGCCAATTTGCTTGTCAAGCTCCTCGCGAATGAGGAGCCGCGCGCGATGAAGTCGCGTTTTCACCGTCTCAGGCTGAATACCGAGAAGTTCCGCGGTCTCTTCAACACTCATGCCTTCGATCACTCGTGTCATGAAAACAATTCGAAAAATTTCTGGCAGAGTATCGATCGCTTGCTCGACAAGATGCAGAATTTCCCGTTGTGCCATCGTTCGTTCCGGATCATCGGATGTCGCCGTTTGAGGGAATTTGATAATCTGAACCTCAGTTCGATGCGCTTCGAAAGTATCCAGCGCCGCAGCGGGACGTTCGCGCCGCAACCGCCCCAAAGCTTCATTGATGGTGATCCGCGAGAGCCACGTAGCGAGAGAGGAATCGCCGCGAAAGCCACCGAGATGAGTAAAGGCATTGACATACGCTTCCTGGACAGCATCCTCAGCTTCGCTATCATTCCACAGGATGCTGCGGGCGATCCGGTAAAGTCGGCGATTGTATCGTTCCATGATCGTGCGGAATGCGGTGTCATCACGGGCGTGTGCACGCCGAACGAGCTCAGCATCGTCGGAACGGGCGGCAAAATGCTGCTCAGGAGTCGGTCTCATGGTAAAATCCATCGGCCTTTGAGTTAGCCTGCATCATGCATTGGGCCAGTTCTCTGCGAATCGATCCGATGTTTAAGATGGCGTTGGACTTGTCGCCATCCGACCGCGAGCTTTGTTCACAGTCGACCATCTCCTGTCTGTGGAACCTTCCCGACGCTCGCGCCTTGCTGCGCATGGGCCGCGCCTTGGTCAATCTTTATTGCGAGTCTTTCAAGCAGGTCCCGAAACGGATCACGCTCGACATCGACGACACGTTCGATGCGGTTCATGGCGGCCAGCAACCGGACCTGGTCGTATTCACGCCGTAATGGTCAAAGCGGCGCATAATGCAGGTTAGATGCGTTTCAAGGAAAAAGGTTCCCGGTGAGCAGAATCATGGGAGCTAATCCGTTGCCGACTCGCGCGGGCGAGTTGGGTTCAGGACCACCGTTAGCTACGAGGGAGGTCGGCTCTGGGTCGATAGCTGACGTTGGTTCGAACATCCTATGATGACTGGAATGGGCGCAAATAGTTGTCGACGCTCGCCCATCGGAAGGTCAGCCTTGGCTCAAAAGAGGTCCATTGGCAACCGGTGCCCGATGTCGCAGAAACCAAGCGTTGGATTTCAAACCCTAAAATATTCGAATCGATCCCATTTCATGATTTTGGATCGACAGGGTCCAAAATCATCGAGATGAAATCGTGAAGATCGTGACTGCCACTTTGAACTGCGGCGAGCCATCGGTGTCGGTGAGCATCGAAGACATCGAACCGGAGGATTGGACGGCGAAGGTTTATGAGCCTGACATCCTCGGCAAGGGGCACAATCTCTATAAGAAGCCGGGATATGAACCGCGCTAGAGCGGCGGACGATCAATTTGAATCGATCCGATGCTCTTACATTTGGTTTGAGCATCGGATTCTTCCCAAAACCGGTTCCCACTTTTGGGTCCGATGCTCTAGGATTTTTTCAAATCTTCCTGGCGGCGC
>DATJTB010000280.1:0-6364 GCA_035503795.1 Methylocella sp.
CACCGGTTGAATGACTCCGGTTTCATTATTAGCGGCTTGCAGGGCGAGAGCCACGCGCCAGCCCTGGCTTTTCGCCCGCGAAAGGGCGTCGCCCAGCGCATCGAGGTCCAGCGTCCCGGCGGGGGTCAACGCGATCACTTCAAGCTTGGCCTCGGCGAAGCGATGTCCGGCCAGAACCGCCCTGTGCTCGCCTGCGCCGACCAAAAGCCGGTCGAATGGGTGCGACCTTTCGCCCTCCGTTTCGATATGGGGGGTGAGGGCAAGGTTGATGGCCTCCGTTCCGCCGGAAGTGAAAATGACACCTTTGCCCGGGCCGCCGACAAAATCGGCGATCGCGGCGCGGGCCGTTTCGATCAAGGCGCGGGCCGCCTGGCCCTCGGCGTGGACCGAGGAGGCATTCCCGACCGTCTCATAAGAGGCAAGCAGGACGGCGCGGGCCGCCGGATGGAGCGGGGTCGTAGCATTATGGTCGAGATAGACGCGCATTGGAACCGAAATTCTTTAGATCACAATGATTTTGGATCTAATCGAATCAAAGTCAGATTTCGAGGGTCTGCACGGCGCTCCTGAAGGGCGTCCGACGACGCGGTTTGCTTGCACGGCGCTCCCTGATCCAGTACGGTAGGACCGCTGAGACCACGCTTGGCCAGAAGGCCTCGACGGACCCTTATCTTAGAGCAAAACTGGGAAAGAGCTAGATGGTAGGGCGGATGCCATCGGTTGGAAATCGGTGCCGGGCTTGCCGCAGCGTCGCGGTTTATGGTCAGCGGTTTATGGTCAGCGGTTAAATGATCAATGGTGGCGGTGGAGATGCGATAATCTATTGAAGAGGTAGATTACCAATGCCAAATGAACATCTCCAACGCCTCCATGCCGAGCGGCGGTTCACGGATATTGCGCCGACCGGCGTGCCCGTGAGTTTTCATTTTGAAGGCTTGACCGCGGGGCAAAAGGTCTCATTCACCTTGGCCAGAGGAGGCCACCTGACAGGCGCACTCTATTCCGCTCCGGGAGATGCGGAGGTCGCCGGGGATGTCCTGAGTTTCACGACTCCTACAGTTTCCGGAATGAACTCAGACATCTGGCTCGAATTCGAGGCTGATGTTCAATTCTTTGACGCAAATGTTTTCGGCTCACTTTTGCTTCATGAGCCCGCGACCGCGCGGATGACGATCCCCAACACGAATGTCTCGGCAATATTAAGGGACGGGCCGTTCTGTCTAAACTTGGGCTTTGGGTTCCCGCCGACGTGCATTTTACAATACGATCGATACGCAATCGCTGATGTACCCTGTCCTTCGGATGGGAATTTTGCCCGAAAAACATACCTTTACCATGGACGATTCTTTTGCTGTGTCGAATCGCCATTTTAGGCGGTGGTGTTGGGAGCCGAACGTAAGCGTTCTCCTTTAACAATCAAAGTTCGCAAGACATGAAAGCGCTTGCAATCCGAGGGGGCAGGCGTGCTAGAACGCCCCGCTGATCAAGCGGTTTAGCCGGTTTTGCAAGCGCGCTTTGAGAGAAATGGCCGAAAGTAATCCCGTGAATTTGGTGTCCTTATGCCCGAGGTGATGTTCAGTGGTCCGGCCGGCCGTATCGAGGGGCGACTGCATCCTTCGCCGGTGCGCGGGGCGCCGCTTGCGATCATCCTGCATCCGCATCCGCAATTCGGCGGGACGATGAATAATCAAATCGTCTATAATCTTTATTACACCTTTGCCGAGCGCGGCTTTTCCGTTCTGCGCTTTAATTTCCGCGGGGTCGGACGCTCGCAAGGCAGCTTCGACCACGGGCAAGGCGAGCTGTCGGATGCGGCGGCGGCGTTGGATTGGGCGCAGTCGATCAATCCGGAGGCGCGCTCCTGCTGGATCGCCGGCATTTCCTTTGGCGCCTGGATCGGTATGCAGCTCTTGATGCGCCGGCCTGAGATCGAGGGCTTTGTCGCCATCGCGCCACCGGCCAATCGCTTCGATTTCTCCTTCCTCGCGCCCTGTCCGTCCTCCGGGCTTTTCGTGCATGGGGATCAGGACCGGGTCGCGCCGCTCAAGGAAGTCATGAGCCTCATTGAAAAGCTCAAGACGCAAAAGGGCATTACGATTGAACATGCGGTCATTCCGGGCGCCAATCATTTCTTCGAGAATTGCATCGAGCTTCTGAGCGAGGAAGTTGGAGTCTACCTTGACCGGCGTCTCGGTAATCCGCCAAAACTGCCGACGCCGACCCGCAGCGAACCGGCTGAGCGGGGATAGCGGCGGGATGCCAAAAGGGGTGGGGGCCTGATTGTCGCGCCGTCATTGCGAGGAGCCAACGGGTACGGAGGGTACTTAATGAGGTCCTGGCCCTAGATGCATGGGCCTTGAGAGGCGAAAGGGATGCCTCTTCGCCCGAGGCGATCCTATCAAGAGCGGGATGCGAAAAAGTGGCGACCGGTTTTTCGCAAAAATTCCGCTCTAAATGTTATGAGTATTCAGCACGACAGGGTCAAAATTCATCGTAATTTTGGAGGCGAGCATGAGCACGGTTTATGATTTCAAGGCAGCGTCCCTCGATGGGCGGGAAACGCCGCTTTCGGATTTCTCCGGCAAGGTGCTGCTCGTCGTGAATACCGCGAGCCACTGTGGATTCACACCGCAATATGCGGGTCTCGAAGCGCTTTATCGCAAATATAAGGACCGCGGTTTTGCCGTGCTCGGCTTTCCCTGCAATCAGTTCGGCGCCCAGGAGCCAGGCGATGCGCCGGAGATCGCAAAGTTCTGCTCGACGAAATATGACGTGACCTTTCCGCTCTTCGCCAAGATCGAGGTCAATGGGGCCGCCACCCACCCCCTCTATGCTTATCTCAAGACGCAAGCCAAGGGGATCCTCGATACGGAAGCGATCAAATGGAATTTCACAAAATTCCTGGTCGACCGCGAGGGTAAGGTCACGGCCCGCTTCGCGCCGAACGACAAGCCGGAGGCGCTTGAAGGCGACATTGAAAAGCTGCTCTGAGAGGCTGGCAGCGATCGCCCGCCAGGGACGGCAAGGCCTTGGTCGTCCTTGTTCTGTCCTTGGCTCCAACACGAGAGCGGGATGAGCAAAAGTGTGAAGCGGTTTTGCGCTCGCATCCCGCTCTCAATGACGTGAATCGATCACGTTTCATGATTTTGGATCGATTTGATCCAAAATCAACGTGATCTAAAATTTCGTCCCTTTGGATGGATTGAACCGGGAGTGTCTTCCATGCCCTTGCGGCTTGACACACGAAGCCCTGATTTTGCCGCGGCTTTCAATGTCCTTCTCTCGATGAAGCGGGAGGTCGCCGAGGATGTGGATCAGGCGGTCGCCGCCATCCTTTCCGATGTGCGGGCGAGAGGCGATGCGGCCCTCAGGGCCTATTCGCAAAAATTCGACGGCGTCGATCTTGGCGAGCTGGCTTTGCGTATCACGGAGGATGAGATCGAGGCGGCTGTGAAGAGCGCGCCGGCCGAGGCCGTGGAGGCCCTGCATTTCGCCCATCGGAGGATCGTCGCCTTTCACGCCCGGCAAGTCCCGCAGGATCTCTATTTCGAAGACGAGCTGGGCGTCGGGCTCGGCTGGCGCTGGCGGCCGCTTGCGGCGGTCGGCCTCTATGTGCCGGGTGGCACAGCGAGCTACCCATCTTCGGTCTTGATGAATGCGGTGCCGGCCAAAGTCGCCGGCGTCCCCCGCATCGCGATGACCGTGCCGACGCCGGGCGGGCGTCTCAATCCGCTCGTCCTCGCCGCCGCAAGGATCGCCGGCGTCGATGAGATCTACCGGATCGGCGGCGCCCAGGCGATCGCCGCCTTGGCTTACGGGACGGAGACGATTGCCCCGGTTGCCAAGATCGTCGGACCCGGCAATGCCTATGTCGCGGCGGCCAAGCGGCGCGTCTTCGGCACGGTCGGCATTGACATGATCGCCGGGCCTTCCGAGGTCCTGATCATCGCCGGCCAGGGGGCCAATCCCGAATGGATCGCCGCCGACCTTCTCGCCCAGGCGGAGCATGATGAGGCGGCGCAGTCAATCCTGATCACCGAGGATACGGAGCTCGCCACGGCCGTGGAGGAGGCGGTCGCGCGCCAATTGGAGACGCTCGCCCGCAAGACAATTGCCGCCGCGAGCTGGCGCGATTACGGCGCGATTATTCAAGTGGCCGCTCTTTCTGAGAGCGTGGCGCTCGCCGACCGCATCGCCCCCGAGCATCTCGAAATCCTCACCGATGAGCCACAGGTGCTTGGCGCGCGGATCCAGAACGCGGGCGCCATTTTTCTCGGCCCCTATACGCCGGAAGCAATCGGCGACTATGTCGGCGGCTCGAACCATGTGCTGCCGACCGCCCGGTCGGCGCGCTATGCCTCCGGCCTCGGCGTGCTGGATTTCGTCAAGAAGAGCTCGCTCCTTTCTTGCGGGTCTGCAAGTCTCGAGACACTTGGCCCGGCGGCTGTCGTGCTTGGCAAGGCCGAAGGCTTGGATGCGCATGCCCGCTCCGTGGCTATGCGCCTGAGGGCATCTTCCAGCGAAGCGGACCCCAGTTCGCGCATCGCTGGCGATGTTTCGCAACAGCGACATCGCATCGCTGGCGATGTTTCGCAACAGCGACGCCGCTAAGAAAATGCGATAAACGAATGCCTCGCGCCCCGGACATCATGAAATCGACCGATCCGAGTAAGCGCAATCGACTGATTTCGGTTCACCTCGACGAGGCCTCGATCGGCCGCGGCGCGGCCGATCAGGAGCATGAGCGGCAGATCGCGATCTATGATCTCATCGAGGAAAACAGCTTCGCCCTGCCGAGTCGAGATGCTGGGCCTTACAGGCTGAACATCGGCTTGCAGGATTCGAAGCTCGTCCTGGAGGTCACGGATGCGGGCGGCACGCCGATTATCGCCCATTATCTGTCGCTCACTCCCTTTCGCGGCCTGCTCAAGGATTACTTCATGATTTGCGAAAGCTATTATGCGGCGATCCGCACCGCCAGCCCGAGCCAGATCGAGGCCATCGACATGGGGCGGCGGGCAATCCACAACGAGGCGGCGGATGTTCTCCTCGAACGGCTGAAGGGCAAGATCGACTGCGACAAAGACACGGCCCGCCGGCTCTTCACCCTCGTCGTCGCCTTGCATTGGAAGGGCTAGAGCATCGGACCCAAAAGTGGGAACTGGTTTTGGGAACAATCCGATGCGCAAACAAAAAGAAGGAGCATCGGACCCAAAAGTGGGAACCGGTTTTGGGAACAATCCGATGCTCAAACAAAAAGAAGGAGCGGTTTGGACATCCGCCGATCTAGAACGATGATTTTGGATCTGGTCGATCCAAAATCATTGAAGTCCGACTGGATGAAACAGCCGATCCGGAACCGGCCGCAGTCCGTGCTCTTCGCCTGCACGAGGAACGCCGTGCGGTCGCCCATGGCGGAAGCGCTCGGCCGGCATTACTTTGGCCGCGACATCTATTTCGCCTCGGCGGGGGTGAAGCGGGGAGAAATCGACGGCTTCGCCATCGCGGTCATGGAGGAGCTGGGACTCGATTTGACGAAGCACCGCCCCCACACCTTCGAGGATCTGGAGGACGCGAGTTTCGATCTCATCGTCACTCTGTCGCCCGAGGCCCACCACAAGGCGCTCGACTTCACCCGCATGCTGGCCGCCGAGGTCATCTATTGGCCGACGCTGGATCCGACCGCCATCGAGGGATCGCGCGAGCGTATTCTTTCCGCCTATCGCGATGTGCGCGACGGCCTGCTTCAGCGCATCGAGCGGCTTTTGGACTACAGACCCATGGGAAATCTTTGAAGGCGGTAGAAATTTTGCGATCAAGGAGAAACTTTTCCGCCTTGTCGCTCAATTGGCTCTATGCCTGGAACCGCTAACTGGCGGAGAATTCTCATGACCGATGTTCTCGAACGATCAAAGCGACCGGCAAGGCACCGGCTCGACATCGACGCCTATTACAAGATGGCCGAGGCTGGGATCTTAACTGATGACGAGCGGGTCGAACTGATCGACAGGGGATCATTGATTTGAATGCTATCGAAAGCGCGCACGCGGCGAACGAACTGGCGCGGCTGTTCATCCGTGCCCTGAGCAACGATGTCGCGCGTGTCATTTGGCAAAGTCCCTTGCGTCTTGATTCCTATAACGAACCTGAATCAGATCTTGCGATCTTAAGGCCCCGCGAGGATCGGTATCGAATAAGTCATCCGGGGGCTGCCGACCTCCTGCTGCTTATCGAGGTCTCTGATACGTCACTGGCCTATGATCGTGCCACCGAAGTTCTTCTCTAACGAAATTTGGGGTCCCCGAGGTTTGGATCGTCGATATCGTTGGCGCAGCGATCGAAATCTATCGCGAACCGAAGGGGG
>DATJTB010000281.1:0-9607 GCA_035503795.1 Methylocella sp.
AGAGCGAATTCCGCAAAAGTTGACAGACTTTTGCGACGAGAATTCGCTCCAACTTCTTGATCTTGCGCGATTTCTTATCGCTCGAATGATTCCGTTCGAGCGGAAAGCGCGCTAGGTCGAGGTCAGTGGTTGGTGAGCCAGTTGCCGTGGAAGCCCGGCGGGACGCGGTGTGGCAGGCGAACGCCGGCGACCGGCGCATCCTCGAAGCGGCGAGCATCGAGGACGACGAGATCGGTCGTTTCCGTGGCCATATCGATGACGAAACCGATCAGCCAGCCTTCACCCTCGGGACTGTCCGGAAGCTCAGGCACAAAGACGAACTCGCCGGGATAGCGGTCCGCACCGAAATCATGGACTTGCCGTTCGCCCGTCGCAAGGTCGTGCGCGTAGAGCGCGGTCGCGCCAAGAAATCGGTCGGCAGGGTCGGTCGGCAGCGCCATGCTCCAGACGTAGCGATAGGGCTGCCCGAAGAAGCGCTCGTCGGGACGGGGAAACTCCTGCGGCGTCGCGTCGAGGGTACGGATAGCCACCGTCCGGCTCGCGGGATCGACGATCCAGCGCTCCAGCCCTCGCGAGCGCGCGTCCGGCCCATGTGCGCCATCCCCAAACATCATGTCGTAGACGCAGAGATCGAGCACCACGCGGCCGTCGTCTGCGTCATAGGCATTGGCGACGTGGAAGGCATAGCCAGGCCGCACCGGACACCAGATGATGTTCTCCTGCCTGCCGTCGCGTGGCATCAGCCCGACCCGCGCCTCGTGCTTCGGGTTCCAGCGATAGGGGAAGCCATGGCCCGCGATCAGCGTCTTCATCGAGAAGGTGACGGGCAGATCGAGGATGATCACGAAGCGATCGGTGATCGCGCAATCATGGATCATCGGGCCATGCCTCACCGCGATCGGCTCCTCGCGGATCGCCCGGCCGGCGGCATTGACCACGACGTGCCGGATCGTGCCCGGATCGCGGCCCTCATAGCAGATCGCGTGGTTCTCGCCCGTTTTCGGATCGAGGTGAGGGTGCGCGGTGAAGGAGCCCTTCAGCGAGCCGTCGAAGGGATTGTAGAATTGATCGTCCAGCGTCTCGCCGAGCTCGACCGGATAGCTGCCCGCCTCGACCAGCGCGAAGGTGCGGCCGGCGATCCCGACGACGTTGGTGTTCACCGTGTCGAAGTCGTGGCGCGGCCCCGGCGCGGGCTCGACGCCCCGCGCTTTGGCGACGGCGTTCGATCGGATCCAGCGGTTGCGATACCACAGCGCCTTGCCCCCTTCGATGGCGAGGCCATGGACGATGCCGTCCCCGATGAACCAGTGATAGGAGGCCGGATCTGGCGCAATAGGGTTCGGACCGATGCGCAGATAACGCCCATTGAGTCCGATCGGGATCCGGCCCGTCACCGGCAGTTCCGTGAGGGTGAGTTCCTCCGTCATTGGCGCATGGATTCCGGTGAGGAACGGGTTTCCCGCGGCTGGCGTCGGCATGCGCCTGCGGTTGAATTCGGCCAAAGCCTCCACTCCCTTGGTCACCGTTCCGCGGATCAGCGTTTCGATTGGGCTTCCCATATCCGCCTCCAATGTTTACACTGTTAATATGAACGACAATGATAACAGTGTCAACATTGATAAAAAGCCCTATCATCATGGAGATTTGCGCGCCGCACTGATCGCCGAGGGGTTGCGCTTGCTGGCACAGCGGGATGCCGAGTCGCTTTCACTCCGCGAGCTGGCACGCAGCGTTGGCGTCAGTGCGACGTCGGTCTATCGCCACTTTCCAGACAAGGAGGCGCTGATGACCGCGCTCGCGCTGGAAGGGCTTGCGCGGCTCGGCGCCGCGCAGCGGGCCGCAGCGGAAGCGGAGGCGGCAGGCGGTGGAGAGGCAAGCTTTGCCGCGACGGGGCGGGCCTATGTCCGCTTCGCCCTGGCCAACCCGGCTCTGTTCCGCTTGATCTTTGCCTCACCGGCGCTGGCGCCCTTAAAGGCCGCTGGCACGCTGGTGTCCGAAGCGGGCAGGCTCCTCCAGGCCAACGCCGCTGCGGCCACGGCGAAAGATGGGGGAGAGGCAGACGTCCGTGCCATTCAGGCGTGGGCTCTCGTTCATGGCCTCGCCATGCTGATGCTCGACGGCCAGTTACCGGAGGATGATGAGCTCATCGAGAAAGCCATCGGGTGTAGCGAGGTAACCTGGAGCATCGGACCAAAAAGTGGGAACCGGTCTGGGGAAAATCCGATGCTCAAACAAAAAGATTGAGCGGCGGCTCGATTCGATTTGAACGTCCGCCGCAGCTGAATTTGTAAGCATATCATTCCATATATAGCCTATATTTTCATGCTTGCGCATTAATGGAATGCATTGTTGCGTATGCTCTAAAACATTGTCAATCTTATATAGCATTGTAGATCTTGGGCTTGTCCAACATATCCCATTTATAAATTGGCGGCATTCTAATACAATTGATAAATCTTTCAACGAGCGGCGGCACTCATATGCCAAGCTCTAGGATTTTGACATTTGCGCCGTAATACCGGTTTTGCGCTCGCATCCCGCTCTCATTGCGAGAATCGATCACGTTTCATGATTTTGGATCGAGTCGATCCAAAATCATCGTGAACTAAACTGGTGGTGTTGCTATAGAGCGCTAGGGAAAGGCCGCTGGCGGGCGTGGCGGAACTGGTAGACGCGCCGGATTTAGGTTCCGGTGGTGAAAATCGTGGGGGTTCGAGTCCCTCCGCCCGCACCAGGGTGCGATCATTGCATGGCGCATGACCCGTAACAGGGGATCATGGCGAAAAGCCAGGCAAATCGCCATATTCTCCTTGGTTTCAGTGTGCTAACGAGGGCTTCAAGAGTGGGTCAGCCCCGTCCGATCCTCCATTGGAGGATTGAATGTCTTGATCCAAGCAATAGTTGCCGTGGACCTGTCGCAAGACAATCAAGAAAAACGATTGCGCCAGACGGTACACTCTTTTGAATCTCATCGTGGGCTGCCACATAGAGGCCCGCGGCCGCGAATTTGCCATCAGGTGAAGGGAAAAGGTCTTTAATCCATGCAAGTTACGCAAACTCAAGCGCAAGGCCTCAAACGCGAATTCAAGGTCGTTGTGGCGGCCGCCGATCTATCCGAGCGGGTCGAGGGCCAGCTCGCTGAGGTCAAGGCCAAAGCGCAGATTCCCGGTTTTCGTCCTGGAAAAGTCCCGGTTTCGCATTTGAGGCGGCTCTATGGGCGTTCGATTCTGGCGGATGTCATCCAGGATACCGTCAATGAGGCCCATCGCAAGATCATCGAGGACAATGAATTGCGCCTCGCGGCAAGCCCACAAATCATCTTTCCTGAGGATGAACAGGCGATCGAGAAGAGCCTCACAGCGAATACCGATCTCGCGTTCACGATCGCGCTCGAAGTCCTGCCGAAGATCGAGATTGACGGTTTTTCCGATGTGGCAATCGAACGGCTCGTCGCTGATGTCACCGATGAGGATGTCGATCGGGCCCTGCATAGCCTTGCCGAGCAAAGCCGCCCTTTCAACGCCAAGGATGCGGAAGCCACCGCTGACAAGGGCGACAAGGCCACGCTGGATTTCATCGGGAAGATCGATGATGTGGCCTTCGAAGGAGGGGCCGGCCAGAATGTCGATGTCATTCTGGGCTCCAGACAATTCATTCCCGGGTTCGAAGAACAGATCGAGGGGATGAAGGCCGGCGAGAGGAAGGCAATTGTCGTGACGTTTCCGGACGATTACAGCGCCGCCAGTTTGGCCGGCAAGACCGCGACTTTCGACATTACGCTCTTGGCGCTGGCCTCGCCGGGTGAAATCGTCATTGATGATGAATTCGCCAAGAGCTTCGGCTTCGAGGACCTCGGCAAGCTCAAAGAGAAGGTCCGCGACAACATCGAGCGCGATCATCAGGCGGCTTCACGCGGCAAATGGAAACGCGAGCTCCTTGATGCGCTCGACCGGAAATATCTCTTCGATGTTCCGGAGAGCATGGTCACACGGGAATTCGATACGGTCTGGCGCAGCGTGGAGGATGAGCAGAAGCGCAGTGGACGCAGCTTCGAAGATGAAGATACAACTGAGGCGGCAGCGCGGCTCGACTATCTCAAAATCGCCGAACGCCGCGTGCGGCTGGGCCTGTTGTTGGCCGAAATCGGCGCCAAGGCAGACATCAAGGTTTCAGACGAAGAAGTCAATCAAGCGCTGATCAAGCGGGTGCGGGCCTTCCCCGGCCAGGAAAGGGTCATATGGGACTATTATCAGAAAAACCCCAACGCCCTGACCGAGTTTCGGGCTCCTCTGTTCGAGGAAAAAGTGATCGACTACCTCCTCTCCCAAATTAACGTTACCGACAAAAAAGTATCCAAGGACCAACTTTTCAAAGCCTCAGAGGCCGACGAAGAGGATAAGAACGAAGAAAATGGAACGGCGGCGGCGGCGCCGAGCCTTGAGTGAAGCTCAAACTTGCCTCTCTTCGCATGTGATGCGGAGACCGCAAGGTTCTGGTCCAGGCCGGCGTGAGCCCGGCTTGATGCTGCGAACGGGCCCGCAGCCCGCATCAGGATTTGAGGAACGCCCGAAAGGTGGCAGTCAAACGGGTCCAAAAGCGAGTGACAGAAGGATGATGTCGTTTCGTTCGCATCCGTCTCTCCTGACAGCAGGTTCGATAACGTCGGGCTTGCAGAAACGGGCCGGTTGTGGTCGTCTTTAGGTTTGGACAAGTTTCGTTTCTTCGAGGAAGGCTTAACCATGCGTGATCGCAGTCCGGTTGAAATCTACGACAACTACCTCATCCCGCAGGTCATCGAGAATACCAGCCGCGGCGAGCGTGGGTTTGACATCTATTCACGGCTTTTGCGCGAGCGGATCATTTTTCTGACGGGTCCGATTGAGGATCACATGGCTTCGGTGATCATCGCCGAGCTCTTGTTCCTCGAAGCGGAAAATCCAAAGAAGGAAATCTCGATGTATATCAACTCACCGGGAGGCGTGGTGACGGCGGGGCTTGCAATCTATGATACGATGCAGTTCATCAGGCCAAAGGTGTCGACACTCTGCGTCGGCCAAGCCGCCTCCATGGGTTCACTTCTTCTCTGCGCGGGTGAGACCAACGCCCGCTATGCCCTGCCAAATGCGCGCATCATGGTGCATCAGCCGTCCGGTGGTTTCCAGGGGCAGGCATCTGATATCGTCCGGCATGCCGAAGACATCATGAAGGTCAAGAAGCGGCTCAACGAAATCTATGTTCGCCATACGGGCCGCGATTACGATGCGATCGAGCGGACGCTTGACCGCGATCACTTCATGTCAGCCGAAGAATCAAAGGAATTTGGCATCGTTGACCACGTCATCGTCAAACGGCCAGAAGAGGTGGTGCCGGTTGAAGTCAAGTAAGCGGCTCTGAGGGGATATTTAACGCGATAGGTCGGCGGCCTGGCGGGACAGACTGCCGTGACAGACTGCCGTCCTGGATTCGACACTTTAGATGCCTTATCGGACTTCCGCGGGGATGGTGGTACGACTATTGCTTAGAATTTGATGAGCAAAGAATTGGTTTGGAAATCCGTTCCTTGCGCGATTTGTCGCAATAGAAGGTCGAGAAAGAGCATTGAGGTTGATGGAAAATCTTGCGACGTTATGATGGACGGTCTGCCGTTTGGGCGGGCGGAGTTTGAGCACCGTCTGGCGGGTGGAAGCAGCAAGGCTTACAGTGAATGGGGCTGGTTCGTGTGCAGGGCCACCAGCCGAAGGGCGCGAGCAATTCAGTATCCGCCGCCTTTCCTCAAATGGGACTGGAGTTCGCACATGACTCCGGCCGAGACGGAGACGTTCGATGACCAAGGTCGGCGGCAGCGACTCGAAAAATACGCTCTATTGTTCGTTCTGCGGCAAGAGCCAACATGAGGTGCGCAAGCTCATTGCGGGGCCGACGGTTTTCATTTGCGATGAATGCGTTGAGCTCTGCATGGATATCATCCGCGAGGAGAACAAATCTTCGCTGGTCAAGAGCCGCGACGGCGTTCCGACACCGAGAGAAATTTGCAAGGTCCTCGATGATTACGTCATTGGCCAGCCGCAAGCCAAGCGCGTTCTGTCGGTGGCTGTCCATAACCATTATAAACGTCTCAACCATGCGGCGAAACACAATGATGTCGAACTCGCCAAATCGAATATTTTGCTGATCGGGCCGACAGGCTCGGGCAAGACCTTGCTGGCCCAGACTCTGGCACGGATTCTCGACGTGCCCTTCACCATGGCCGATGCAACGACTCTTACGGAAGCTGGCTATGTCGGTGAGGATGTTGAGAACATTATCTTGAAGCTTCTTCAAGCCTCCGATTACAATGTTGAACGGGCTCAGCGCGGCATCGTGTATATCGACGAGATCGACAAGATCTCGCGAAAATCGGACAATCCTTCCATCACCCGCGACGTTTCGGGGGAAGGCGTCCAGCAGGCTCTGCTCAAGATCATGGAAGGCACGGTTGCTTCCGTGCCCCCACAAGGGGGGCGCAAGCACCCGCAGCAGGAATTTTTGCAGGTCGATACGACGAATATCCTGTTCATCTGCGGGGGGGCATTTGCCGGCCTTGAAAAAATCATCTCGACTCGGGGCCGTTCGACGTCGATCGGTTTTGGCGCAACGGTCCAAGCTCCCGATGATCGCCGGACCGGAGAGGTGCTGCGCAAGGTCGAACCTGAGGATCTATTGAAATTCGGCCTGATCCCGGAATTCGTCGGGAGGCTGCCGGTTATCGCGACGCTCGATGACCTCGACGAAGAGGCATTGAAGAAGATTCTGACCGAACCCAAAAATGCGCTTGTCAAGCAATATCAGCGCCTCTTCGAGATGGAAAATACGGAGCTCACTTTCCAGGATGAAGCTCTGAATGTCATCGCGAAGAAGGCGATCGAGCGACGCACCGGCGCGCGGGGTTTGCGTTCCATCATGGAGGGCATTCTACTCGATACGATGTTTGATCTTCCCGGCCTTGAAAGCGTCGAGCAGGTCGTCATTGGTCCCGATGTCGTCGAGGGTAAATCGCGCCCGCTCTATATTTATGCCGAGCGCAGTGAAAAGAGCGGTGTGAGCGCGTGAATGGCCATTCGCCTTCACGGGCTCGGTCGAGTTGCAGAGCACTTCTTGAAAGACGCCCCGTTTGTCGCCATTTCTCCGGCATGGCCCTCCTTTATAGGAAACTTAAATGAGTGAATCGCGCGAAATCGCAGGCCCTGGCACGATCGAAAACTATCCCGTCCTGCCGCTGCGCGACATTGTGGTTTTCCCACATATGATCGTGCCGCTGTTCGTCGGACGGGAAAAATCGATCCGCGCGCTCGAAGAGGTCATGAAGGCGGACTCCCTCATCCTTCTCGCCACGCAAATGACCGCCGCGGATGATGATCCGGCTACGGATGCGATTTTTTCGACTGGGACGTTGGCCACCGTCCTGCAGCTCCTGAAGCTGCCGGATGGCACGGTGAAGGTTTTGGTCGAGGGTCAAGTCCGCGCCAAGGTGCACGGCTATTCGCGCACCGACGATTTTTACGAAGCGAGCGCCGAATCGATCGCCGATGAGCCCTACGACAAGGTCGAGGTTGAGGCGCTCGCCCGCTCGGTTTCTTCCGAATTCGAAGGCTATGTCAAGCTCAACAAGAAGATCTCTCCGGAAGTCGTTGCGGCCGTTTCCCAGATCGAGGACTATTCCAAGCTCGCCGACACAATCGCTTCGCATCTTGCCGTCAAGATAACGGAGAAGCAGGCCGTGCTCGAAACGATCTCGATCGCCAAGCGCTTCGAGAAATGCCTCTCCCTGATGGAAAGCGAAATTTCCGTCCTGCAGGTCGAGAAACGCATCCGCACAAGGGTCAAGCGGCAAATGGAGAAGACCCAGCGAGAATATTATCTCAATGAGCAGATGAAGGCCATTCAGAAGGAGCTGGGTGACGAAGACGGCAAGGACGACCTTGCCGAGCTCGATGAGCGGATCAAGAATACCAAGCTCTCCAAGGAGGCGCGCGACAAGGCGACGGCCGAATTGAAGAAACTGCGCCAAATGTCGCCGATGTCGGCGGAGGCGACCGTCGTGCGCAACTATCTCGATTGGCTCTTATCGATCCCTTGGAACAAGCGGTCCAAGATCAAGAAGGATCTGCCGGCGGCCGAGCGGATTCTTGATAGCGAGCATTTCGGCCTTGAGAAAGTCAAGGAACGCATCGTTGAATATCTGGCGGTGCAGAGTCGCGCCAACAAGCTGACGGGGCCCATCCTCTGTTTGGTTGGCCCGCCCGGTGTCGGCAAGACCTCGCTTGGCAAATCGATAGCCAAGGCCACCGGCCGTGAGTTCGTCCGCATGTCGCTCGGCGGCGTGCGCGACGAGGCCGAGATCCGTGGTCACAGGCGCACTTATATCGGTTCCATGCCGGGCAAGATCATACAGTCGATGCGCAAGGCCAAGAGTTCCAATCCACTCTTCCTGCTCGATGAGATCGACAAGATGGGCATGGATTTCCGGGGCGATCCGTCCTCGGCGCTCCTGGAAGTGCTCGATCCGGAGCAAAACCATACGTTCAACGATCATTATCTCGAGGTTGATTATGATCTGTCGAACGTCATGTTTGTCACAACGGCCAATACGCTGAACATTCCGGCCCCTCTTATGGACCGCATGGAGATTATCCGGATTGCTGGCTATACAGAGGATGAGAAGGTCGAGATCGCACGTCGGCATTTGATCCCGGCCGGCCTCAAGAAACACGGCCTGACGCTAGAGGAGTGGTCGATTGACGATAGCGGCCTCATCACATTGATCCGGCGCTATACGCGTGAGGCTGGCGTACGCAATCTCGATCGAGAGCTCGCCAAACTCGAGCGTAAGGCGGTCAAGCAGATTTTGACCGGCCAGACGAGACAGGTTGCGGTCACAGGCGACAATATCCAGGATTTCCTCGGCGTGCCGAGATATCGCTATGGCGAAGCGGAAACCGAGGATCAGGTGGGTGTCGTCACGGGTTTGGCATGGACCGAGGTCGGCGGCGAATTGCTGACGATCGAAGGTGTGATGATGCCGGGCAAGGGTCGCATGACCGTGACCGGCAATCTGCGGGACGTCATGAAGGAATCGATCTCGGCAGCGGCTTCTTATGTGCGTTCGCGGGCAGTCGATTTCGGCATCGAGCCGCCCGTGTTCGACCGGCGCGACATTCATGTGCATGTGCCCGAGGGTGCGACCCCCAAGGACGGACCATCGGCCGGGGTGGCCATGGCAACAGCAATCGTTTCGATCATGACGGGTATTCCGGTTCGCCGGGACATTGCGATGACCGGGGAGATCACCTTGCGGGGTCGAATCCTGCCCATCGGGGGTCTCAAGGAAAAGCTCTTGGCCGCTCTGAGAGGTGGTTTGAAGAAGATTCTGATCCCCGAGGAAAACGCCAAGGATCTCGCGGAAATCCCCGATTCGGTCAAGAATGTGCTCGAAATCGTCCCGGTCTCGCGCATGGAAGAGGTGCTGGCTCACGCTCTAATCCGCCAGCCCGTGCCGATCGTCTGGGAAGAGGAAGCGAAGCCCATAGCGCCGCTTGCCTCGGAAGAGGATACCACCGGCGCCATAACT
>DATJTB010000282.1:0-16205 GCA_035503795.1 Methylocella sp.
CGTCTTGGTTGGCCCGGACAGGATTGCCGACGCATTTCGCTGCATGGACGGACGCTCGAACGGATCGTTCCGTTGCTCCATCCTGGCGCGAAAATTCTCGCTTTGTCCTGGGACGGGACGACACCGCGCAAGCTTGCCGCGCTTTTGGCCGAGAAGGACTTTGGCCCCTCGCGCCTAACCGTTCTTGAGGCGATGGGTGGCCCACGCGAAAAAATCCGTTCGGCTGAAGCCAGTGAATTCGCACTCGAAGACATCGACGCGCTGAATACGATTGCGATCGAAGTCTTGGCAGGGGCTGGCGCACGGCCTCTGCCCCATTCACCGGGGTTGCCGGATGATTGGTTCGAGCATGATGGGCAGATCACAAAGCGCGAGATCCGCGCGCTCTCGCTTTCGGCATTGCGGCCTTTGTCCGGACAATTGCTCTGGGATATCGGGGCGGGCTCTGGCTCGGTCGGGATCGAATGGATGTTGAGCGACCCGAGCTGCCGGACGATCGCTATCGAGGTCAAGGCCGACCGCGCCGCGCGCATCAAGCGCAATGCGCGCGCGCTTGGCGTGCCGGACCTCGAGATCGTCGAAGGTCAAGCCCCTCAGGGCTTCGATCGTTTGCCTCAGCCGGATGCCGCCTTTATCGGCGGCGGCGCGACCGATCCGGGGGTATTTGATGGCGTGATTCATGCGCTGCGGCCGCAGGGGCGGCTCGTGGTCAATGCCGTGACGCTGGAAACACAAGCTCTGCTCATGGAACGACAAGCGCGGGATGGGGGCGATCTTCTTCAATTTTCCGTCGCGCGCCTCGACCCCATCGGAGGCTTCCGCGCTTTGAAACCGGCCATGGCCATATTGCAATGGGTGTGGGTGAAACCATGAGCGCACCCCGCCTTGCCATCGGCCTCGGCTGCAGATCGGGCGTGTCGCCCGATTCCGTTATGGCCTTGATCGAAGACGCCTGTCTTCGCGTCGAGGGCGAGGTGATCGCGCTTTATACAGCCGAGGAGAAACAAGCCGAGCTGGCTCTCGATGAGGCCGCGCGAAGGCTCCGACTCCCTCTGGTGTTCTTGCCCCGTTCCCTGCTTAAGGCCGCAGCCCCAAAGGCCGTGAGCGTCTCGGTTCGTGTTCTTGCTCGTTTCAGCGTGCCTTCCATCGCCGAAACGGCCGCGCTCGCAGGGGCTGGACCTGGGGCTCGGCTCGTGCTTCCTCGCATCAGCGCGGACGGCGTAACTTGCGCCATAGCAAGTTGTGACCCCGCCTCTTCATTGGAATGATCATGACCGTTCATTTCATCGGTGCCGGACCCGGTTCCGCAGATCTGATCACGGTGCGTGGGCGCGACCTCATCGCAAGCTGCCCGGTCTGTCTCTACGCCGGTTCCTTGATACCGAAGGTCCTCCTCTCCTATTGCCCGAAGGGCGCGCATATCATCGATACTGCGCCGCGTTCGCTCGACGAAATCGAAACCGAAATCATCCGCGCACATGCGCTTGGTCTTGATGTTGCGCGGCTCCAATCCGGCGATCTTTCGGTCTTCAGTGCGATGGGCGAACAGTTGCGACGGCTGCGGGCAAGACACATCCCTTATACGATCACGCCGGGCGTGCCGGCCTTTGCCGCGGCTGCCGCAACGCTTGGACAGGAATTGACTTTGCCCGAAATCGTGCAAACGGTTGTCCTGACCAGGACGTCGGGCCGCGCCTCGGCCATGCCGCCAGCTGAAAAACTCGTTGCTTATGCCGCGACCGGCGCAGTGCTCGCCATCCATCTGTCGATCCACGCCATCGACAGGATCGTCGCGGAGGTTGTGCCTTTTTATGGCGCGGACTGCCCTGCGGCCGTCGTGTTTCGCGCCTCCTGGGAAGATGAACGCATTTTCAAAGGCACGCTCGCTACCATCGTGCAGGAGGTGAAAGCAGCAGGTCTTGAACGCAGCGCAATCATTTTCATTGGCCGCTCCATCGGTGCAGACGATTTTCGTGAAAGTGCGCTTTATTCTCCTGGTTACGATCGCCGTTTTCGCCCGAAGGATGAGGCATGACGCGCGCAGCACGGCCTCACATCCCCGGGCTTCTCATTGGCGCGCCGCGTTCTGGCTCTGGAAAAACGACAGTCACGCTTGGCCTGCAACGCGCTCTTGTAAGGCGGGGCTTGTCCGTGCGAGGGCTCAAGTGCGGGCCGGATTATATCGACCCGGCTTTTCATAAGGTGGCGACCGGCAAGCCCAGTGCCAACCTCGATAGTTTCGCCATGCAGGATGCCCTGATCGAAAGCCTCGTTCAGGAAGCGGAACAAAACACCGATCTCATTGTTGCCGAGGGCTCAATGGGCCTCTTCGACGGTGCGGGTGCGATCAAGGGGCACACTGGCGCCAGCGCCGATATCGCTGCTCTTAGTGGCTGGCCCATCGTACTCGTGATCGATGTGACAGGGGTCGCGCAATCGGCAGCAGCAGTTGCGCTGGGCTTTATGCAATTCGATCCGCGCATCAGGATCGCCGGGGTGATCCTTAACAAGGTTTCGAGTGAGCGACATCGAAGACTTGCATCGGAAGGAATGGCACAAATCGACCTACCGATTTTCGGCGCCCTGCCGCGCGAGGTATCTTTGATTCTGCCTGAGCGGTATCTTGGTCTCGTTCAGGCAGCAGAAACCAATGACCTCGATACAAGGCTTGATACTTTGGCACACGCGATTGAGTCGTCGGTCGACCTCGACAGGCTTATCGCAACGGCGGCGCCGGCGCAATTTGCCTTTCAGCCGGAAAACCATGCCTTGCCGCCGCCCGGACAAAGGATCGCCATCGCGCGCGATGAAGCCTTTTCGTTTCTATATCCGCATCTCGAAACGGGCTGGCGTGCACAGGGGGCCTCGCTGTATTTCTTCTCGCCTCTCGCAGATGATACGCTTCCTTCGGATTGTGATGTCTGCTGGCTGCCCGGTGGTTATCCAGAATTGCATGCGGGCCGCCTCGCTTCGAACGAGAATTTTCTTGGTTCCTTGCGCTCCTTCGCGAAAATCCTGCCTGTTCATGGCGAGTGTGGAGGCTACATGGTGCTTGGCGATTCTCTCGCGGATGTGAATGGCGTCCCCCACCGGATGCTTGGTCTCCTGCCGGTAACTACGAGCTGCGCCAAACGCAGACTGAATCTCGGCTACCGAGTGGCTGAGCTGGTCGCCGACAACATACTGGGACGTGTGGGTACAATCCTCATCGGCCATGAGTTTCATTACGCGAGCGTGATTTCGGCGGAGCCCTCGCAAACGGAAGCCTTCGCGCACTGTCAGTCCGTCGACGGAACAGATCTGGGATTTGCTGGACACCGCAGGGGAACTGTCAGCGGCACGTTTTTCCATGTCATCGCGCGAGCGCCCAGCGGCTGATTTGGCTGATTGCTCTTATCCTTCGCCCGACTTTCTCTACTGGTGTGAGATTTGGAGGTTAAGCCCGCCGAGGATCGCCGTGTGCCGTCGGCGGACAAAGCAACGGACCCGCTTTGCTCGGCAGGTGAGGACCTGCCGGCACCGCTGCCACCGAGCTTCGGCCCTTGCGGCAGGTCATATCATGCGTTTCCCGAACATTATAGTTTGCCAAGATGCTAAACTCGACTCTCTGTTATCGCGATTTTCCTGGCACATTCATGATCTCCCGGTGTCGACGGTAACGAGCGTTTAGTTGGAATGATCAGCCAAAACCATCTGCTAATGGTCATGAGCCAGCAAAGTGAAGCAGGACAGTCCAAAATCATCGTGTAATCTAAGTCGACGTTCTATTTAGCTGGAGCGGGAAAGACAAGCAGTAGCTTTGATGAGGCTTACAGATTAATCTACGAAAAGTGTCCAATTTTACATAGCAAGTATCGGCAATATTTTGCAAAATCAGGAGGCGATGCAGCGGATACTACGATCTTGAAGCCAGCTTTTGTCCGCCTGCCCAGGTGCCTTGAAATTACCACCTGCTTTCAACATCCCCGGAAGTACCGCCCCCTTCAAATCTTAGCGGGTGACGCGCATCCTTTGAGGATCACGCCTCGCAACTTCATGTCGCACGGGGCCTACAGGCCCCGTGCGGGTACGGACATTCGAGCGGACCACTGGCCCACCCGCTTGCTCTTGCTTTGGTCACAACGACCTAATTTGTACCCACCGTACCTGCATCGTTCGGACAATGCGGATGACCATTCGTCATTGCTGCATTGGTCGCGAAGGGCAGTTGATCCTTTGGCTTAGACTGCTCCAGTTTCAAAATGATGCGGGTCCGCCACGCAACGGAATGATCGCGGCAGGCCGTGTCGCCAGAGAGGCCAAGGCCGCCGACGACGGTGCCATTTGAAGTGTACAGGGCAAGACCGCCACCAAAGGTGATCGTGCCACCGATTCTTTGACCGATCATCGGATCGCTCGTCGTACCGAAATATGCGTAGTTGCCTTGATAAGCAAGCTGCGAGTTAAGGACATTTCCGCCCTCAAGGCCGAACAAAGGGTTCCCGATGTATGCATTGCTCGGTTGAACAAACTGGTATAGCTGCGCTGTCGAGAGAGCACCTGTGCCACTTGGAATATTGAGGCTCAGGCCGTTGGCCGTGAATGCTTTGGCGGCGGCAATCGTTCGGCTGGACAGCCATTGCGAGCCGGTATCGGCGCCAGAAAAGGCCACCGCGCAGACGACGCCAGCGCGATTGACCACAACGGCCCAAAAATGATTTTGGAAGCCTGTCTTGTCTGCCTTATCGGCCAATACGAGTGCAGATTTAAGCTCCGAATAAGTGACGGGGCAAGACAGGTTTGTAGCCGCGTCTGTTGACGGCGAGTCCGCTTGTGCCGCTCCTGCCATTGTCAATGTAGCAGCGACTCCACATGTGAGTAACAAGTACTTGGATATCATCAATCAATACTCCCCAAAGTCAATTCAGCCGCGAGTCATCGGCCACGCTGACGTTATATTTAGCTAGTGGCGAAAGACAAGAAGCTTTGTCGGGGCCTATGTTCTGATCTGCGGCAGGCGTCAAACTTTATCCCCAAGTATCGACGGAAGTTTGCTGCAATGCGATACACCTCGATGAACGGAGCTTCTGAACCGTGCGTGGAGCCGCTGCTCTGTCCCAATTGCGGCGGTCCGCCAAATGACACACTTTGAAATCAGTCGAACCGGAATGTTGTTAGAGCGATGGCTTCGGCCCTTTGGGTTTATGGTGACGCATGTTGTGGCAAATTTGCTCGATGTTACCTTTAAAGGCCGTAAGGTCTGAGTGGATCGTTGTCCAAACAAAGCTGGCGTTGACGGTAAATTAGCCACGCGAGAGGGCATTCCTCATGACGTAAGCCTGCCTAAAATCGATATGTGGGTGCCTCTCCCAAAAGGTCGCGTCCAACTGCTTAGTGTGGTTGGCGGCCTCGCTGACGATCTCAAAGTTTCGATAGACGGCTCTCGAACGCACTTGGAGTCATGTTTGTAGCGTATCGCTCTGTGCGCTCGATCGCTTCCGAGATGTGGCCCAGAAAATCGGTATTCTGAGTTGCTTGAGGTCGATCATATCGGCCGAGCTTCCGCAAGGATTTGGGAGCGGAATTTCTCGGACAGGTCTTTGGGTGTTTTGGCGTCGACCTCGACACCAGCCAATGCTTTAACGTCTAGGGCAATCGACATGAGATCGAAGTAGGTCATGCCCTCGTTTGGATCAACCAGAATATCGAGATCGCTTCCCCTCTCCGTCGCGGCCATGAATGACAGACCCGAACACGTGGGATTGCGCGGATTTGCTCGCGGTAGAGTTCGAGGGCTTCATAAACCAAATTACCACAAACCAAAATACTACAAAAGCAAAGCCTTGTGAATCTCTGCAAGGGCAAAGTCCGCAAGTCAAGCATGGCTAACCGCCTATCAAGGAGCCTCTCGACAACGAAATCACATTACCGACCGCGCTGATCCCAAGAGCCGCCCATCGTCTTGACGAGATGGATGTAGTCGAACAGGTCGCTCAGCATGAAGTGGCGGTTCTCGACGGTTTTCATATGGGCGACCGTGTGGGCGTCGCCTTCGAGATAGCGGAAGGCGGTCGCCCGGAACTGCTCGGGCAGGTTGAGATTGAAAGGAGAGGGCTGCGTGAGCATGCGGCAGATCTGATCGAAAAGCAGCCGGAACCGCTCGTCTTCGGGGTCCATATAGACATCCCCGAAATCTTCCTTGTACCGGCCGAAAAGAGCAAGGTAATCGTCGCTGTCGGGCTTGCGCTGCATGAGGTCCATCCGTCTTGGCCAGGAAATGTACAGGCATGAAAAAACGATGCCATCTCTGTTTAATCAATCAGCATCCGCGCGGACCATCAGTTTCCGAGATAAACGGGGTGCGGCAGCGGCTCACAAGGAGCTTTGACGAATGGGGATCCTAAGGAGCGCGTTGGTCCGCGACACGACCGAAGATGAGACTTTCCCGGCCGGCTCTGCCGCGCGATGATAAGGTGAGAGTGGCGAATCGCAGGAAAACCAATGGCTGGAAGGACAGGCAGTGCAGATCTGCCGCTGCATGGCGGGCAGGTGCCAGCATGGCTTTCGAGCCGTATGGCCCGCCTCGGGGCTCTGATCGCCGAGGCCATCGTCCATCATTATGGGTCCGACGAGTTGCTGCGCCGCTTGGCCCATCCTTTCTGGTTCCAATCTTTTGGAGCGGTCATGGGGATGGACTGGCATTCCTCTGGGATCACCACGAGCGTGATTGGAGCCTTGAAGCGCGGCCTGGCGCCGCTTTCGAATGAACTCGGGATTTATGTCTGCGGCGGACGCGGCAAATATTCCAGAGAGACGCCGCGGGAACTCATCGCCATCGGCGACCGGACCGGCTTTGACGGAGCGGCGCTCGCCCATAAGAGCCGCCTCATCGCCAAGGTGGACAGTGCCGCGGTGCAGGATGGGTTTGACCTTTATCTGCATGGTTTCATCGTGACGGATGAAGGCCATTGGGCCGTCATCCAGCAAGGCATGAATGGGGCGGTGAAGCAGGCGCGCCGCTATCACTGGTTGTCAGAGGGCTTGTCCAATCTGATTGAGGAACCGCATGCGGCCATTGAAGGCGCGGGGCAGGGCGAAATCCTCAACCTGACCGACCGCCGCGCGGCGACCTCCCGGCAAAGGCAGCTGAGCCTTCTGCAGGATTTAGGACCGGACGGGATTTGGCGTGAATGGACGGTCCTCGTTGGCCAGGATGAAAAACGTGCTGGGACGGTCCTCTCTGAGCAGCTCCTTCTCCCCCATCTCGTCTTGCCGGCTCATCATGATGTCCGGCCGAGCGACGTCATGAGCCGGCGTCTTTACGCCAATCTAGCCGCAGCAGCGGACCGGGGCCCGAAGGATTTCGCCGAGCTCTTGCTCGTCAGCGGGGTTGGGGCTCGAACGGTGCGCGCCTTGGCGATGGTCGCGGAAATTGTCCATGGGTCGCCTTGCCGCTTCTCGGATCCGGCAAGGTTTTCCTTCGCGCTTGGCGGCAAGGACCGCCACCCCTTTCCGGTGCCGCTCAAAGTCTATGATCAGACGATCACGGTTTTGAAATCGGCCATTCGGAAGGGGAGGCTTGGCCGCGATGAGGAGCTTGCGGCGCTGAAGCGACTCGATGCGCAAAGCCGGCTCGTTGAAAGCCATGCACGAGGTTGCATCGTGGACGAGCTGATCACCGAGGAACGAAGCCTGTCCCATCACTATGGCGGGCGCAGCGTTTTCGGTTGGGAGCCGCCGCTCGATCGCGATTCAGGATTTGGGTCGACTCTATCCAAAATCCTGCATCGTGATCGATTCTCATGATTTAGCAGTGGTTTTATGTCCGTCGATTCGGTTTGAGGCCATTCGACTTGGTCTCGACAGCCCGTTGGGAGCATACCTCTCCGTGACGTTCGCAGACAGCCTCTAAACTGCGCGCTGCGTAGGAGGATTCCGTGCAAAACGAACAAAAACCCCTCAAGTGTTCCTACAAACTAACGGACTTCCCTACAAAACGACAAAAACTCCACATTTCACTCGTTTTTCAGCAAACTTCTAGCTCCCGCTTAACCGTTGGAGGCTTTGTCATTGAGACAGCCATGCAGAAAATGAGTGACGGCCTCCTCGACGAGTTTCTGGATCTCCGACTCAGCCGGCGGCTCGCGGAGGCCCAGGAGGCATTGCAGCCGTAACGTGCCGGCCAGCATCTCCAGAAAATAGGCGGCGCCCGCCTGGCTATCCTGCATGCGCAAATAACCCCGCTCGATTTGTCGGTCGAAAAACTCGGCCAGAAAGGCGCGGCTGCGACCGGGGCCGAGCGTCCAGAAGCGCTGTACCACGTCGGGAATGCGCGGCGCTTCCGCAATGACCAGGCGGTGCAGGCTGAGGCAGGTGGCCGAGGTCACGATCGTGAGATAGCTCGTGCCGACTTCCTTCAGCACCTCTTCGACGCTGCGGGTCGCGAGCTTTTCTGGTGTGAGGCTTTTGAAAATGGTTTCGCAGGTGTTGGAGACGATCGCCTCGAACAGCCCCTGCTTACCCCCAAAAAGGGCGTAGAGCGTTTGCCGAGAGCCGCCCGACAAGGCGATGACGTCGTCAAGCGTCGCCTCAGCGAAGCCTTTCCGTTGGAAGACTTCCCGAGCCGCGGTCAAAAATGCTTCCCGCCTCGCGGCGAGGCGTTTGCGCGGCGGGGAGAAGACGTCGTCGGAGGGTGCCATGTGAGTCTTTTTAAGCCGAGGAGACACCGATTTGCTCCAGGAAAACCCGCTAAATCAAGTCGCAGGTGAAATTTCCGGAACCATCTGAAAGGCACATTTTTAGGCTCACGACATTGTGATGCGTGGTCTTTGCGTCTTGATATGTACTGTATGAGACGATACGTCAAGGACGCTTTCAGGGAGTCCACGATGGGCATCGTTGCTTTTGCGCTTCGCTACCGCCACACATTTTATGTTTTGGCGCTGATGATGCTGTTTCTGGGCGGCAGCGCCATCCTTGTCATGCCCAAGGACATTTTCCCGACCATCGACATTCCTGTTGCGACCGTCATCTGGCAGTATACCGGGCTGACGCCCGAGGAGATGGAGCAACGAGTCGCCACCTATAGCGAATATTCGATCAGCTCCAACGTCAGCGACATTCGCAATATCGAGAGCCAGACTTTATCGGGCATTGCGGTCGAGAAAATCTACTTCCAGCCTAATGTGAATATTGATCTTGCGATTAGCCAGATCGTCTCCGCCTCCAATTCGATTCGAGCCCTGATGCCGCCCGGCATTCAGCCGCCGATCATCGTCCAGTTCAATGCCTCGTCGGTGCCGGTGCTGCAAATCAGCTTGAGCTCGGACAAGCTGAACGAGCAGCAGCTTTACGACTATGGGATCTACCAGATGCGCCAGGCGCTGGCGCCGATCCCGGGGATCACGCTGCCCACGCCCTATGGCGGCAAATACCGGCAGGTCATGGTCGATCTTGACCCGGGCGCCTTGAACGCCCGTGGGCTCACGCCCAATGATGTCGTCAACGCCGTCAATGCGGAAAGCCTCACTCTGCCGTCGGGTGACGCAAAACTGGGCAATCAGCAATTCATCGTCCGCGTCAACAATATGGTGCCGTCGATTGACTTGATGAATCGCCTGCCGATCAAGCAGGTCGGCGGGACGACCGTCTATCTCTCGGATGTCGCGCATGTCCGCGACGCCTGGGCCGTCCAGCAGAACATCGTGCGGGCTGATGGCAAAAGATCAGTTTTGCTGACGATCATCAAGAACGGCAATGCCTCGACGCTCGACGTGGTCAACCAGGTGAAAGCGGCTTTGCCGGAAATCAAGAAGGCCGCCCCGCCCGGCATGGACATCGAAATGCTGTTTGATCAGTCGGTCTTCGTGCAAAGCGCGATCGACAGCGTGTTGCGCGAGGGCGCGATCGCAGCCTCTCTGACGGCTTTGATGATTTTGATCTTTCTTGGCTCCTGGCGTTCGACGCTCGTGGTCATGGTCTCGATTCCATTGTCGATCTTGACCTCGATCGCCGTGCTCGGCGCCCTCGGTGAGTCCATCAACACCATGACGCTCGGGGGCCTGGCGCTCGCCGTCGGCATATTGGTCGATGATAGCACCGTCACCATAGAAAACACACACAGGCTCCTGGAAGAGGGGATGCCATTCGATGAAGCCGTGCTTGAAGGCGCGGCCGGCATCGCGGTGCCGACATTGATCTCGACACTTGCCATATGTTGCGTCTTCATTTCGGTTTTCTTTCTGCAAGGCGCGGCGCGCTATCTCTTCACGCCGCTCGCCATGGCGGTGGTTTTCGCCATGCTGGCGTCCTATGTCATTTCGCGCACGCTCACGCCAATCGTCATCAGCCTTTTGTTGCGCGCGACCCATATGCAGCATGGCGAAGTGAATGGCTGGCTGGACCGGTTTCACGCGGCGTTCAACGCACGGTTTGATCGCTTTCGCGCGTTTTATGCGTTTCTGCTAGCCGGCATTCTGCGCCACAGGATTCTGACGCCGGCGGTGGGCTTTGGCGTTGTGCTCGGCGCGCTCGTTCTCTCCCAATTCGTCGGCACGGACTTCTTTCCGAGCGTCGATGCCGGCCTCATTCAGATTCATGTTCGGGCGCCAGCACGGACGAGGATCGAGCGCACCGAGCAAATTTTTCAGGCGGTCGAGGATCGGATCCGCGCGGATGTCGAACCTGAGGACCTGCATCTCATCCTCGACAATATCGGCCTGCCGGCGCGCACCTATAATCTGGCCTTTACCGATGGCAGCACGATCGGGGTCAATGATGGGATCATTCAGATCGAACTCAAGGATGGCCATGCGCCGACGCCCGACATCGTCAGCAAGCTGCGCGCCGATTTGCCGGTCGCCTTTCCGGATGTCCTCTTCTATTTCCAGCCGGCCGATATGGTGACACAGGTCTTGAACTTCGGGATCCCGACCCAGATCGACGTGCAGGTCCAGGGCCGGGACCGGGAGAATAACAAGAAACTCGTGACTCTTTTGCAGGAAAGGATGGCCAATGTTCCAGGCCTCGTCGATGTCCATATTCAGCAGGAGCTCAACGCGCCAGAATTCTATTATGAGATCGACCGCACACGCGCCCAGCAGATCGGGCTCGATATTCAGGAAGTCGCCAATAATCTCAACATCAGCCTGAGCTCTTCGGAGCAGGTCTCGCCGAATTTCTGGACCGATCCGAAGAATGGCATTCCCTATTATTTTGCCGTGCAGACCCCAGAATACCGGATTTCGAACAAGAACGATCTCGATAACACGCCCCTGGCCAGCGCGCTGGATGGCAATGGCACACCCATTCCCAATGGGCTTGGCAATATCGCGACGGGCAAGCGCATTGGCGTTCAATCCGTCTATAACCATTCCAACATTCAGGCCCTTTACGATGTTTATGGCAGCGTCCAGAGCAGCGATCTCGGCAGCGTGGCGAAGGCCATCGAAAAAATCGTGAAGGAGATCGAGCCGCAGCTCACCCCCGGCAATCACATCGTCGTCCGGGGGCAGATCGAGAGCATGGCGTCGGCCTTTCAAAACCTGACCATCGGACTTCTGTTCGCCGCTGTCTTCGTCTACATGCTGCTCGTCATCAACTATCAGGATTTTCTTGATCCCTTGGCGGTCATATTGGCGCTGCCAGGGGCTGGCGCCGGCATTCTGCTGATGCTTTTTGTGACGGGTACCACACTGAGCGTGCCGTCGCTGATGGGCGCGATCATGGCGATCGGCGTTGCCTCCGCGAACTCCATTCTGCTTGTCACCTTTGCCCGTGAGCAACGCCAAACGGGGGCGAGTGCTGTGCGTGCCGCTCTATCGGCCGGCACGACGAGGCTCCGGCCAGTGCTGATGACGGCCGCCGCCATGATCGTTGGGATGATCCCGATGGCAATCGGCGGACCAGGCGAGGAGCAGAACGCTGTCCTGGCCCGGGCGCTCATCGGTGGTGTTCTCGTCGGTACCATCACCACGCTGTTTTTCGTTCCTTACCTTTATTCGGTGATTGGCCGGTTTGAGCGCAACGAGCGGGAACCCTCCCTCAAAACGCTGCATCAAGGGGCAATGGCATGAACGATTTGCATTGTGAAAGAAAAATTCATGAGATCGAGGCGAGAGAGCTTCAATCCGGGGATTGGCCGCGACTGGCCCGGCGGATCAGCTGGTCCGCGACCGCGTTTCTCACCATCCTTATCGGCATTGGCACCTGGGGCCATGTGAGCCGCGGCATGGAGGCACGCGCGGCCTTGGAAGCGCGCCGGAATGCCGTACCCCGGGTTCAGACCTTGACCGTGAAGGAAGCTCTGGGTCCGCGGATCATCGAGCTTCCCGGCACGATGGCGCCATTCGACAATGCGACCCTTTATGCCCGTGCGACGGGCTACATCCGTGTCCGCCATGTCGACATCGGAGCCAAGGTTCATAAGGGCGATGTGCTCGCTTTGATCGCCGCGCCTGACCTCGACCGGCAGCTCGACCAGGCGAGAGCCCAGCTGGTGCAATATCAGGCGTCAGTCGAGCAGGCGCAGGCGAATGCCGATCTCGGCAAGGTCACCAACGCCCGAACCTCAAGGCTCGTCGCGCAAGGGTGGTCGAGCCAGCAGCAGGGCGACCAGGACCGGCTGCATTTTGCCTCGCAGACGGCAGCGGTGGCCGTCGCCAAGGCCAATGTCGCGGCCCAAGAGGCCGTGGTGAACCGGCTCGAGCAGTTGACGAGCTTCGAGAAAATCCTGGCGCCGTTCGACGGCGTGATCACCCGCCGTTTCATCGATGTCGGCAGCCTGGTGACGGCCGATGCAGCAAGCGGCACGCCTTTGTTCAGCATTGCGCGCGAGGATGTCCTACGCGTCCAGGTCTATGTGCCGCAGGCCAGCGTCTTCGGCCTCAAGGAAGGCGATCGCGCCACTGTCACGGTGCCAGAGCTGCCGGACCGCGTGTTCGAAGGCAAGGTCGCCCGCAACGCCAGCGCCTTGACCGCCGACACCCGCACGCTTCTGACGGAGATCGACGTCGACAATCGGGACGGTACTTTGACCGCCGGCCTTTATGGTATCGTCCATCTTCAGATCGCCCGCATGACGCCAGTGGTCCTCATTCCGTCGCAGGCGGTGATCTTCAACGAGGATGGTTTGAGCGTGGCGGTTGTCACCGATGGCAAGATCGAGCTTCGCAAGCTCGATCTTGATGCGGACAACGGGGCCAATGTCGAGGTGCGCGGCGGCCTGAAGCCGGGCGACCGCGTCATTTTGAGCCCGCCCGCGAATGCAGTAGACGGCATGCGCGTGCAGGCGAGTTGAGACGGCGCCTTTCATCCCGACGATAGCGGTTCGCGTCAATCTGAGACCGCTCCTCTTGTCCTCAGGCCTCCCCCAAATGTTCTTCGGCTGTTCTGCTATGAAGATTGGCCAATAGGTATGAGATTTGCTAGAGTTGTCGGCGCCATTCATTTGCGCCATCTGCATTGAGCGAGAGAACATGACAGACGACACGCTACGCCCGGTCATTGTGGCCAAGAAGACCGAGGAGGCCTACAAAATGGTCTCTTTTGTGTTGGTCGATCCGAACGGGGCGGAACTGCCCGCCTTTTCGGCCGGCTCCCATATCGATGTCACGATTCCGGGCGGCCTCGTGCGCCAATATTCGCTGTGCAACAGTTCGACGGAGCGCCATCGCTATATCATCGGGGTTTGGCACGATGCCAACAGCCGGGGCGGTTCCAAGGCGCTGCACGAGAAGGTCTCGGTGGGCGACACCTTGCAAATTGGCCTGCCACGCAACCGCTTTCGCGTGCCGCGCAGCACCAAGCGGGCGATTTTGCTGGCCCGCGGCATTGGTGCAACACCGGTTCTGAGCATTGCCGATTATTTGAGATCGCAGGATATCCCCTTTACGTTCCATTATGTTTTCGCCCTGATGTCTCCAGGGTCCTTCGATGGGTTCATCAGATCCTCGAACTTCGTTGAAAACACGAAGTATTATCTTGAAGCGCGCGAACATGACCAATTGATCGATCCGGCCGAGATTCTAGCCGACCAACCGGAGGATACGCAGCTCTTTATCTGCGGGGTCGATTGGTGGCAGGATCCGATCATCGATTTGGCTAAGAAAAAGGGGTTTTCCGAGGAACGCATCCATGTCGAGCGTTTTGCCGGCAAGGTGCCGCCTGCGGCGCTCGACAAAGTGTTCGACGTGAAGATCGCCTCGACCGGGGCCGTCTTCAAAATCCCCGGCGACAAGACGGTGACCGCCTTTCTCGAAGAGAAAGGCGTCAAGATCCCGACCTCCTGCGAGCAGGGCATGTGCGGGACCTGCAAGATCAAGGTCCTGGAGGGCGAGGCGGACCATCGCGACAAGCGCTTGAAGGAAGAAGAAAAGAAAGAGGGCTATTTCCTCGCCTGTGTCTCGCGCGCCAAAGGCGATCTTCTCGTCCTGGATTTATGAGACATGACCTTTATCAGTCTGCCTTCTCAAAGGCGAAGGTAAAGCCGGCGTTCGATACCGAAAGTTTAAGAAGCGGGATCTGCATTTCACGCGGTCTACGCAAACATGACTGTGCCATAAAACCACTTCACACTTTTGCTCATTCTGTTCTAGAATAGTCCGCCGCTTCTATCGAATCGGGGGCCTATTCTAGTCTGCATTATGCATTGCGGGCATCAGAAAATCACCCGGACTTGGTCGCATTCACGCCGTAACGGTCAAAGCGGCGCATAATGTGGGCTAGCATTTTGATTTGTCGGATTTTCAGCGGGATTTCAGCGAAAAGCCGGTACCCACTTTTTCGCATCGAGCTCTAGCCACCACTTGATGACGGCGGTGGCATCGCCAAGGGCGCTATCCACCTCTTTTGGCGCTGGCCTCGAACCGGCCGCGAAGTGCCAGCTGGGGGACTGGCATGTTTTTGCCATGTTCCGGTTATTCAGATTATTTATTGCGTAAATCTCCTCGTCCCATGGGCGAGAAAATGGCTAGATTCGTTGATGACCAGAAATCTCTTCACGGTACTTCGGATCACAGTGATACCCATACTGCTTGCGCTGATTGTCATCATCGAGAAACGGCAATCTTGGGAATGGTTTCGCCTGCTCACCGCTACCCTCACATTCTTTATAGTTGCCGACATTGTTTCCCTCGTGTGCGGCAAGGCGCGTGATTTTCTGCTGGTCCTGGCCTCGCTTAACTTTGGTATCTGCATAATAGAAGCCGTAGCTATTTGGCAGTATAGAGAATCGACTGCTTTCTTGCCGATGGGGCTGTCGGACCTGCGGCCGATCATCGGCTGGGGACCGCAGCATCCGGGGCGCTACCATGTTGAGAAAATCGACCGAAGCACCGGGGCCACGATCTATAGCGTTGATTACACTATTGCTTCGACTCTCTTGCGTCAGACGCAGTCCTGCGACACGGGACCAACGATCGTTTTTTTGGGCTGTTCGTTTACTTTCGGTGAAGGTCTGAATGACGCGGATACATTGCCGCAGGCGTTTGCGGACAGCCTCGGCCGCAAAACGCGTGTTCTCAACCTCGGCTTCTCCGGCTATGGACCTCAGCAGTGGTTGAGCGAATTGCAGTCAGGATTATTCGATTCCGTAATTGGACCGCAGAGAAGCTTATTTGTTTTATTGACGGGGCCGGAACATGTTGAGAGAACCGCTTGCAAACCCTACTGGATGCGGCATGCCCCGCGCTATACATTCGAAAATGACCGGCCCGTCTTGAAAGGTGAATGCCGCCAAGGCGTCAGCCTGTGGCTAGAGGAATGGCTCAACCATTGGGTCGCCTACCGCTGGCTCATTGAGCCCTATCGTCACGTAGTATCCCCCGATGACGTCGAACTCTATATCCGGATCATGCTGGCAGCTGTCAAAGTCGCGAAGGAGAAATATGGCGTTCCAGCCATCGTTCTTTACGATCACGAACTGCAACTGCCAAAGAATGACCTGCGCACGATTGGCTTCAGCGATGATGACATCATAGAGCGGCTCAAGGACGGCGGTGCCATTGTCATCGATGTTTCGCTCGACAAAGAGGAAGCCACGGGTGCGCCGATAAGGATCCCAGGCGATGGCCATCCGTCACCGTTAGCCAACCGAACGCGTGCCGCCATTCTCAAAAACTATCTTGAGCAAAACATGTCCTCGATTCTGGTGAGTCTCAACAACTAATTAATCGATTCAAACAACAGGATCGCTTTCGCCCTTCATGGAAGCGGTACTTACTTTCCCT
>DATJTB010000283.1:0-4423 GCA_035503795.1 Methylocella sp.
AAATCCTTTGCTCTTGGAAGAACAAACTGGACAGGTTTTTCCGGCGGGACTTAGAGCGAATTCCGCAAAAGTTGACAGAGTTTTGCGACGAGAATTCACTCCGACTTATTGATCTTGCGCGATTTCTTATCGCTCGAACGATTCCGTTCGAGCGATAAGCGCGCTAAGCACCCAAACCCGTGCCAGAGCATGCTGCGAAAAAGTGGCAACGGTTTTTCGCAGCATGCTCTAAACTTTCGGAATCGATCACGTTATCTGCGTTTGGACGATTCCGTCCAAACGCGGCGTGATCTAGGTCATGCGGGATTTCACCTTTGTGCCGTGAAGGACCATGAGCGATGTGATGTTGAAGGGATCAGCACCAGAGAGTTTGCCCAAGACGGGGGCCGATGCTGCCCCGCCCGAGCGTTTCGCTCCGGAGAAGGTCTTCGCTCATCTGCGGGCCCGGCTTACACTTGATAAGCTTTCGGCACCGCTGGACGAAAAATCCAGCTTTTGCGACGCCGCCGTCTTGGTCGGCCTGGCCGCTTATTCCGATGAAGTGCGGGTCATTCTCACGCAGAGGACGGCGGATTTGAGGGTCCATGCCGGACAGATCGCCTTTCCCGGTGGCCGGATCGAGGCGGGCGATGGAAGCCCGGCCGCGGCCGCGGTGCGCGAGACGCGCGAGGAGATTGGGCTTCTTCCCGAGACCATCGAGCCCCTCGGCTATCTCGAACCCTTCATGACCGGCACTGGCTTTCGTATAACGCCGGTCATCGCCAAAGTTGAAACACCGCTCCATTTCAAGCCCAATCCCGGCGAAGTGGCGGAGGTCTTCGAAGTCCCGCTTGCTTTCCTTATGGATAGCGCCAATCATTGCATCCGCCATCGGTTGTTCGAGGGGAAGGAACGCCGGTTTTATGCCATGCCTTATGGCGGACGGGATATCTGGGGTGCCACGGCCAGCATTCTGCGCCATCTCTACGAAAGGCATTATCGCTGATGTGGCGCATCGTGCTTGACCCGCTATTCCTCTTCCTTTTGCCCTTTCTGGTCTATGCCCTCTTTCTCGGGCTGGGCCGCAAATATCCTTTCACCTTCGCCTATTGGACGAAAGGTGCCGTCTCGACTCTCACCTTGCTAGGCCTTGCCGTCGCCGTTCTCGGCATGTTGGTGATTGGCCTTTGGGCGCCGCGCCATGAGGGCGCGTATATTCCCGCCCATATTGAGAATGGCCGGCTCGTGCCGGGCCGGTTGCAATGAGACAATGGCGATGAGTGGGGCGGACCATCCGGGCCTTGCGGCGCCCGCCGAGCTCGCTGGCCTGCTCAAGGATCCCGCTCTTCAGGCCATTTTCGCAGCGCTCGGCGGGCCGGACGGGGAGACGCGCGTTGTGGGTGGCGCGGTGCGCGATGCGCTGCTCGGCCGATCGGTACGAGAAATCGACCTTGCAACGACCCATCTGCCGCAACGCATCTCGGCTTTGGCGCAAGCAGCCGGCCTGAAGGCGATCCCCACGGGCATCGAGCATGGCACGGTCACGCTGGTATCGGGCGGCCGGCCCTTCGAAGTGACGAGCCTGCGCGAGGACATCAAAACCGATGGACGCTATGCCATCGTCCGCTTTGGCCGCGATTTCCGGCTCGATGCGCTGCGTCGCGATCTCACCATCAACGCGCTTTCCCTCAGTCCCGATGGACGCCTCTTCGATTATGTCGGCGGGCTCGGTGATCTTGCGGCGCGCAAGGTTCGGTTCATCGGCGACCCAGAACAGCGCATGAAGGAAGATTATCTGCGCATTTTGCGCTTCTTCCGATTTACGGCCGAATATGGCGAAGGCTCGATCGATCCGGCGGGACGGCAGGCGGCTCTTCGCCTAAGAGACGGGCTTTGCCGTCTCTCGCGCGAAAGGATCGGCGCTGAGCTGCTCAAGCTTTTGGGCGCCCGCCGCGCGGCCGACATTATCGCCGCGATTTCGGAGGATGGGCTTCTGCATCCGCTCCTCGGCTTGGTGGCCAATCCGGCGAGGCTTGCGCGCGGGGTCGTCATCGAGGAAGGGACCACGCCCGATCCGCTCCGGCGGCTCGCCGCGCTCTGCATGCTCTTGCCAGAGGATGCTTTCCGCCTGCACGACAGGCTGCGGCTCTCCAATGCGCAAATGGCGCGTCTGGCGGATGCCGCTTCCGTGCTCGTAGCTCTGCATGGGCGGGACGAGCCGCCGGGAGGAGCGGAGCTGAAGGTTCTGCTCTTCCGCCATGGCCGGCAGGCGGCAAGCGATGGCCTCTTTCTGGCCCAAGCCGAGGCGCGGCCGGGAGAGGACGGCGCCTGGCGCGACGCGCGCAATTTTCTGGCCGTCATAGCGGAGCCACGCTTTCCGATCTCAGGCGCCGACCTCGTCGCGCGCGGGATCCCGGCCGGACCGGCCGTAGGCCGGGCTCTGCGGGATCTGCGGGAGTCCTGGATCAAGGCCGGATTTCCGCTTGACAAGGCGAGCCTCTCGCAATTGCTTAAATCCTTGCCGCGTCCCTCCAAATAAAGTTGGGCGGCGCTCGATCATTCGGATCGCGAGAGTGAGCGCAGAACCAAAAACGCCGGCCGATCTGGCGCGCCGTCTGGCGCGGCGGGCGACGCAGTCGAAGCCGCCGCCGAAAGGGCCGTGGCGGCGGGAGACTTTCACGCTCGAACGTCTGGCCGCCCGAGAAAAAGCGCGCGACTATTTTCAGCAATTCCCCAAAGCCGCCTATCTGACCGAGATCGAGTCCTGGCGGGAGCTTTCCGGCGACCGGATCGAGTTCACCATCCGCCGCCTACCCAGCGCCGATTGATTGCGAGCCGTGCATGGCGTCCGGCTGGCTTGCAGGCCGGGCCAGAACCTTTTGTCCGATCGCGGCCAGGAACCTTACAGAAATGTTTCACGTGAAACATTTCTGTCCGATTGGAGGATCAAACCTTACAAGGCCGAAGACAAAGGCCGCTTCGCAAAGGTGGGATGGAGCAAACGCGATGTCTTTTGGACCCTTCTCACTCCCGTTCTTCGGCCTGACGGACGGTCATCCCGATCGCTCTCGACCGCGCTTCATCGAGTCCGCCATTCGGATAGTGGAGGTTCCCGTGGCTTCTTCGTCCATATCGCAATGGCTCACCGGCCTCTTCGGAATTGACTGGCCGATCATCCAAGCCCCGATGGCCGGGACATCCACGCCCGAAATGGCCGCCGCGGTCTCGAATGCGGGCGGCTTGGGGTCGATCGGCGTCGGAGCCGTGACGCCGGCCGTCGCCGGCGAAGCCATAAGGGCATTTCGCGCGCGCTCCGGCCGGTCGCTGAATGTCAACCTTTTCTGCCATCGTCCCGCGAAGGCGGACCACGCGCGCGAAGCTCAATGGCTGGAACGACTGCGGCCCGAGTTCGAGAAAGTGAACGCCCGCCCGCCGGCTTCCATCGGAGAAAGCTACAAGAGCTTCGTTGATGATGAGCGGATGTTTTCGACGCTTCTCGAAACCAAGCCGAAGGTGGTGAGCTTCCATTTTGGATTGCCATCCGGCGCGTGGATTTGCGCCTTGCGAGAGGCGGGTATCGTTCTGCTTGGCACGGCAACAAGCTTGGAAGAAGCCCGCGCTCTGGTTGTGGCGGGTGTTCATGCGGTCGTGGCCCAGGGCCATGAGGCCGGCGGCCATCGCGGGATCTTCGATCCCGATGCCCAGGATGACCAGCTTGGGACGCTCGCCCTCACACGCTTATTGGCGCGGAAGCTGAATGTCCCGGTGATCGCGGCGGGCGGGATCATGGACGGGCAGGGGATTGCCGCCGCGCTTCGCCTCGGCGCCGGAGCGGCGCAGCTCGGCACCGCATTCATAGCGAGCGAGGAGTCCGCCGCCGACGAAGCCTATCGCGCCGCCCTCTTCAGCGATGCGGCCAACCACACGGTCATGACGCGCGCGATCTCGGGCCGGCCGGCCCGCTGTCTCGCGAACCGCTTTACCGCACTTGGCGCACCCGTGAGCGCAAGCGACATCCCATGCTATCCCATCGCCTATGATGCGGGAAAAGCGCTCAACGCGGCAGCAAAGGCGGTGGGCGAAACGGGATATGGCGCCCAGTGGGCGGGACAGGGTGCGCCCCTCGCCCGATCGCTGCCGGCCGGAAAACTGGTTGCAACTCTGGTCGACGAATTGAACAGAGTCTGAGCGTGCGAACCCCGATTTCTCAGACAAATAGAGCGCATCGAGGCGGCGCATAGTTATTTACGCCAAACACTTACGCTGAGGCTCGCGATGGCCTCGATGCCAACGGAGGGTAACACGACCAGATTGGAGTTTGGAACCGTCGAAGGATGGCGGATCGAGGCTTGTTTCGACGGCGGGACGATCGCCGCGGAATAGGCCTTCATCGCGGGGGACGTGTTGACTGTGGGCTCTCCTCAGACTTTTGCACCACAAAGAA
>DATJTB010000284.1:0-2721 GCA_035503795.1 Methylocella sp.
ATCAAGGCCATGAAGGGCGCTTTGATAAGTCCACTCAAATAACTGTGATGGCTGATCGCCTGCTGAAAATTGGTCATAAATCTAGCTGGCGTAATGCCTTCATAGGCCCAACCGACCATCAGGCCGCCGAAAACACCGGCCCCATCGGCAATGACTGTGAGCAAAGGCAGGCTGATGATGAGCGCCAGGATACGCGGGACGATCAAAATATCGACAGGCCGCAAACCCATCACGGTCAAAGCGTTAATCTCCTCATAAAGCTTCATCGAACCGAGTTCGGCGGTCATGGCCGAGCCGGAGCGTCCGGCTGTCATAATCGCCGCCAGCAAAACGCCGAGCTCACGCAACACCAGTATTCCGATGAGATCGACGACAAAAATTGTCGCGCCGAACCGGCGTAGTTGGAAAATGCCCTGCTGAGCGATGATCGCCCCGGCTAGAAAGTTGATAAGCGCTATGATCGGCGTCCCGCGCAGCAGGATGTTTTCAATCTGGACAATGAGCGAGGTCGCACGAAATCGCGAAGGATGCACAAGACTATGAACCGTCGCCGCCACGACCTCGCCGAGAAAACCGGCACCCCTGTAAAGATCCTCGCCCGCCGACACCAGGCTTTCACCAATATCGGCCAGGAGCGGGATGAGATGGGATCCGGTCGACGGCGGCAAAGTCGGAAGGGACCTGTAATGCGACTCCCGCAGCAGAATTTCATATTCTGGCCGCATCGATTCGTAACGGGCCTCTATGCCTTGTGCGCTAAGACTTTGACGGGTCCGGTCGATCAGCCAGGCACCGGCCGTATCGAGTTTTGCAACCTGGCCGAGATCGAAAACCACTTGCCGCGCACCGCCGCCGGCTGCCAGAAGCCTATCGGCCCGCGCCTCGAGCGTGGCGGATGATTCCACAGTCCAGCGGCCGCCGAGGCGCAACCGCAGGCCATCGCCGAGCTGCTCGCTGGAAAATTCCGGGCCCTCTGACATGTCCTTTTCTCCGCCAGGCTGGCAATATTTTGTCGGCCGGCTTGTCTGCAAGATCCGGAAACTGGCAAGGGCTTGCGGCGAATTTGCGAATGGGCCTTGATCCACGCTTGAAAAACAGTTTTAGGATCACCGCCGCCGATTTGTGAACGCCTGCTTTCTTTTTCAAGAAGGCTCGAATTTCGTTAACCGAGTCTTTCGATTGCGAGAAAATCCTTGAATGACCGAACTGGATGTCCGGGTCGAGCGCTTTCCCATCGCCGGAAAATTCGTGATTTCACGCGGCGCGAAAACGGAAGCGGTCGTGGTTGTCGCCACGCTGACATCCGGCGGCTTTAAGGGGCGCGGTGAATCTGTACCCTATGCGCGCTATGGGGAGAGCGTCGAATCCGTCCTGGCTCAGATCGAATCCCTCCGTGAGGCGATCGAGGCGGGCGAGGATCGTCATGGCCTGCAAAAGCGGCTCCCACCCGGCGCCGCCCGCAATGCGCTCGACTGCGCTTTTTGGGATCTAGCGGCCAAGCAAGTGGGCCTCCGGGTTTATGAGCTTCTGGACCTGCCCGCGCCAAAACCTCTCACCACGGCCTTCACGATCTCAGCCGGAACCCCGGCCGAAATGGCAGAGGCCGCCGCCAGGGCCAGCCCGCGCCCGCTCCTTAAGCTTAAGCTCGCTGGGGAGGGGGATGCCGAGCGGCTCGCGGCGGTCCGGGCCGCCACGCCCGACGCCATGCTCATCGTCGACGCCAATGAGGCCTGGTCGGAAAGCAGGCTCGAACCTTTGCTCGAAGCCTGCGCCTTAGCGGGTGTCGCGCTGGTCGAGCAGCCCTTGCCCGCCGGGCAGGACAAGATACTTGCAAAAATCCGCCGTATCGTGCCCGTCGCCGCCGATGAAAGCGTGCATGACCGCCCAGGCCTCGAAGCGCTCCGCGATCGGTATGACGCGATCAATATCAAGCTCGACAAAACCGGTGGTCTCACCGAGGCCTTGGCGCTTGCCGAAGAGGCCAAAGGGCTGGGCTTCGATCTGATGATCGGCTGCATGGTCGCAAGCTCGCTCGCCATGGCGCCGGCGCTCATTCTGACAGGTGACGCGCGCTTTGTCGATCTCGACGGCCCCCTCCTGCTCGCACAAGACCGCCCCGCCGGCCTCCACTATGAAGGTTCGACTGTTTTTCCCGCCACGCCCGACCTATGGGGCTGAGCCAGCATCCTGCGCGATCCGAGGCTTCCCAGAAAGCTCTGTTTCTTCGTTGCCGCCCTTAGCTATTCAGCCGCCAGTTTGGCAGCGGCTTCAACGCCCCATCCATCACGACGCGCGATGCGGGTAAAAGATCCTGAGCAAGTCTTCGCGGTTCAAATAATCCTTAACCAGCAGTTCGCAGGCAACGCGGGAGATTACCGGGTGATTGGCGGCAGTATATTTACGGGCGAAGGCGAAAGCTGTTCGGACGCGCCTCGCCGGCAGGATAGCCTCGATTTTGTTCATGTCGCTATCGCCGACCCTCGGCGTTGACAATATGCCGGTCACGAGCTCTTCCGCCACGGGCCCGGCGGCATAAAGCACCGCATTCCGAAACCGCACGGTGCTGTAGTAGGGCGAAATCACGCGCCCGTATTCGAGCCTAGGCGAGCCTCCCTCTTGAGGTTCCCTCGCGGAAATCTCGACCCTTTCGGGCTGGAAACCAAGCACTTCACCGACGACGGCATGACCGGCTTCATGGACGGCGTACTGAATTCTTTCAGC
>DATJTB010000285.1:0-8126 GCA_035503795.1 Methylocella sp.
CCTTTTGCTCGATCAACTCCTGGTTTAGAGCTGCGAGTTGTTCATTGATACATCTCAAACCCGCACGCTCGCCGCAGAGCACGACAAGACGCGATGATCATAACTGCGGCCGATGGCACACGCGGGTTCGTCTGAGCCGACGTTGGCGCGCAGGGGATGGGGCGCCCTCAGGGGTCGGTCAGTGGTTTCTCTGACAGGTACGAACCAAAAGCCGCTCGTGCCATCAGCAAACGTCGCTCCGATTACAGCCAGCGTTTGGCTTCCCACGGATAACTTGCCCAACGGAAGGCCGTGCGCCAGTGACTCAAAAGGGTCCACGTTGGTTGACTCATCACTCTCGACTTTCATGGCCGCGAATCCGTGTCCCAGAAGAGGCAAGCGAAGGAAAGACTAAGCCCCACGAATTTCCCCCCGGTGGCGGCACAGGAAGTTAGTAACCATCAAGGCAACGTAGGTAATATGAATTTGCAGTTGGTCCTGGCTGCAGGTGGTCGCCGAATTAATTGCCATTCGGTTGGTGCAAATGGTGGAGACTTGAGATCGATGCCACGAACCCACAGCCATCTCGTTTCAACTTTTTGATAATGTGACCGCCGATAAATCCCCTAGCCCCAAGCACAAGCGCCAATTTGCCCGTCATTCGAGTAAAACCCCTGAGGATAATAAATGACCCGGGTCAGAAGCGGCCCACGCTGATCAGAGTCTCTAGCCTCGGCATGAATTTGATATAAGATCACCTCGGAGCCAACATGCCCAATAGGGGTATTAACTAGCGTTTGTACCCACAACGGGTATGTGAAATCCGAGGTCTTCTTCTTGCGATGTCTAACAGTCTGCTGAAAAAGTCTTGGCTGTGAAGCACTGGCTGTGAAGCACTGGCTGTGATTTATTCATATTTATTATCATGAATCGGCTTGGTGTGGCAGCCATGTGGGGAAAGTGTCGAGATCAAGGTGGACTGTTTTCCTACATCTCACCGGAGAAGAAGGTGCCGAAGAACCATCCGCTGCGCAAGATCCGCGAACACGTTCGTGAGGTGCGCAAGGACCTGAGCCACAGTCTGGGAAAACTCTGCGCGAGCGAGGGGCGTCCCTCGGTGCCTCCGGAGCAGCTTTTTGGCGCGCTGCTCCAGGTCTTCTATGGGATCCGATCGGAGCGGCAGTTGAGGGCGCAATTGGATTACAATCTCCTGTACCGCTGGTTTGTCAGCCTTGCGCCGGACGCGACACCATGAAAGCGAGACGGACCTGGAGATCGGCTTTATCGCAAGGCGGCCGGACGCGAGGCGAAACTTTGTTATGTGGGCCATGCCACCATGGAGAACCGCAACGGGCTCGCGGTTGCCGGCAAGGTGACGCAAGATTGAGCTTGCTCGATCCGTCGAGGTTAGGCTTAACCGAAGTCGAGCTTAGGCGAGACCAACATGAAAGCGCATCGCGGACTTTAGGTTGCACTGCCGTGGAGGAATGAACACATCGGCACTCCGGCCATTATCGTCACTACCTCCCAGTGGAAAACATTAGGCACGTCTTCGTTCCCAGCTATCGGGGCGTTGAATTGATTGCTGGCGGAGCGATGGGTAGTCGTTTCCTCCGAGAAGCTCACGAGATGGTCCGCCGTTGGCATCAGAAATTCGGCGAGAGGTTCGCAAGGCCTTCGTCGGCGATACCCGCGACCTGGAGGTAAGTGGCACTCAATGATGTCTTCATCCACATTCATACGTGTAATCGCAACGACAAATTGAAAAAAGCACCGACGACGAGACGCGCGTACCATTTGTCTGATGTCGAGCACTGGCAGAGCCGCTATCTGCACAATCAGATCAAAACTTCACATCGAATTTGGCGGGCTCGAAGACGAGCCTGTCGGCGGCGTGAGTACAACGGCCCACAATCCGCCCCGGGTGGCTACCAAGCTAGCGGTAATATCGCCAAGGTGGAAGCATATGCATCGCAAGTGGGGCCGCTGCCAAGCCCGTGGTACCCGATGACGAGGCACAGTGCGCTCAGCCTGCTACCCCGCGTAACGTCTCTCTGTATCTTCATTGCGCCGATGCCATAGAAAAGCGCGATAATTGCTCTGCGTCACAAAGTTGCAAACTATCTACCGACGCCCCGATTCACGACCAAGCCAAAGGCTCACCCCCGGATGTATCGCCCGAACTCCATGCGATCGAGTTCGATCGCCGCATTCGGTTGACGATCGCCGCCGCGCTCAAACGCGCGGGCAAGGAAATGAAGGTCGTCATCGAGGGCGTGGACGAAGGCGCGCCGCCCGATGCTTCTCTCGTTTGCCTCCTGATCCGCGCCCATTCCTTCGCCCGCCGCCTCGCAAGAGCTCAGGCGCCAATCTGGCGAAGGCCAGCGGGCAGGAGGGCATTGGAGCGCCCTATGCGGCGCGACTGATGCGATTGAGCTATCTCGCCCCGGAGATCGTCATGGCGATACTGAACGACCGGCAGCCGGTCGGGCTTTCGACGCGCAAGCCGATGGCTGATACGCGCCTGCCGCTTGAATGGTCCGAGCGGCGCCAGCTCTTGGGGTTCGCCTGAGCCGACGAAATTTTCCCCGCGAAGGGGGCGTCCCTCCGAAAGCTAATCGCAATTCACTTCCCGACATGTGCTTTCATATCGCGCGAAACAGGCCGCATAGGCCGCCGCGCGGGTAGCTGCGGGTTCACCCGCGGCATCCTTCCGACAGTAAGGACGCACATCCTTCATGCACTCCGAATAATGGGAGCATTGAGACAGTTGAGATTTTTGCTTTGCGAATGCTGGACTTGCCATACTCACAGAAAGCGCGCCGCAAGACAGGGCAATAAGCATCTGTCTGGGCGCCCAGGGCGCAGTCAGAAACCCCCGTACCACCCAAAACCGGGGTGAGACATAGCCCCTCCGAGACCCCAAAAAGTTGCTATATCGCATCTCTCCCATACCGACCTTTCGCAATGCCTTGACAAACCCCGGACATGTCTCCGGAAGGTTGGTTGGTCAGGCCACAAAACGTCGTTAAAAAATAGCTGGGTTTCGTGGCGGCGGAGCCAGTCTAGGCGAACTGGTCTCCAGGTGAAATTCCCTGCGAACGGTGACAACAACAAGGAATTTTCGAAAATCTGCGCTCTATCGAGTTGAACGAGCTATGTCAGCCGATCACCCTGGCTGGGCGTCGCCCCTGTCCGGGGCACCCCGGAAACCCGATCTCCATTCGGCGATCAAAGTAGATTAGAAATATTCTAAAACGCTTTCACGTGAAACATTTTGGTCCGGTTCTGGCCCAAAATCTTACACGCCCGAAGACAGTGGCTTCTCCTTGGATTTGTCAGATCGAGCCGTCTTTTGGTGCGATTGGCGGGGACGCGAGGCTGAGAAGCAAGCGGTAACGGAAGCCGAGGCGCGGGCCGCGCGCGAGCGTCTGATCCCCTTAATCGAGCGAGTGGCGAAACTGTTGGCTACGATCCCCGCTGAGATTCAACGCGAGGGGCTTACCATGCCCGTGTTGCAAACGATGCTGAAAGGCCGGCGGCGCGGGAACTGCCATCCGGGCGAACTAGGCGAGGCCCTAAAATTGTTGGGCATTCTCGATGGAACGAGTGATAGGAGCGGAGGTATTGGGAAACGGTATTATGAATGAAAGACCGTCAGACGTAATGCACTTCCTGTGATGCAATTCCGTCCCGACCTACCCGAGCATAAGATTTACTAGCGCATCAACCGCGTCATCGTGTCTTTCTCCCCCGAAGCCGAGCAACTGGGTTAGCAACTGCTCATACCCACGCCGCGAAAACTTCACGACGCCCATCTTGATATACCCCGCACCGTCACACGCAGCCCTGCGCGATTGTCTTTGATCGGATGCATGGCCTGCACGCTGAATGCCCGGCGCGGGCTTGGAAATAGGATACCACCTCGCGCTGAAGCCATCCGAGCCGCGCCAGCACCGCCGCCGCACGAAACCGAGCTTGTGTTCATCGCAAGCGAGTTACGTGGCGGAGGGAGCGGGATTCGAACCCGCGATACGGTTTCCCGTATACACACTTTCCAGGCGTGCGCCTTCAACCACTCGGCCACCCCTCCTGACGTTCAAGGAGCCTCCTCAAGGCGTCTCTTCCTTTGAGAAGAAGGTCTCCAATTGCTCAATTTTGCGCGTTCTGCGCGTTCAAAGTACAGAGCGATCAGCTCAGCCTGCTGATCTTGCAGGCTTTCTTTACAAAAAGTGCGGCGGCGCATAAAGCGCGGCTGCGAAAATCCGCACCTATCATGCGAGAGGCGGCCCGCGCAAGCGGGCTTTGCTGATCTTGGGCTCTCAGCGCTTGTCCTGAGCGGCGCGAAGGGGCTCTTGGTCCAGGACCGACGAGAGGAAAAGGGCTAGCGGTTTCTCAGTCGAGCCGTTTTTTTAAGGGGATCACAATATAAATCCATGCGGCTCAAAGCCGGGCTTGAGGTGCCTTGGCTCTTGTCTGGACGGGCCATGCCCATTGGACATCGCCGTTTTTTTGGCAAATCTCTCTGCAACGAATTTGAGGCGGCAAACTTGACGCTTATGAAACAAACTCTTATTCCCGCTGCGATCACCGTCTTTGTTCTGATTTGCCCGCTCGACAGCAAGGCCTGGGCGGACTTTCGTCTCTGCAACAATTCGGCAAGCCGGGTGAGTGTCGCGCTTGCCTACACGGATGGTGAGACCTGGATCAGCGAAGGCTGGTGGAATTTGAAGGCCAGCGCCTGCGAAACGCTTGTACGCGGGCCGCTCGCGGCGGAATTCTATTATGTCTATGCCATGGATGAGCATGGTGGTGAATGGAAGGGCAAGGCCTATATGTGCACGCGTGATCGCGAATTCCGCATCATTGGTCGTGACGATTGTTTTGTGCGTGGCTTCGACCGCAGCGGATTCTTCGAGGTCGACACAGGCAAGGAAGCTAAGGACTGGACGGTTCAACTGACCGACACGCCACAGCAAAACCCTTGAAGTCTATTCGGGCGAGGTTGGAATGCGGCGTCTGCGCCGGTGCAAGATTATCGCGACGTTAGGCCCCTCATCGGCGACGCCAGCCATGGTCTCCGCCCTGTTTCATGCGGGTGCCGATCTCTTCCGCATCAATATGAGCCATGCCACTCATGAGCAGATGCGCGCCCAGGTCGGCATGATTAGGGCGCTGCAGGAAAAGAGCAGCCGTCCGATCGGCATATTGGTCGATTTGCAAGGACCGAAGCTGAGGATCGGCACATTTCGAGAGCGCGCGGTCAAGCTCGGCAAGGGAGCCACTTTTATTTTCGATTCCGATCCCGAGCCGGGAAATGAGAACCGCGTTTGGCTGCCGCACCCTGAGATCCTGCGAGCGTTAAAGCCGGGCAATCGCATTCTTATCGATGACGGCAAGGTGAGATTGCATGTCATCGAGGCGGATGGCAATCGGGCCGTTGCCGGCGTTGATGTCGGCGGCGAAATCTCCAATCGCAAGGGGGTCAGCCTTCCCGACACGGAGATTCCCGTCTCTTCCATCACGGCAAAAGACCGGGCTGACCTTGCCGCCGGGCTTGAGGCGGGAATCGACTGGGTGGCCGTCTCCTTCGTCCAGCGACCGGATGATGTTGCAGAGGTCAAGAAGTTGACCGCTGGCCGCGCCCTGGTCATGTCGAAACTGGAAAAGCCGCATGCCATCTCTCGCCTCGAGGAAGTGGTGGAGGTTTCCGATGCGCTGATGGTGGCGCGCGGCGATCTCGGCGTCGAGATGCCGATTGAGCAGGTCCCTGGCCTGCAAAAGCGGATCAACCGCATGGCGCGCCGCTTCGGCAAGCCGGTCGTCGTCGCCACGCAAATGCTTGAGTCAATGATTCTCGCGCCGGTGCCGACCCGTGCCGAGGTTTCCGACGTCGCAACCGCCGTTTTTGAGGGAGCCGACGCCATTATGCTGTCGGCTGAAAGCGCCGCCGGTGCCTATCCGGTTGAAGCGGTGACGATGATGAACAAGATCGCGGAGGAGGTTGAACGCGATACCAATTATCGCGGCATCATCAATGCGCAGCGCGCGCCGCCCGAAATGACCTATGCGGATGGAATTGCGATCGCCGTAGCAGCGCGTGATTTCGCCGAAACGCTCGATTTGAAGGCCATCGTCGCCTGGACCTCCTCGGGTGCGACGGTTTTCCGCATCGCCCGGGAGCGGCCCAAGGCGCCGATTCTTGCCCTGACACCGCATCCGCAGACGGCATGTCGGCTGGCGCTGGTTTGGGGCGTGCATGCGGTCGTCACTAAGGACGCTTATGATATAGCAGACATGTCCAAACGAGCCTGCAAATTTGCTGGGCGTGAAGGCTTCGCCAAAGCCCAGGAACGCATCATCGTGGTCGCCGGCGTGCCCTTTGGCACACCTGGGGCAACCAACATGATCCGCATTGCCGTCCTCGAAACCGATTTTAGATAAGCTGATGGGCTATTTCTATGTAAAAACTTTACATAGCAACAATTCTGGGCTATGAGGGTCTGGCTGTTCCCTCATTTCGTGTTGGGCCGCGGCATATCTTTTGGCGCGGCCCAATTCTTTGCCTCATTCATCAGTTTCTCGGCGTGCCAGCGCCACTTCGCGCAAATCCAGTTCCCTTTCGATCCGCCGACGCGCCTCGTCCTTCAAGCCACCCTTGCGATAGCATTCATTGATATGAGTCCGCTCGGCGGCAATCAGCAAAAGCTCGAGCTCGTCATGAAGTTCGCTGAGCTCGCGATGGCCGTCATGACCGTCAATCCGGTGCTCAATATGTTTCAACCGATCGGCGTGGCGGTCGCACAGTGGCTGGATGATCTCTTCGGCGAGCCTGCGCTCGCTCATCAGTTCTTCAAGCCGTTCAAGGACGGCCATGACACCGGAAAGGCGTGCCTTGTACTCAACGATATTGTCGGCACGCCTTTCCAGGCGCCCTGCATGGGCAAGCCCTAGCAATCTGATGAATGAAGGCAGAGCCAAGCCCTGTCCAACCAGCGTCACGATGATCACGGAGAAAGTAAGAGACAGGATGAAATCGCGGTCCGGAAAGGGCGATCCGCCAGCGGTCGTGAGAGGAATCGCAAGCGCTGCAGCAAGTGAGACGATCCCCCGGATCCCGGTGAAGGCGACGGCGAGAGGCCAGCGCCAGGGCGGCGCTGGATTACGGCCCCTGATCGCAGGAATGAGCCAGCGCGGCAGATAAGCGGCGGGCAAAGTCCAAATGAAACGAGCCATGATCACCACCCCGCAGACGATGAGCCCGGAAGTCACGAGCTCGGTCAAGGCGTGGTTGCCGATCCGGGAGAGAAGCGTGCGGGCCTGCAGACCCGTAATGAGAAAAACGAGGCCTTCGACGATGTAGATGAACAAATCCCAAAAGAATATGCCTTGCAGGCGAGTCGCGGCGCTGATGAGGCGCAGACCGTTCCAACTGATGTAGAGCCCTGTTGTAACGGTCGCCAGCACGCCGGAGCCGCCCAGATGTTGCGGCGGCCAATAAGCGAGATAGGGGACCAGGATCGAAATCGTGATCTCGACACGCGGGTCTTTGGCCCAGCGGCGCAGGTGCAGGGTCAGCCAGCCGACACCGATGCCCCACACGATCTCGCCGATGACGATGGCCGAAAAAGTGGCGATGGCTCTCTCGTAGGAAAATACGCCGGAGCTGACCGCCACAATAGCGAAGCGGTAAAGGATAAGCGCGGTGGCGTCATTCGCTAGGCCTTCACCTTCAAGAACGACGAGGATGCGGCGCGGAAGCTGCATGCGGCGAGCAATTGAAAGAGGCGCCATGACATCCGGTGGTGAAACTATGGCCCCCAGCACAAAGCCGACTGACCAAGTGAAGTCGAAAAGATAATGGGCCGCTGCGGCAACCGCGGCCGTGGTGAAGATCACGCAGCCGACAGCCTGCATAATGATCGGAGTCAGGGTGGCGCGGAATTCCAGCCAGCTCATTGCTACCGAAGAGGCATAAACGACAGGGGGCAGAACAAGGAGCAGGACGAGGTCCGGGGCGAGTTCCAGGCTTGGCAAGCCAGGAATGAGGGCAAGCCCAATACCGGCCAGAACCAGGAGGATGGAGGAAGGAATTTTGAGCCGATCGGCGAGAATGGCGACGAAAGCGACAACTGCGAGCAAGGCCA
>DATJTB010000286.1:0-8028 GCA_035503795.1 Methylocella sp.
TTGCTCATCCCGCTTTAGATCGCGAAGATTTTGGATCGAAACGATCCAAAATCTTGAAACGTGATCGATTCTCGTGATTGAGAGCGGGATGCGAGCGCAAAACCGCTTCACACTTTTGCTCATCCCGCTCTAGTTGGCGCCGGCGAACCGGCCTCATTCCGGCTCATGGCCGTGGGTGATGCGCATCATGTGGATTGCCTTCTTGATTGCGCATCCAATTGGCGAGCTTGGCGAGATTGACGAAAATTTCGTCGCGGGCTTCGCGGTCGGCGACAGTTTCTTCCAGCGCGGCCATCATGCAGAGCAGCCAAGCGTCGCGTTCAGCCTCGCCGATTTGAAAGCGCATATGTCTCTGGCGCAGCCGGGGGTGGCCCTTTTCCGCGGAATAGAGTCTCGGGCCGCCCAGCCACTCGCAGAGATAGCGCTTCAAGAGGTTCTTGACCGGCCCGAGATCTTTTGGGTGCATCTCTAGGATCGCGCGGGCCTGCGGCAATTCTCCCATTTGCTTGTAAAAGCTTTCGACGAGACGGTCGACGATTACCGCACCACCAATCCGCTCGAACATGGAAATTTCAACGTCGGCTTCCGTCATCCCTGGCTCCGAATTCCTGCATCAAAGTGCACGGCCTGCGGCAAATAGATCACGAGGATTTTGGATCGATTCGGTCCAAAATCATGAAACGTGATTGATTCTCGTTATAGAGCGGGATGCGAACGCAAAACCGCTTCATACTTTTGCTCATCCAGCTCTAAGCAAAGATCTCACCAAAGGAAGAATGCCTAGGGGTTTGAGGCCACGACATGTTCGTCCGGTCGACAGACCTCAGTGGGGGAGCTGTTATTCTTCCATGTTGGGGAGCAGGATGACTTCGGGCGGGGCCCCAGGTCCTTGTCCCTCGACAAAGTCAAGCTCGGTCACGGCGGAGAGGCCACCGCCGGCTTCCATTAAAACGACAGCCTCGGCCGGCATTTTGGCGAGGGCTTCGATCAATTGGGCAACCGTCACAAACACCTCCCGATTTGCGTTAAATCAGGGTTCCGCATTGGCAAGCCTCTGCCCGGTTTCATCGAAGCTGAGCCGGAGAGGCTCTTCATCCTGCATGGCGATCTCGGCTGATTTCAACGTGCCGCTGGTATAATATTCGTAGCGATGCGACAGCTCGATCTCGCCATAGACGATTTTCTCGAAGCGCGCGAGCCGGCCATCCCCGTTGAAATAGGCGCGGATGAAGGTGTTGCGGTTCGTTAGACCATCAGGACCGATGGGATTGATCAGATGGAAGGGCAAATCCGTCCCCGTATATGAGACAAAATATTTTGGGCCTTCCTGCATTTCCTGCACTTTGTCAGCTCCCCATGCGGCATGTTCTCGGCGCATTTCGCAAGTTTCAAGAAGGATTTGGGTGCAGTAACCCGGTGGCGGGCTTGTCGCCTCAGTCCGGACTGATCATGATTTCCATGGACTCGTCGGGCCCATCCACGAGGGAGGTGGCGTTGACATCCTCCTCCTCGATAAGCTCTATACCACAAAGACAGATGTCGGCGCCGATGATGGCGATCGGAATGGGTTCGAGGTGAGCCGACTGGCACGGACCTTCGGTGCACATCCCGGTTTCGATCTCGAATTTGGCGCCATGCCGCCCACATCTCAGACGTTTTTTGTCTTCTCCGAAAAATGTGCCGGAGCCAACATTTAGCCAGAGCCCTTGATGCGGGCACCGGTTGACATAGCCAAAGAATTCCTTCGCGTTCTTCCGAACCACCACGATGGGGAACGGCTTGCCGATGCCGTCCTCACCGACCCGAAGGAGGCTGAAGGCCTTCGCCTCGCCCGGGTCGATGCTGTGCGTAGGACCTATGACATAGACGGCGACATCATTCGTCGACATCCCTGCCTCCTTCTGGCGAGCCGGACGCCATCTCCAAAACCCAGCTCGAACCTGTATTCGCGGTCTTGCGACGATGGCGGTGCAGCCATCCCTCAGAGCGCACTCAATGTCCTCGGACCTTTCAGAGCCGGATAATTTTCCCGCAGGATCCGCTCGATCTTCTTGCACAAGGAGGCGTCGCTCGCCGCCCCCGGCCCGACGAAATCGGTTCCGGCATCCCAAATCTCGAAGCAGCAATGCAGGGAATCTTCATAGCCTGCGTCCGGAACGACCGTCAGATCGTTCAATTGGGCGATCCCGTCCTGGGTAACCTCCAATCTCCAGGACCGATCATCCGCGACGGAGCCCAGGAGGTGGCTGACATCGGTCGCCGACCAGTCTTTTTTCAGATCGAATGGCATGATGTTCAACTGCCCTTGTCGCAAAACGGACACGCTCGCGCTCAGCGCGTCTTGTCCGGCACGTTGACATAAGAATTGCATGAAATGTGCCGAAAACGCTCAAGACCAGGCAGCGGGGGTGGCGAACTCGGGAGGATGACATCATTTAACTTGAAGGAATTGGAGAGAATTTTCGAAGCCTATCGTGGACCGCGCCGTCCGCTGAGGATTTGCCGGACGGGCAATCAATCCAAAAAATTGGAACATTTCCCGATTCAATCGAAGCTGGAAATGCTCTAGAGCATTTCCAGCGAAGTGGATAACGGGTCGCGTTGAGAAAATGCGACAAATCAAAAAGCTAAAGCCGTTTCCCGATTCACTAGAAGCAGAAAACGTTTTAGAAGCCCTGTCCAATCTTCCCGGACAGAGAGGACCTCATCATGGCAGAAATGGTCGTCGTGGACGATCGCAATCAGGACGACATGTCGCGCAAGGCTGGCTGTTATCTTTATGTCGATACGAAGCTCTGGCTTGATCAGAATGTGGTGCATCGAAGCGACGGGCCGGCGGTGATTTTTCCGGACGGGGTCGGGCGCTGGTATTTTCACGGGAAAGAAGTCACCCGCGACGTCAAAAGCTATTTCTACGAGCACAAATGGCCCATCGATAAGGGCCTCGATACGCCGGAAAAGAAGCAGCAGTTTTTCGACCATTTTCTGAAATAAGGCTGAGGCTTCCGTGTCCTTCGAGAGGCTCAGGGTGAAGGCGGGCCTTGAATGGGCGGATTCCTGGCCCTTCGAGGCGTGCTTCGCGCTCTTCAGCATGAGGCGGGGAGGTGGCTTGCCCCCTCCCCCTGAGGATCGCACTGATTTCCTGTTGCCGAGATCCGTATGAAGATGTTCAGGTCGGGCAGGCTCGACATGAAAGGCGGCGTTTCGAAAATGAGGCTTCCCTCACGCAAATCTCTCGGCCCTCGCGGCAATCTGTCGCGCGGTGAACCGCGCACTTAAAACAGGCGCCGAATCGGACCAAATATCTCCAGCAACGCTCTCGGACACCCCGCAGACGAAAGGCTGACGAAGCGTGTGTTGCTTCTATACGGGAAGCACGCGAGGATACGCCAAGTCTTTGGGCGCGTGGACTGCATCAGCTGTATTGCAGGTTTTTAGGAAGGCGCTCCATGAAACTGAGGGGGCGCTCCCTCCGGCCTCCGCGCGGCAACTGATTGTCTGAGACTGAGGCACGCAATTGACGACTTTTGAAATGAACAAGATCGCCGGGGCTTTCCTTGGAACGCTCCAGCTTGTGATGTGGCTCATCGTCATTTCCGGCGCGATCTTCAGCCACTCGAAGCTTGCACGGCCCGGCTATGTCATTGCCGTGCCGCAGGAACCGGCTGTGGCAGCCGGCAATGCGACGGCACCTGCCCCTATTCCGATCGATAGCCGGCTTGCTTCTGCCGATGTCAAGAAAGGCGAGGCGGACTCCAAGGTCTGCCAATCCTGTCACAATCTAGGTAAGGGAGCGCCAGCTAAGGTCGGTCCGCCGCTTTACGGTGTTGTCGATCGGCCCAAGGCTTCGATCGCGGGCTTTGACTATTCCGATGCGATCAAGTCGAAGGGCGGCGAATGGACTTACGCCGATCTCGACAAATTCCTTACCAATCCAAAGGCCTATGCTCCCGGCACGAAGATGGCCTTTGCTGGCGAGGGCGAACCGGCCAAGCGGGCCGATCTCATCGACTATCTGCACACGCTCGCCGATCATCCCGAGCCTTTGCCCCAGCCGGCGCCGGTGGTCGCCAGCCCGCAGCCCGCTGCCCAGCCGGCGCCCGTGGTCGCCAGCCCGCGGCCCGCTGCCCAGCCGGCACAGGCTCCAACACTTGCTACGTCTGAGACCAAGCAGGCCGCTGTGCCCGCCGCTCAGCCGCCGAAAGAGGCGAGCGTACCGGCGCCCCGCCGGGAGGCGAGCGTGAAGCCCGTTCAGGCGCAACCCAAGGGCAAAACCACGAAGGCGAAGCGCGGCCATCGGACCAAAATGGTCGACGGCACAAGATCACGATGATTGGGTCGAGTCGACCCAATCATGAAACGTGATCGATTCTAAAAACTTGAGACGCGGGATATCAGCGAAAAGAGGGTCGCTGCTATTTCGCATCTCTAGAAAATGACATTCTCCGGGTTGGCTGCTAAAAAAGCCGGGTTTTTTCCCGGCTTTTTTCATTTATGAAGCGCCGGAATTCCATTGATGGCCGGAGCCGCGGCTGTCGCCCCTCGGGCACGAAGGATCAAACTTGACCGATCGATCGCTCACCATATTTCCAATTGGCCTGTCCCGCCGTGCTTTGTTGCGTTTCTCGGCCGCGGGCTTGATCCTGCCGCGCGCGCTCAGCGGCGCGGCGGGGGCGGCCCGGGAAGAGTCCGAGAGCCACGGCCTGTCGATCTTTGATGATCTCGCTCTTCCTGCCGACTTCCGCCATTTCGCCTATGTCAATCCTTCCGCGCCGAAGGGCGGCGAGATCTCGCTCCAGATCAGCGCCACTGGAGGCAATCAGAATTTCAATACTTTCAATACGCTGAACGCCTATATTCTGAAGGGGGATGGTGCGGGCGGCATGGGCCTCATCTTCGATTCGTTGATGAGCGGCCATGCCGATGAGCCCGATTCGCTCTACGGCCTTGTCGCGCGCGCGGTGCGCATCTCGGCCGATAGAAATACCTATCGCTTCCTTCTGCGCAAGGAGGCGCGGTTTCATGACGGCTCGAGGCTCACAGCCGAGGATGTCGTCTACTCCTTGAACATTTTGAAGGAGAAGGGCCACCCATCGTTCCGGATCGCCCTGCGCGATCTCGATCAGGCCGAGGCGGAGGCCGAGGACATTGTCCTTGTCCGGTTGAAACAGGGTCACAGCCGCGAAGCCATTCTCACCGTCGCCGCTCAGCCGATTTTTTCCGCCGCCTATTACAAGATCCATCCCTTCGACGAGACGACGCTTGAGCCGCCGCTCGGCTCCAGTATCTATAAGGTCGGGCCTTTCGAGGTCGGCCATTACATCAGCTTCGATCGGGTGCCGGATTATTGGGGCAGGGATCTGCCGGTCAATATCGGCCAGGCGAATTTTGACCGCGTCCGGTTCGAATATTTCGGCGATCGCAACGTGGCCTTCGAGGCCTTCAAGGCGGGTGTCTTCACCTTCCGGGAGGAGGCGACCTCGCGCGTTTGGGCCACGGGCTATGATTTCGCCGCGGTCAAGGATGGCCGCATCAAACGCGAGATCCTGAAGGATGACTCGCCGCAGGGGACGCAGGGCTGGTTTCTGAACACGCGACGGGACAAGTTCAAGAACCGGCAAATCCGCGAGGCGATCGGTTACGCATTCGATTTCGAATGGACCAACGCCAACATCATGTATGGCGCCTATCAGCGCACCGTCTCCTATTTCCAGAACTCGCCGCTCATGGCGAAGGGCAAGCCTTCGGCGGAGGAGCTTGCCCTTCTTGAACCTTATCGCAAGGATCTCGATCCTGCGGTCTTCGGGGAGGCCTATGTGCCGCCCGTATCGGATGGCTCCGGACAGGATCGGGTCCTCATGCGAAAGGCCAATGATCTCCTGCTCGGGGCTGGCTGCAAGCGGCAAGGGTCCGGTTTGCTGTTACCGGACGGCCAGCCTTTCGAGATCGAGTTCCTCGATTTCGAGGGCGCATTCGAGCCGAACACCGCGCCCTTCATCAACAATCTGAAGCTGCTCGGCATAGCGGCGAGTTATCGGGTGATCGATCCCGCTCAATATAAGCGGCGGATGGATGAGTTCGATTATGACGTCTTGCCTCTACATATGAACCTTGGCCTGACGCCAGGCGAGGGCATGCGCCTCTTCTTCTCCTCGGAAGCCGCCTCTCTGCCTGGCTCCTATAATGTGGCTGGGATCAGGGAGCCCGTCGTCGACGCTCTGATCGATAAGGCCTTGGTTGCCGGGACACGCGAGGAATTGACCACGATTTGCCAGGCGATCGACCGCGTCCTGCGCGCCGGTCATTATTGGGTGCCGATGTGGAACCGCAACAATCATCCCGTCGCCTATTGGGATATATTCAGCCGTCCCGAGCGTAGCCCCAAATATGGCATCGGTGTTGAGTCCACCTGGTGGTATGACGAAGAAAAAGCAAAGCGCATAAACTTCACCAAGCGCTAGAGTCAGGGCCTCATTGTGTCCCCGTCCAGAAACCGTCATTGCGAGCGAAGCGAAGCAATCCATGTCGCGGCTTCGGCGTTTATTGCCTTGGATTGCTTCGCTTCGCTCGCAATGACGGCTACAGCAAGGTAGCTTTGATGCTTGCCTATATCGCGCGCCGTCTCCTTCTCATGATTCCGACCCTGTTCGGCATTCTGCTCATCAGCTTCATCATCGTGCAATTCGCGCCGGGCGGCCCGGTCGAGCGGATTCTCGCGCAATTGCAAGGGCTCGATGCCGGAGCGACCTCCCATTTCAGTGGTGGCGGTGAAACCACGCCAGCCAGCGCGGGCGCCGATTTCTCCTCGAAATATCGCGGCGCGCAGGGGCTTGATCCGAAATTCATCGCCGAGCTCGAAAAGCAGTTCGGCTTCGACAAGCCCGCCTATGAGCGCTTTTTCCTGATGCTCAGGAATTATGCGACCTTCGATTTCGGCCGCTCCTATTTCCGCGATGTTCCGGTGCTGCAACTGATCAAGGAGAAACTCCCCGTTTCGATCTCGCTTGGCCTTTGGATGACCCTGTTCTCCTATGCGATCTCAATTCCTATCGGCATCCAGAAAGCGGTGAGTGACGGATCGCGCTTCGACATCTGGTCCTCGGTCGTCATCATCACCGGCTATGCGATCCCTGGCTTTCTCTTCGCCATTCTGCTGATCGTGCTCTTCTGCGGCGGTTCCTTCTGGCAGATCTTTCCGCTGCGTGGATTGACCTCGGAGAATTGGGACCAGCTTTCGCTTTGGGGAAAGATCACCGATTATGTCTGGCATGTCACCTTGCCGGTCATATCCATGACGTTGAGCGCTTTCGCCACCACGACCTTCTTGACCAAGAATTCCTTTCTCGATGAGATCGCCAAGCAATATGTGCAGACAGCCCGCATGAAGGGCTTGAGCGAGCGGCGCGTCCTCTATGGCCATGTCTTCCGCAATGCCATGATGATCGTCGTCTCGGGTTTTCCAGGCGCCTTCATCGCCGCCTTCTTCGGCGCCTCGCTCCTCATCGAGACGATCTTCTCGCTCGACGGGCTCGGTCTTCTTTCCTATGAATCGATCGTTAACCGCGATTATCCCGTGGTATTTGCCGATCTTTACATTTTTGCCCTGCTCGGCCTCATCGTCAATCTGCTCTCCGATCTGATCTATATGTGGATCGATCCGCGCATCGATTTCGAAACGCGGGAGGTTTAATGCACGAGTTCAGCGTATTCGAAGGGAATGGCCTGTTGACCGGCCGCTGTCATCCTCGCGAAAGCGAGGATCCAGAAATGGTGGAGCGCATCTTCGGCAGGAACGTCTGGATCCTCGCTTTCGCAAGGATGACATCGGCCGGATCGGAGCGCTAGCATGGATGCTTCGCTCAAGGATGGCGGCTTGGCAAAGAGGCAAAGCGGCCTCAAAATTGCGCCGAAGCGGGCGCGCCTTAGCCCGATCAACCAGCGAAGGCTTGTCAATTTCAGAGCGAACCGGCGCGGCTACTGGTCGTTCTGGATCTTTCTCTCCTGCTTCGTCATCTCGCTGTTTTCTGA
>DATJTB010000287.1:0-12610 GCA_035503795.1 Methylocella sp.
CCTGCAGCTCCGATAAAACCTAGACTTAGACGGTTGTTCCTTCGCTGGCCATCGACCTATCGCTCCAGCAGGGCGCAATCACCGTGGCTAAAAAGGCCGGGGGATAGTTTGCCGTCTGATTTGGACGAGACGATACGTTTCCCGGCTTTTCGTGACGTGCTTTTTTTCGCCGGATCGACTCCGGAACATGTGAAAGACGAGCCTCCAGGAGCAAGACCGCGCCGCGGTCGCGCGCCATCCAGGATTGCAATTTTTGACTGATGTCCGGTCTCATCCTTGTGGCTACCCATCACAGCATTTCAAAAAGCGGGTGCCCCGCGACGCTTATTTTGGTGCCGGCCAGTGGGTGTCCGGGGCGTCTTGCGGTTTGACGACCTGGGTCGTTTCGACGGGGCCGATGCCGGTTATCTGGATGATCGTCTCCTCATCGCCCGCCCCATCCCAATGGATGCCGCCGGCCGGATGCAGGACGTAAGAACCTGCCTTTACCGGCCGTGCTTTATTGAAGTCGATCTCGGGGCCGGTCCCATTCCACCATGTGCCCTTGAGGACCACCGCGTGGCGGTCCTGTGAATGATAGTGCGGATAGGAATGGGCGCCCGGCGGGAACCGGACACGCACGACATAGACGCCGGGCTTCGACGGATCGCCAAAGAGAACGGCCTGGTCCGGACCATAGCCGGCGAAGGGGCTTTTGAATGTCACCTGTTCCGGCGGAAGATAGATGAAGCCCTCATCGGTTGCAGCCACTGCCGGCAACGCGCCGGCCATCCCGATCAGCACCAGGCCCTTGATTGCTTTGCTGAGTTCCATCCTTCGTCTCCCGGCTCAAGTAATAAGCTATGACCAGGAATACAGATGAAATCGAGCCTCGGTTCAAGCGCTTTGCCCAACAAGAATATTGTTATTGCCGCGGCTATTCTTCGTAGAATTCTTCTCCGGAATTTGGCCGTGGGGGAGATATCTGCGCGCCCCTTCAGGCCGTTTCATCCTTGTTACAGCTTCTCATAACGGCGGTAGCATCTGGGTCCGAGCCGCGTCAAAGCCTCATAGCCGCTGATCCCAGCGGCGGCGGCGAAGGCATCGATCGAAAGGGTCGGCCCGATCAGCTCCACGACGTCACCGCGTTCGACATAGCCGGAATCACTCGTATCGACCGCGACAAGATCCATCGCCACCCCGCCAATATAGGGGCAGCGCTGACCCTGGGAGAGCACATAGCCCCCGGCGCCATTTTGTGTTTGCGTGAGCCTCTGGGGAAGGCCGTCGGCGAAGCCGGCGCTGATCGTGCAGATGCGCCGCGGTCCGCGTGCCGCCCACCTCTGATCCTCGCCCACTTTTTCACCCGGCTCGAGGATGCGCACCTGGATGACCTGGGCATTGAGCCGCACGACCGGCTTCATCGGATTTTGCCGCCCCGGCACGGGGTTGCCGCCATAAAGCGCATAGCCCGGCCGCACGAGCTCATAAAGCGGATTGGCCTCCAAGAAGATCGCGCCGGAATGCGCGACGGAAGCCGGCACGTGGGCGAAGCGGATCGTCCGCATCGCCTCGAAACGGTCGATCTGCTCGTTGATGAGCTCTTCATGCTGGGCGTGCGCGAGCTGCGTCATGATCAGCCGCACATCGAAGAGATGGGACAGATTGCTGCCATGTTCGAGATCATAGGGCTTGAGGCCCAGCTGGTTCAGTCCGGTCTCCAGGCGGAATGCCGCCGGCAACAGCCCGCCCTCGCTGGTGCGCCGCCGCGATGCGGCGCAAAATTGGCCATAATCCTCGATCTCCGGCACCGAGCAGAGAACCGGAATCAGGTTGAAATCGGCATAAAGGGGCGCCGTGTTGGGGCGCATCCCATTCAGGACATAGATGGCGGCCTGCGGCGCCACCGCGCGCGCCGCACGGCCCTCGAAAGGGTGCGCCACGAAGAAGGTCTTGCAGCCAGCTGCCGACAGCGCCTTGACGACCGGGGCGAGGCCGAGCCCATAGGCGTCGGCCTTGACGACGGCGCCGCATTCAGCCTCGCCGCAAACCATCCGCAAAGTCTGCCAATTGGTAACGATCGCGTCGAGATCGACCGTCAGGATCAACCCGGCTTCAGCCGGGGAAATGTCGAAATCGGCGCTCATTCAAAACACAAAGCGTGCCAACTGAAAAAAATGAGACTTGTTTGGCCTAAGCAAGAACTTTGCCGTCTTTAACTGAAGTCGACCAGGACAAGGCCACCAGGTCTGCAGAACAAACAAAGAATCAAAGTGATTTTCTCTGGATTTCAGTCAGGGTATCGCCGCCGGTTCCCGCAGCCCGCGCTATGCGCGATCTTGCACGCAATGTGCATGAGATGAAAACGATTTGTGTCAATGCCTAACGCGTGAAGTGCAGAGATCGAAGGGTCGAGTCGACCCAAAATCACCATGATTGATTCTAAAAACTTAGACTTGGGATTTCAGCGAAAAACCGGTACCCACTTTTTCGCATCCCGCTCGAGAGCATTTTCCAGCGAGGCGGACACCGGTTCGCATATCGCTGGCGATGTTTCGCAACAGCGACATCGTTGAGAAAATGCGACAAATCAAAAAGCTAGAGCAAGAAGTTGGAGCGAATTCTCGTCGCAAAAGTCTGTCAACTTTTGCGAAATTCGCTCTAGGCAGGGAAAGGAAGGATGAAAGCGCATCGCAACTATCGGGATCCGTCGATCGTCCGGGAAAATGATATCCCCTTGAGCGAAGCGGACGAGCTCGAAACCCATCCCGCGGTTCTCGCCGCGATCAATGCCATTGCCACGGAGCACCGTCCGGCTCGGACGATCTGGAAGGCGCCGACAGGGCCGGAATGCGATCATATCGTCATGGCGCTGGAGGAATATATCTACCTCAAGGACTTCGAGCCCACCTCGAACGGCGTTTATCAATGGGGGGCGGACGAGATCCGGATTTGAAGCGGCGGCAGATTCCTCATCCGGAGGCGGTTCGGAGGAGCCCGTCTTGAAGGATGAAGCTCCCCGAAAAGTCTTTCGGTAGCCGTCCTTAGCGTGCTTATCGCTCGAACGGAATCGTTCGAGCGATAAGAAATCGCGCAAGATCAAGAAGTTGGAGCGAATTCTCGTCGCAAAAGTCTGTCAACTTTTGCGGAATTCGCTCTAATCGGCTCAAGGCAGGGTCTCATTTGCCGGAGATAAGTGTGGCCGCCTTTCCGGAGGCGAGTTTTGCCGCTTTTCCGGCCGCCGCATAAAGATCAAGCCGGGAATAGACACCGAAGGGCGAGCCATTATCCAGAAAGCCGCCGCCCGGCCCTTCCGTCTCCGTCAGAATTTGGTCCGCCTGTTCCAAACTGAGCGAGGGAAAGGCTATAGTCAGCAAATAGCCGGCCTCCGGCGTGAGCTGGCCCACATCTTCCGGGGTCTCGGCATTCTGCGGATAGACGACAGGCAAGCCGTAGCTCTGGGTCACCGTGGTGAAGGCTTCATTCACACCTGAGTTGTTGAAGCGCCCGTTGTCCTCCTGCGCACAGACCGGGACCTCGTTGCCGCAGCCCGCTTGCAAGGTAGCGCGAACCTCCGCACGCGCTACTTTCACGGCGGCCTGGTAATCCCTGATGACGGGAGCATCCTTGAGGGTCTGGCCCACATAGGACGGATCATTGGCGAGAAGATGGGCGAGATCATAGATCGCCAGGGTCCGCCCGGCGATGACATCCATGGCATAATGCGCACTGACGACGATGCGATCATTGCCATATTCGGCGGCGCGCGCGATCATGGCCTGATAACGCTCCGGCACCAAGAGCGCGAGGACCAGAGCGCCCTCATAGGCGTAGATCGTGTGGCCGCTGGGGTAGGAAGGGCTGTCGATAAGATTGGAGACCGGCCCGCGCGTATAGACGGTATTATCGGCCGGCACATTGAAATAGTCCGGTCCGGTGATCGGGGCGACGACCGGCTCGGTCTGGAAGGGGCGAGAGTTGCCGTAACGGTCAGCTCCCGGTGTGCCGGCCGGATGGCCATAGGCATTGCCGTAGATATCCGCGATTCCGCCGATCGACTTGAGGATGGCCGCCGCTTCATTCGAGGCGGCCTTCTTGCCGTCCGTCGTCGCATTGGCGAAGAAATATTTGGCCACATTCGAATCGGTCCGCGTCGTCGCGTTGGTGTAGGCGATCAAATCGCTGACGGCCTGCGAGACGCTGGTGAAATGCTTGGAGTCCAAATAATGGGCGCGCGCCTCATAGGCCGCGCCGAGCGTCGTGCCGAGGCCATCGGCTAGATCGGCCAGGTCATCGTTGGTGATGAAAGCGTCCTTCAGCGCCTGCTGCTGCTGATCGGGGAAGGGCAGGGGCGTGGGCTGGTGGAGCGCCCCCGTCTGGATCGCGCCCGTGACCGCATAATTGGCGGCGAGCGCCGCCTTGCCTTCCGGCGAGTTGAGCAGGATGGTGAGCGGAGCAAGCCCCTTCAGAACGACGAGATTGGTGGGGGTTTGCGCACAGCAATCAACAGTCAGCAGCGCAGCGCTCAACAAGGCGATGAAGACAGTGCCGGTTCGCGCGCGCGAATAAAAAGCGGATGGGAGATGCATGATCTGCTCATTGAGAAATCGATTGAATATGAACGATATCATGTCTAACCGGTTTTGATGTCACAAGACCGGGGGATAAGCCATTTTCTTCCCGGCTTGCCAATAAAATCCGAAGGTGTCTCCGAGTGCGCCATCGTGGAAACAACGGCTGAGATGTCTTCTTCGCGAAATCGACAATCCGGAAGGAGTCAAGCGTTATGCACAAGAAGTGCATAAGAAGATCGCTATTGGCGGTGTCCTCTACTTTGGGGGCTGAAACAATAAAAATAAGAACACAAAGAAATGAAACAGCCATGGCCTATATTCCTAATGCAACTTTCCGGCTTCGTGCGTAGAATCTTTTTGCGGATTTCATCCGGGCGCCTTCGGCTTGAGTCAGAGAGCACTGGACCCAAAGTGGACGCCGGTTTTGGAAGAATCCGGTACTCAAACAAAAAGATGGAACGGGAGGACGTCCATGATCACACGCCGGAATTTGTTCGAGGCGGCGGGTGGACTCGTGGCCTTGTCGGGCATCGGATCCTTGGCCCGCGCGGCAGAAGTGCCAAGGGAGCAAGAGGGTGAGCCGGCCTTATCGCCTTCGCTGCCGGCGGGAACCCGGGCGGAGGCCGTTCTCGACACTCTGCCGGGCAAGAAACCCTTGATCAAACTGACCTACCGGCCACCCAATTATGAGACGCCTTTTGCCGATTTGGGGACGCCCATCACACCCAATGACGCCTTCTTTGTGCGATATCATCTCGCCGACATTCCGTCGGTCCAGGCCGAGGATTGGCAACTGAGTGTGGGCGGGCCGGGCGCCGATGGCGAGTTGAAATTGGGTCTCGCCGAGTTGAAAAAACTCCCTGCCTTTGAACTCGTCGCCGTCTGCCAATGCTCGGGAAATCGGCGTGGATTGTTCGAGCCGCATGTTGCCGGCGTGCAATGGGGGAATGGCGCAATGGGCTGCGCCCGCTGGAAGGGTGCAAGACTCAAGGACGTTCTGGACTTGGTTGGGCTCAAGAAGGAGGTGGTCGAAATTACCTTCGACGGTGCCGATGGACCGGTGCTCGACACAACGCCCGACTTCGTCAAAAGCCTTCCAATCTGGAAAGCGGTCGAGGACACGACACTCATCGCCTATGAAATGAACGGCGAACCGCTGCCACATTGGAATGGCTTTCCCGCGCGGATCATCGTGCCCGGCTGGACCGCCACCTATTGGGTCAAGCATGTCACGCGCATTGGGGCCCTGACCAAACCCTTCGATGGGTTTTGGATGAAGACGGCCTATCGGATCCCGGTCGGGAAATTTCCCCTGGTCGAGCGCTTTCTGTCTCAGGAGAACGCAGTGAACATGCCGATCACTGAAATTCTCGTGAACTCGCTCATCACAAGTCCAAACGACGGCACAAGCGTGAGGGCCGGGCATCGGTTGGCCATTCGGGGAATGGCCTGGGATGGCGGCTATGGAATCATCTCGGTCGAACTCTCACCCGACAATGGCGAGAGCTGGGTCCAGGCCACGCTCGGTGAAGATTTTGGAAATTATGCCGTCCGGCCTTGGATGCATGAGTTCACTCCAAAGGCGCGGGGAACATTTTCCATCAAGGTCCGCGCCACGAACCGGCTCGGTCAAACGCAACCCAATGAGCTCATCCAAAATGCGTCCGGCTATTATCACAACATCGTTCAAACCCTGAGGCTCGACGCCGTTTGAGGATAAAGCCATGCGATGGGTCGCCCTCCTCGTTTTACTGGTCTTGGCCCCGGCGCCGATGCGCGCCGATGAAACGGCTATCGCGCTCAAACCGGCACCCGGGGCCGATGTCGTCGCGGGCCAGTGCGGTGCCTGCCACAGCCTCGATTACATCCAAATGAATTCCTTTCTCGAACCGGCGAAATGGGACGCGGAAGTCAACAAAATGATCAAGGCCTACACCGCGCCGATCAGCCCTGAGGAGGCGAAGACGATCACTCATTATCTCAAGGAGAATTACGCGAAGTGAGGCGCTGATTCATCGCCCCTGGATGAAGTCAAGCATTGCGTTGTTCATCAAGGGCCAGCGCTTATGTGGCAGGGCGGTTTCGCAATAGGTGACTTGCCGTCCCTCGGCACATCCCGAGAAGTTGCGACAGCCGTCGATGAAGGTATCAGGTTCCATTGGCGTGCAAGCCGCGCACCGAGCCCAATAGAAAGCGGCGCCGCGACCAAAGCCTGGAAAACGTTCATCGCTACGGCTGTGGACGATCATGACATTTGCGATCGTGGGACACGCCATGGTCGCGAGGTCTTCGCCCGTGATGCCGGCTGCGCTTGCGATGATGCTGCGAGGCGCGAGACCGGCTTTGGGAGCGTAGGTTGGGATTCCCTCGGCCGCCGAGCCACCATCAGAATGACCGAGGTAAGCGATCTTTGTTCCATCAACGCAGAAAAAGCTTGCAACGGTCGCTGCTACCTTCGCCTGTTGCAGCACGGCCGTGGGCGACAAACTGACGTGGTCGCTATAGGCAAGGATGAAACCGCGCCGCGTGGCTTCGGTCGTGAGATCGTAGAAAATCTCCGACTGGCGCCGGTCGTAGCCGGCAGGCGGGTAGACGACAAGCAGCGGATAGGCGCGTGTCGGATCATAATCGCTTGGCGTGCGCACGGCGATCGTAAGTTGATCGGAGGTTTGCAAATGATCGTCCAGATCGGCGTGACCTGTGCGGCTGCCCGGACTGCAAGCCGCGGCAATCCCAACCGGTCCGGCGGCGGCAACTCTGGGCCGCGGGCGCAGCTCTACCAGAAGACTGGCTCCTACAAACACAACCGTTGCGATCACAGCGGCTCTTCGACGTGAAAGGCGAATTCCCATCGCTTGACTTTAGCATAACGCGACGCGAATCCGCTCAGTTAGATTGGCTCGGATTTTGCCACAAAACATTTGACAGGAGCCGATAAGAGGCGGAAAATTATACGCTCCCGCGTATGCCCAATCGCGAGGGCCGTGGGAGGCGGCGGCCAGCTGACGGAAGGAGGCCCCCTTCGGTGGAGAGTCCTCTACTTGCGGGGCAGGACAGCTTCCGGCGGCTATGGCCAGGGGTCCGTGTCAGAAGGAGGAGCAATGACTCCACCGGGTCAGTGTCACGGGGGCGTCGCGGTCTGAAGTGCTGGCTAGGTCCGTAGCGCCACCGAAAGATTCGGCATAATTCTTCGTGTTCGCGCAAGCCTGGCCGCGACGGCCGAGCGGTAGGTTTGGGCAATCATCTGCCAATATCACAGATCGCTTCGCAGAGCCGAAGCGGAGCCCCGCTGCCCCTTGGATGGGCCGGGGCTCATGTCGTGCGGGTCCGGGCGCGCAGCCGTGATCCTTTCCTTCGAGGCGCCGAGATGCGGCTCACGCACCATCGAACTGTCGTTTGCCCGATCCGACAAAACGACAAGGGAGGGCTGTCGCACGGCTTGTCCGATATCCGGGCCGGACCTTTACCAAAATGCTTCACGTGAAACAGGCGACTGTGACCTCGCCTACGGCCGGTAGAGCCGAATGCCCCGCATCCCAGGTCGTAAATACGTTAAAACTTGCATGAAGCAAGGCAGAGAAAAACAACAGTCTTCTGCCACTGTGTCCTCGCCAGCAGGCAAGGGCGCACGATGTCGGTACGCAAACGAAGACAACAGGACCAGCTTGGGGCTTCGACCTCTCATTCCGTGCGGCAGCGCGGTAAGGATGGCGAGCCGGCGGATCGGGCGCTCGAAATCGATCGCGGGCCAAGCACCCGGCTGGTGGCATCGAGCCCGTTGCAGGGCCGTCCGGCTTGTGATGTCATGTGGCCTGCTCTTGCCGTCGGCCCCGACAAAGAGCGGCTTGAGCGCACATCCCTGGTCGAGACACTGCTCGAGACCGTGACCGAGGGCCTTGCCGCGCTTACCGTCATGCGCAACGCCGTGGACGCGCCCTGCGACTTTCAGATCGTGGCGCTCAACGAGCGCGCGGCGGGGTTGCTGCGGTCGTCGTCGGCGGAGCTGATTGGCCGCAGCTTGACGCAATTGGCGGACTGCCCGCCCTTCGATCGATTGCAGGCCGCGCTCATGGCCCTCGCGGAAGAGGGGAGCTGCAGCCGTTTCGAGCTCGCGGTTCCCGATCCCACTGGTGGGCAGAACGCGCTCAGCGTCGGCGCTGTCTTCAAGGGTGATTTCGTCGCCTTGACGCTGACCGATATCAGCCATTTGCGGGTCGCCGAGGACTCGTTCCGGCTGTTCTTCATCGGCAATCCGGTACCAACCTTCCTCTGCGACTGCACGAGCCTTGCCTTCTTGGCCGTCAACGAAGCCGCGCTCGCGCATTATGGCTATAGCCGGGAAGAATTCCTGCGGATGAGCCTGCTCGACATTCTGCCGCAAGAGGATAAAGACAGGGTTCGCGATGCCACTGTCAACAATCCCCTTTTGGGTGGCGGCCCTACCCACGTCTGGCGGCACGTCAAGGCGGATGGAACCACCATCGATGTCCTCACCTATTGGCGTGCGACCGAATTCGACAACCGCCCGGTACAGCTCGTGGCGGTCATGGACGTCACGGAAAAACGCCGGATTGAAGCGCGCATCACCTATATGGCGCATCATGACGCGCTGACCGGCTTGCCGAATCGAATCTTGTTCCATGAGCGGCTCGATGAGGCGCTCGCCCGGGTCGAGCAGGACAAAAGTCGGTTCGCCGTTCTCTTTCTCGATCTCGACCGGTTCAAGACCGTCAATGACACTTTGGGGCATCCGATCGGCGATCTTCTGCTGAAAGCCGCGGCGGAACGTCTGCGCAGCTGCCTGCGCGACGCTGATATGGTCGCAAGGTTTGGTGGCGATGAATTTGGCATTCTGCAAATGGGATTCAGCCACGGCGGCGAGGTGAGCGCCTTGGCCGATCGCATCGTTGCGCTCATGGGCGAGCCCTATGAGATCGACGGGCAGCTCATTGTCACCGGGGCAAGCGCCGGCATCGCGCTTGCCCCGGATCATGGGACAAGCTCGGACCTTCTTTTGAAGAATGCCGATCTCGCTCTCTATCAGGCGAAGGAGGATGGCCGCCGGAGCTATCGCTTTTTCGAGCCGAAAATGTATTTCCGGATCCAGACACGCCGCGGGCTGGAGCTCGATCTGCGTCATGCGCTGTCGGCCAATGAATTCGAGGTCCATTACCAGCCACTCGTAGGGCTTGAAGGATGGCCGGTATCGGGATTCGAGGCTTTGCTTCGCTGGCGCCATCCCGTCCGCGGGATGGTTCCACCGGTCGAGTTCATTCCGGTCGCCGAAGAGATCGGCCTCATCACGGAGCTTGGCGAATGGGTCTTGCGGCAGGCCTGCGCCGAGGCCGCGAGCTGGCCCGGCGAACTCAAAGTCGCCGTCAATCTTTCGCCGGTCCAGTTCAAGAAGGGCAATTTAACGAGGGTGGTCCTCTCGGCGCTCTCCGGCGCCGGGCTGCCGGCGCGCCGCCTCGAACTCGAGGTTACCGAAACGCTTCTCCTTGCGGTCGGTGAAGCCAATCTTGCCACCCTGCGGTGCCTGCGCGATCTCGGGGTTTCCATTTCCGTGGATGATTTTGGCACCGGCTATTCCGGCATGAGCTATCTGCGGGCTTTCCCGTTCGACCGGATCAAAATCGACCGTTCCTTCGTGGCCGAACTGGGCGAAAGTGCCGATTGCGTCAAGATCGTCCGCGCCATCACGCGGCTGGCAACGAGCCTCGGTATGAGCATCACGGCGGAAGGAGTTGAAACGCCGAGGCAGCTCGATCTCTTGCGTGGCGAAGGCTGCAACGAAATGCAAGGCTATCTGTTCAGCCGGCCCCTGCCGCCCAACCAGATCCTCCCCTTTCTCGCTTCCCACGGCGAGAGAGTGCAGGTCGATCCGCCGGGGACTTGAGCCGTTGAGCATGAAGACGTGGCGCTCGGGCAAAGCAACATGAACGCGGCCGTCTTGAGAAGTCAATGCGAGCGTCTACATTCAAGATGAGTTCAGCGTTGCACGAACAAGATACAACAATGGCTCAAAGCGGCGAAGAGGCCGTCCGGCTATGGATCCCTTCGGAGGATCGACGGATCATGGCAGGGGATCGAGGAGAAGGATGATGCCCAGCAAACTGAAAAAAGCCACGGCCGGCGCCACGGTGGCATTGGTTTTGGCGGCGGGCGTGCTCGCGTCGACCGCGACGTCTGCGGATGCGCGGCGCTGGCGGGCTGGCCCCCGCTGGCACGCCGGCTATTGGTATGGGGGCTCTGGCTGGTACGGTGGCTATGGATGGTATGGCGGCTATGGCTGGGGTGCCCCCGTGGCCGCCGGCCTCGTCGGCGGCCTGGCTCTCTGCCCTGTCTATTATGGCGGCTGCGGCTGGCAGGATCGGCCGGTCTATGATGCCTGGGGCAATTTTGCCGGCTACGCGCCCGTGCAAGTGTGTTATTGATCCGCCTTCTCAAGGATTTGGAACGGCACACCAGTGCGAAACGGGGCATAGTTGGTGCGTCCTGTAAGGAAATCCCACACTCGGGGGCACGCGGGCCGGGCTTTTAGTTATTTCGATTTCCAGCTGAACCCGTGCAACTTTTTTGTCCGGTTGGCGTTCTTGGTGCGACAATGCACACAAACAGCAAGCCCTTTCCGGGCGAGAAGGTTCCTGTCGGCGTCAACCGAGCCGGCGGGAAGGAGCGGTCAATCATGGTCCAGGCGCGCAAGACAGTTGGAAATCAGGCCTTGAAATACGCCATGGTGGGTGTCGCCGTGACCTGTCTCGGGGCGGCGGTCTTCGCGGCGCCGATGACCGTGGCGCCAAAAGCCCAAATTGCGGGTATTGAGACGCAAAGCCGCGGGGCGAAGACCGTTTTTGCGCCGCTCGGCAAAGGTCCGGCCCTGCAGCTTGATCGGGCCGGCGCCGGCGAAGAAGAGGATTGCGTCCGCGTGACGCGCATGGTTGGCCCCGACGGGCGGGTCTATGTGACCCGCGGACTCATCTGCCAGGAGTAGGTTTGGGATAGGCAGTTTTCCTCAGCCCGCAAAGCCTGTTGATGCGAATAAACACGCTAAGGGCCGCCGGCAATAGACTGTCTGTCCCTTTGACGAGACGGGGATGAGCACACCATGATTTTGGATCGAATCGATCCAAAATCATGAACCCGATCCATTCTCGTAATTTAGAGCGGAATGCGTGCGCAATACCGCTTCACACTATTGCTTATCCCGCTCTAGGTTTTCTTCCCCATGAGGGCGAGCGCTTTGGCGCTTTCATTACACAGAGGCTGAGACCGGGAAAGTCTGATGCTTTCCCCGTGCCCACTCGGACGTGTTCATTCCGCGGCGGCGCGGGGGCGGTTGCCGTGGATGGCCGCCGCCGCGCCAAGGGCGCGCGCGACTCGCGTCAGATATGTCGCGACAAGGGTGAATCTGTCATTCCTGGCGAGGCTGTGCTCGTCCATATATAGGGCTCGGTTCACCTCGATTTGCAAGGCGTGACAGTCTTTTGGGGGATTGCCGTAATGCTCGGTGATGAAACCGCCTGCATAGGGCTTGTTCCGCTGAACGCTGCAGCCACAGGCACGGAGCTCGTCTTCGACCGCCTCGACGAATTCCGGCGCCGCGCTCGTGCCATACCGATCCCCCACCACGAAATCCATTCTGGGGAATAGACCGGTCGTGCCTAGGCGCAAAAGGCCGGATGGCATGGAATGGCAATCGACCAATATCGCGAGACCGAACTGCCGCCTGGCCCGCTCGATGAGCCAGCGCAGGCGGGCATGGTAGGGCTTATAGAGTTTTTCGATCCGGGCAATCGCTTCCGTGACCGGCACGCGGCGCGCATAGATTTCCTGCGCCTGGCCGACCACCCGGGCAATGGTGCCGAGGCCGCCCGCGACCCGCAAGGATCGCGTATTGGCGAACTCCGGCAAGGCACCTTCGAACATGCGCGGATCGAGTTCATAAGGCTCCCGGTTGAGATCGAGATAGGCGCGCGGAAATCGGGCCTTGATCAGGGGCGCGCCGAGCGCGGTCACACCGGCGAGGAGCTCGTCGACATAGGAATCCTCGGAGCGTC
>DATJTB010000288.1:0-6186 GCA_035503795.1 Methylocella sp.
CACTGATCATGACGCTGATCTTCGCCTTCGGCATTACCTTCCAATTACCGGTGGTTCTGACCTTGCTCGGCCGCGTCGGAATTGTGACGTCGGGGTTTTTGCGCCGGCAGCGCCGCTATGCCATCGTGCTTGTCTTTATCCTTGCGGCGATCCTGACGCCGCCCGACATATTTTCCATGCTGGCACTCGCCGTTCCGGCGCTCGGCCTCTATGAGCTTTCGATCTTCTCCGTCCATCTGATCGAAAAGAGTCGTGAGAAGGACGAATCCGCAAATAGCGCTTCGGAAGCCTGAGAGCCTCGCATGTATGACATCAAATGGATTGCCGAGAATGCCGAAGCTTTTGACAAAGGCCGCCAACGGCGCGGGCTCGCGCCCCTGGCTGAAAAGCTGCTTGCCCTCGATGGAGCGCGCCGCGCCGCGATTGGCAAATCGCAAGCTGCTCAAGAGCGGCGGAACGCGGCTTCGAAGGAAATCGGCGCCGCCTTGCAAGCCGGAGATGCCAATCTCGCCAAGGCCTTGAAGATCGAGGTCGGTGAGCTGAAGACGGCGCTGGCCGATCATGAGATCGAGGAGCACGATGCGATCGCCGTTCTGGACGCGGCGCTAGCCGAGATTCCCAATCTGCCGCTTGCCGACGTGCCGGACGGCCGCGACGAGAATGACAATGTCGAGCTGCGGCGCATGGGAGAGCCGCGAAAGTTCGATTTCGCACCTAAGGAGCATTTCGATATTGGCGAGGCTTTGGGCCTCATGGATTTCGAGGTTGCGGCGAAAATTTCGGGTGCGCGTTTCGTCGTTCTGAAGGGGGCGCTTGCGCATCTCGAACGCGCGCTTGGTGCATTCATGCTCGACCTGCATACGGGCGAGCATGGCTATACGGAAGTCAATCCGCCGGTCCTCGTGCGCGATGAAGCCATGTTCGGCACGGCCCAAATGCCGAAATTTGAAGAGGATCAGTTCTGGACTGTTTCAGGGGAACATTTCTACAAAAAAGAAAATCTGGAGGATGAAGTTGAAAAGTTGCTAAGAGTCGAAGCGCAGATGGTATTGTTGCAATATTCGCGGAGACTTGCGCAAAACAGATTAGGATTGATCCCCACCGCCGAGGTGCCACTGACCAATCTCGTGCGGGAGAAGATCCTGGACGAGAAGGATTTGCCGATAAGGCTCACCGCCTGCACGCCCTGCTTTCGCGCCGAGGCGGGAGCGGCGGGCAAGGATACGCGAGGCATGATCCGCCAGCACCAGTTCACCAAGGTCGAGCTTGTGTCCATCACAACGCCGGAGAGCTCTCTTGCCGAACATGAACGCATGCTTGCCTGTGCCGAGGAGGTGCTGAAACGCCTTGAACTGCCTTATCGCATCGTGACCCTTTGCACCGGCGACATGGGCTTTGCCTCGCAAAAGACCTATGACATTGAAGTCTGGCTGCCGGGGCAGAATCGCTACCGGGAAATCTCCTCGGTTTCAGTCTGCGGCGATTTCCAGGCCCGCCGGATGAATGCGCGAGCGCGTGGGCCTGACGGGAAGCCGCGCTTTGTTCATACGCTCAACGGTTCGGGCGTGGCGGTTGGCCGTGCGCTCATCGCGGTACTGGAAAATTATCAAGAAAGGGACGGATCCGTCACTATTCCGCTGGCCTTGAGAAGCTATATGGGCGGCATGGATCGAATTGCAGCGGCGGGATGAGGAAAAGAGTGCAATGACTTTGCGCGTAATTAAGTTTACCCAGATAGCATAAACTTATACTCCGTAGGCTTAAATCCTTGGAGTCGATCCCGATTTTTTGCCAAAGTTTGGTTGCGGGCTTTTGGGCGCGCCATGCGCATTCTAATCACCAATGATGACGGCATTCATGCACGGGGCTTGGCGCTCCTTGAAGGCATTGCGCGCTCTCTCACGGATGACGTTTTCGTCGTCGCCCCGGAATATGATCAATCGGGCGTTGCGCATTCCCTGTCGATCAACGATCCCTTGCGGCTGCGCAAGATTTCAAGCCGCCATTACGCGGTGCGTGGCACGCCGACCGATTGCGTCATCATGGGCGTGCGCAAGCTCCTCGAAGCGACACCGCCGGATCTCATCCTCTCCGGTGTCAACAACGGACAGAATGTTGCCGAGGATGTCACCTATTCCGGCACGGTCGCCGGCGCTTTTGAGGGAGCCAGCCTTGGCCTGCCGGCGATTGCGCTCTCCCAGGCTTATGGCCCGATCGGCCGCGATGAGGCTTTCTGGGATTGCGCCGAGATCCATGCGCCGGAGCTCATCGGTAAAATCCTCGCGGCCGGCATTCAGCCCGGCTTCATCGTTAACGTGAATTTTCCCGCCTGCTCACCAGCGGAAGTGCGCGGCGTGGCCGTTACGGCGCAAGGCCGCCGCGATCAGCAGACCGTGGTCGTCGAAGAACGCGCCGATGGGCGCGGCAATCCCTATTATTGGATTTCCGTGGCGCGCGGCGAATCCAATCCAGGCCCGGAAACTGATCTTGCGGCGCTCGCCGCAAACATGATCTCCGTTACGCCGCTCAAACTCAATATGACCGGGTTACAGGAACTCGCCCGCTATGCAGCCTTAATAAAGCCGTGAAGCGGCCTCATGCGGCTGGCCGTGCGGCGCCTTTCTCGCGCAATCACGCACGGATGGTGCATCGCGCGCCTTGCCTACAGGTGAAGCGTTCGAAACATCGGCAATTTGATCTGTTTTTGTGAATTTTCGCTCACCTTAAACCGTCTCTTAACTTCAGCATCCCTTAATAGCTTTATGGACACTGTGTCGGTAGGTTGCGTCATGAGTCATTCCATTCCTGGTTCTCGCGCGCGTTTTGCGTTCCGCCTTGCTTTGACCGGCGCTGCCGCTAGCCTACTCGCCGGCTGCGCAAACTCCGAGCGGTTGAGCGATCCTTTCTCCAATCCTTTCCAGGCCTCGCCGAATCAGGATCCGATATCGGCGCCAAGCGCAGGGGCCTCCATGCCAGTTTCACCGGTGCAGTCCCAGCCGCTCGCGGCACCCATAGCTGGCACGAGCCTCCCGCCGCCGGCCCCAGCCACCTCCAAGGTCTCTGCTGTCGCCACGCCGCGGCTGACGCAAAGCGTTGCCGGCTGGTCGGCACAGGGCGGCTCCCCGATCATCGTTGGGCAGGGTGAGAATGCGAATGTGCTCGCCAATCGTTATGGGGTGCCGGTTGACGTGCTGATCCGCACGAATGGCTTTGCGTCAGCCACCGATATCCAGCCCGGCAGCCATATCGTTATTCCGGTCTATAATGCCACCCTTGCGACATCGAACAGCGGAGGGATGGCCCCGGCAAAGGCCACCGTCCAAGTCAAAACGGCCCCGGTCAAATCAGCCCAAGCCGCGGCCCAGGTCAAATCCGCCCAGGTCAAAACGGCCCAGGTCAAAACGGCTCAGAACAAGCCCGCCGAAGAGCGGCGAGCTCCGGTCAAAATCGGGGATCCCCCCCGTACTCTGGCCGCACAGGCGGAGGCGCTGAAAGCCGCCAACTCGCATGCCGCAAAATCACCTGGAAAACCGGCCGAGAACGCGTCCGTCAAAACCGTAGCGGTCAAGAACAAGCCGCAAAAGGTAGCCACGATCAAGAAAACGCCGGAGCCCGAGCCAGCGTATCACAAGCCTGAACCGGAGCGCGCCGTGAAGGCCGAGACGCCACATGAACCCAAAAGCCCGCATGATCAGACAGCGGCTCCAGCGAAGAGTGCCGAGGCGCCGCCCACCCCAGTCTCTCCGACCCCGGAGAAAGCTGCAGCAAGTGCCGGTGATGGCAGCGTTCCTGAATTTCGCTGGCCGGCGCATGGCCGGATCATCCAGGCATTCAAGCCGGGAGGTAATGACGGAATTAACATTGCGGTTCCAGAAGGCACTTCGATCAAAGCGGTCGAGGGTGGTGTTGTCGCCTATGCCGGCAATGAGCTTAAGGGCTATGGCAATCTGATATTGATCCGTCATCCCAACGGCTTCGTTTCCGCCTATGCCAATACGAGTGACATTGAGGTCAAGCGTGGCGAGACCGTCAAACGTGGTCAGGTCATTGCGAAATCCGGCCAGAGCGGCAATGTTGCCTCGCCTCAGCTTCATTTCGAATTGCGCAAGGGCACGACACCGGTCGATCCCACGCAATATCTCGCCGGCGTTTGATAGGCCTCGGGCCTCGGGAGCCTTTGTCAACGCGAACCGGCTGCCACTTCGTTTGCAAATACTTCAGTTTCCCGCCGCATAGCAAAGAAGAAAGGTGATTTCACAGCATTGCTGCGAGGCCCCAGCAACATCACCGGTTTGGCCGCCAATCAGCCGAAAGGCCAGGGGCACCATGGCAAGGGCGGCCAGAGAAGAGAGCACGACGGCTGTTGCCCCGCGGAAAATATTCGCGCCAGCCGCCAAAGGAAGTAGCGCAAGAATGACGGCCAGAGTGGCCGCCATGAGAAGCGCAGTGGCTTGCGGTTTGCTCGCCGAAAATCCCGCCCCATCGTGGCGAGCAGGTGGCAGTAACGCCAAAGGCAGGAGACCTGCCGTGCGGGAGAGTGCTGCTGCAGCCATCAGCACGGTCGTGGACAGAACGGTTCCCTGTCCGGCGAGGGAGGCCAGACTTTCGATCCGCAGATAAACAGAGAGCAGAAGGGCAAGGGTGCCAAAAGTGCCATTCCGACTGTCTTTTAGAATCGCCAGTCGGCTCTCTTTTGTGTTGCCACCAAATAAACCATCGGCACAATCGGCCAGACCATCTTCGTGAAAGCCGCCAGTCAGCAGGATCAGTGAGCCGATACCAAGCACGGCCGCAAGCTGCAGCGTAAAGCCAAGCTCAATGGCTACAGCCAACGTCAAGGCCGCTAGGCCCCCGATGAGGGACGAGGCCAAGGGAAGAACCCGCACCGCGCGGGAAAATTGGATGAAATAGGCAGGCGAGGCGGCCGGCACCGAGTGGGGAACCGGCAGGCGCGAATAGAATGCGATGCAAAGCCAGAAGTCGGATAGAAGCGATGCCATGGGTACATCATGTTTCATCCGGGTTAAACAACTCGTGTCGGGTGTGTTAGATCATGATGATTTTGGATCGAATCGATACAAAATCATGAAACGTGATCGATTCTCGTCATTGAGAGCGGGATGCGAGCGCAAAACCGCTTCACACTTTTGCTCATCCCGCTCTTGGACCGATCGAGACCGAGAGGCACGCCAACCAAGCCTAAAAGCTGTGATCTCGCCGCCACGTAAGCTCCGTGAATGTCTTGGCCAGCAATGCTCGCCGTCATGAGCAGGGAGACAACAACGAGGTCGAGAAAAACTGAGTCTGTTAAGAATAACATAGACACAGGCGCCGAAGGAAATCCCAGGGTAAGACGAGATCACGATGGTTTTCGATCGAATCGATCCAAAATCATCGTGATCGATTCTCGTAATTGAGAGCGGGATACGAGCGCAAAACCGCTTCACACTTTTGTTCATCCCGTTCTAGAATGATCATCGATCGCGGGTCCCGTATTCCGATCGCAAAATTGCCAGGCACAAGGGCTGTGCCTGGCAGGAAAGCAAGAACATTGAGATTGGTGGTCCAGCCCAGACCGTCAATTGACAAGGGATTCGGGTTGATCAGTCAGACAAACCCAACCTCGGTAGAGATGATCAGGTTCGCCCTTGGCGCCGTTGAAGCAATAGAGGCGGGACGGATGAGTGGCTTTGGGAGCGGGTTGGTCACTGATTCTGACGGAAACCACCTTCTGGGTAGTAGCGGCTGGGAGGGGGCCGACCGTGGCAAAACCTAAAGCGGATGTCGAGATGATAAGCCCAAGGGCTATGAATGAACTTTGGCTTTTCATTGGTCCGTCTCCATTCCAGTTGGTTCGGGTTAACTTCCTCCCAGGTGGTTCGTGCTTTCTTAGATCACGATGATTTTGGATCGAATCCATCCAAATTCATGAAACGTAATCGATTCTCGTAGTCTAGATCGGGATGCGAGCGCAAAACCGCTTCACACTTTTGCGCATCCCGCTCTGAACAGATAATGGTGCATTGCAATATAGCAAGCGCAGCAAAAAAGATAATTTTTTTGCTGCGCAATATTGCTTGACCTTAACGGTTACTGAAAGAAGGCGAAGTGACCGATAGGAGACCCCTGCTGGAGTCAATCCGGGCCCTTCTTGCTAATCTGCCTGCCGCATCCGCTACGGCGCAG
>DATJTB010000289.1:0-18289 GCA_035503795.1 Methylocella sp.
GCTTCGCACAGCCCTTATCCTTAGGGCTTCCAGGGTGGCATGATCCAGTTTGCGCGCGTCATCTTCTCTCATCCCAAAAAACAATCATTTTCGATCTACTTCGTCAATCAAATTGTGAATCTTCTTATGTTCCGATTAATAGATCTGATTGGGGTGGACGTTGTAGCGCTGCGCCAATTCTGCGGCGGTCGCTTGTTCCCGCAGCGCCTCAAAGGGCGATTTTCGCTTTCAGCGCTGCGTCAATTCTTCATCTGCCTTTTTTCGTTATGGTTCGCTCCGTCTAGCACAACAGAGCGGCCAATTCTCCAACTAAGCCATCGGTCCAAAAGTCAGGGTCCATTTCACGATCTGGATGTGGTTCAAAAAGCTTTTTGTCATTGGCGCTTTCCTCCCTACGCCCTTGGAATCGAAAACTTGGTTAGCCATTTCTCAAATATTTAGATTCCACCTTGGTCTGCACCTTGCGCAGGGAGCCAAATTGAGACATAAGCTAAGCCTGCTCCAAGCTCTATCTTGGGAATGCCCAGGCAGCAGGCAGAAGATGGCTATTCTATTCATTCTTGGAACGCTATTGGGTATAATCCTTGGGCGTTTTTTTAAGGTATTTATTCTCGCTCCAGGCATGCTTGTTGCCATCGCCCTAGTGCAGAATGAGCCGTCCGACTCTAGGCCGGTGGCTATGCTAGTGGTGATCACAAGCATCCAAATTGGCTATGTTATTTCGTTGATTTGTTATTGGGTTGCCGCCAGAAGTGGACCTCGTTTTAAGGGCCAGTGGTTTAGGGTTAAGACCTAATTAACGATTTTTGATTCAAAGGTGGTGAAGCTTATGAGACCAAGACTACGGAAGGCTGGTTCAGCGCCGAGCAATGGGAAAAGATCGCTCCCCACTTGCCAATAAATCAACCCGGACCGCAACGGGATGACGATCATCGCGTCCTGAGTGGGATCGTGCATGTTTTGAAAGTTGCTGCCGCTACAAGGATTGCCCAAAGTTCAGCGCTGTGACTACGGCAAAAGGGGGCGGATTTTCAGGCGATCGGGCTTACGAGTGGCAGCAGGAACAGCAAAAATCCACCGATAGTGGACAAATTCTGCCACTGGGTTCTTTTTCTCACTCCTGGCAATACGGCGGACTGACGAACTGCGTGATGGCCGAAGAGGCTGTCATCAGCCTTCTTCCAGATCTGCGCGAACTGCTGGCGGACAGAGCTTACCTCAAAGGGCAGGGCATCCGCCCTATTATTCCGGGCAAATCCAACCGAAGAAAATCCGCTACAACAAACAAGCCTACAAAGGCCGCAACGTTCGCGAGCGATGTTCCTGCAGGCTTAGAGATTGGCGTCGCATCACGACATGTTACGACAAGCTCGTCGCACAAAACTTCTTTTCCGCCCCTGCCTTCGTCGCCACGGTCGCCTTTTGGACCTAGTACAGTCCTTGCGTGGCTTCGGCCTTACCAATTGGGCCGACTTTTTTGCGGTGTGGATACGCGAACGCCAAATGGCAGACTGCTGGAACAAAGAGTGCTGATCGGAGTGGACGAAGCGGAACAGCGCGGTGCCGGAAATAGCTTCAATATGATTGATGTGAGAGGGGAGCGCTTCAATGCGCTCCCATTCCTCAATCTCGCCTCCTCCGCGTCATGGCCAGAAAGCTATGCAATCCCTCGTGATTTTTCCCGACAGACTATTAGCCAGCTAGGGCTTGAGAGATGCGACGACACCTGGCCAACATTGCATCGGTTTGATCACGCGGTGTTGTTTTCGATCAACGACTCCCACGCTGTTTCAAAACCACAAATACCGTCTTGAAAAGGATCAAAAGGTCGACGGCCATACTCCAGTTGCAGAGGTATTGGACGTCTAAGGCGACCCTGCTCTCATATGAGACATCGTTTCGGCCGCTGGTTTGCCACAGGCCGGTCAGCCCTGGCCTAGCGGTCAGATACAGTGCAGCATGCCCCCCGTAACGCTCAAGTTCTTCCAAGACAACAGGCCGAGGGCCAACTAAACTCATTTCACCCTTGAGCACGTTAAATAACTGTGGTAACTCGTCAATGCTAGATCTTCGTAGTAGTTTTCCCAAGGGTGTAATTCGCGGATCATTTTTAAGCTTTCTATCACGCTCCCATTCCTGACGAGCTTCATCGTCAGAGGCCAACAAGTTGTTAAGCCGTTCCTGTGAATTCACCACCATCGTTCTAAATTTTAGGCAATTAAATCTTTTTCCCCCAAAGCCAATTCGAACATGGCGATAGATCAGAGGGCCGGGATCGAGCAATTTGATTGATACCGCGAACAAAGCAAACAATGGCATGATCAAAACCATGATTCCAAGCGTCATCGCGACGTCGAAGGAGCGCTTTGCTAGTCCTCCGACTGGCCTTCCTGCCTTTGAAATTCTCTGTTCGGACAACACTGCAATCTGGGCATCCATCATGATATTCCTCATATATGTGTTTCCGGTGAGCGTATTCTGGCATCACAGAGGAACCGAACGAGCGTTGCGGATTGCATTTTAAGGTTCACCCTCCGAAAAAGTGTCACATGAAACCAACCATCGAGATTTATTGATCTAGATTATGCTGATGAAAAGAAAAATTGCCAGCATATCAAAAAGCCGCTTTAACCGGCTTCGTCTCAATAAAGCCTCAACCTTGACCGGATAATAAACTTGGATTATGCTGTAGTGCAACAAAAATTACACGACGGAGCTGCTACACAAAAGACGTAATAAGGACATAAAATCCATCCTACCCAAAAGGCGTAATAAGGATCCTAATTTCTTATAGCCCGGGAGTTCCCCTCCCCACCCCCAGCTTTGGCTGGCGGGGAGTAGAAGTTTGAGGTTTTGATAAGTCGATCATAACTCTCGCGTTTGTGGGCCGCCAATCACACGAGAGGTCGAGCCACGAAGGACGAGTTTGAAAGTTTAATTCACCCGAAAGCAGCTGCTGGCGTTTGTGACGAAGATCGTCCATTGCCGCCTTGCGGACGCGCCCAAGATCGCGCACCGCCTCATAAGCCGCCCCGGGTGCGCCCAGACACACGCGTCCGTTCGCCTGCTCGATGCAAGCGTGCCAGCGTGACTGCGTCCCGGCGGTTCATCTTGACCGTTTCGAAATCGGGGCCGGAACGACCACCATGCAGTCATGACCTGACGATTTTGATGATAAACCCTTATCCCGTTGGCCGGCTTCAAGGCAGACGTGCAGCCGGTCATATCGGCTTGCTCATCTCTTGGGTAATCCGGCTGGTTGATCGTTTTGCCCTTTGTTTCACGGACCGTCGCCGCCTGGAATTGATTGAGCACAAGGTTGAGACGCTCGTCGGGCAACGGACTTTTGGGATAGCGCCCGGGCTATGAGGATCTCATCGACCACGGCAGCCTGCGGCACGATCCGATTTTCGCGGTGCTTGCAGGCAAGCTTTCGGCACGCCGCGAGACTGTGCGCCGGTGGCTGACAAATCAACCTTGAACCGGCTCGAATTGTCGAAGCCACAGCCATCGCGCTATCACAAGATCGCCTATGATGCGGTTGGTGTTGATGTACTGTTCGTCGCCATTAAGTGTTATTGCTATCTGCCGCTTTACGTTTTCTGTGGCCGGCACCTTCTTTTGGCGCGGCTGCGGCGCTCCAATATCGACGCGTCGACGGCCGCGGGAAGAAGTGGCCCGCATCACGGGCACATCAGGATGCGTGCATCGACCCGGCTTTCGTTCAATATTCTTCAATGCTTAACAAGCGAGATTACTCAATGCTTACCAGTTGAGGATTTTGCCCTGTCTTGTCAAGCAGGATCTGTTGACAGTGCAGGAGGTCTATGAGATGGTTTTTGGCGTTGCTCCCGACAAGAGATTGATCGCGTGGCCGGCACGAACCAACTGGCGAGAATTTTTACGAGCACTAGGTGAAGCACCACCTTAAGGAGCGCGTGACGCGACGATGACGAGTACCACGACTCCGGGAGCGGCCTTGGGGGGAAAGATTTGATGTTGGGTATGATAGCGATCATGCCTATGCAATTACGCTTGCCGCGCGTATAGCTGTAACGGTATTCATCGCGCAATTAAGGTGTCGTTCGGTTCCGGCCGGAGTGGCCGCTCGTGAGGCGTGTGGTGGACCTCGGCTTATCTTATGCGCTCCCGCTCGTGTGGATGAATTCGTCTACGCGGCGGGAGTCTATTGTATCCTCCTGCCTGTCGCCTTGGCGATTGGATTCCTGCCGGTGCTGCGCGCCATGCTGCTTGCACTGATTGTGCTTTTGGAGCGCGAGTCGCAAAACATTCACAATCAACTGGCGGCCAAGCGCAGGCCTGCTTTCGCCAACAGCCTGATGTTCGTTCCCGGCGGCCTGTGGCCCGCGTTGTTCCTGGGCTTCGGTCCACCGAATCACTATTTCAGTTCTGGATTCTCGGGTTGATTGTGCCGTTCCTGATACTGACCGGATTTGTGGCGGCGGACGGGCGGTGGCGGTATATAAAGTTGCTGAACGTCACCTGGCTGAAGGAGCACCTGCCGAACGCATATCGATTTTGTCTTCAGGATGTGGCATATGCTGGCTATCAGGTTGCCGACCGCTTTATCGTGCCGAAATTCCTGGGGCTTGAGACGACAGGTGTCTACACCTTCTTCTGGTCCATGGCTAACGCGGTATGCAGTCTCAACGGTGTGGGGCCTGCCTTGGGACGTCGGCGGGCTCACCCGGCCGCTCCTGGGTGACGAAACGAAGGTGTACAAATTGTCCAACAGTGCCAAACTGGGTGGCAAGAAATGGTCTCAACTTCTGCTGTAGCCGAACTGCAAAACTGGCTTCTTCAGGACGCTCTACCCTTATGGGCTGATTATGGCGTTGACCGCAAGAGGGGCGGTTTTTTTGAGCGCCTCAACAAGGATCTGACCCCCTTTGAGGAACCGCGCCGCGCCAGGCTTGTGGCCCGGCAAATCTATTGTTTCGCCATGGGGCAAGCTGTGGGATTCGAGGGGGTCGGCAAGGGGCTGGTCGATCACGGACTTGAATTTCTGAACCAGCGTCTGATCCGCCCAGATGGTACTCTCGTTCAGTCGGTGAACATCGATCTCGCCGTCGAGAAAACGGAATATGACCCTTACGATTACGCTTTCGTGCTGCTGGCACTTGCCACGGCCGCACACGTATTTGGCGATCGTGATCTCCTGTTGGCACAAGCCCAGAAGATCCGCGACAGGCTGATCGAAAATTGGGCCCATCCAAGGATTGGTTTTTCCGAACCCTCAGTGCTCAAAGCCAATCCGCATATGCATCTCCTGGAAGCGTTCTTAGCTTGGGCCGAGGTGTCTGGTAACGGGGATCCCCTGTGGCTGGAGTTGGCGGGGCAAATGGTTGAACTTTGTTGCAGCTATTTGATCCTCCCGCAAAGCGGTGCGGTTTGCGAATATTTTGATGCTGACTGGCAGCCGAAACCGGATGCAACAGGCCGCCTTCTAATCGAACCCGGACATCAGTTTGAATGGGCATGGCTTTTGATGCGCTGGGCAGCACGCACCGGAGACGGTGAGGCTTTTGCCCGGGCGGTGCGGCTTGTCATCCTGGCGGAAAGCCGCGGCATAGACCCGCGACGCAAGATAGCTATCAATGCACTCGATGAGGAGTTCAACTGGCGTGACGGGCAAGCCAAGCTTTGGCCGCAGACGGAAAGGATTAAGGCGGTTCACGCGCTCGCTTCGCATCCTGCGGCTTTGCCGGCTGACAGGGATTTCGCCAGAGGCAAGCTAACGGAGGCGATTGCGGGACTTCGACTCTACCTTTTGCAACAACCGGCAGGGCTGTGGTGCGAAGTCATGCTCGAGGATGGCAGCTTTGTGGATGAGCCGGTCCGCGCGAGCAGTTTCTATCATATCGTCTGCGCTATAGCCGTTCTCTCGGGAACGGCGTCTTTTGACAGGAGTGTGCATGACTCATTCGCTTCCGGGTGTGAACCTATCCCAAAAGGTGAAGGCATTGATAGGGGCGAAGGTCCTGTGCCTTGGTGATGTAATGCTCGACCGGTTCGTTGAGGGAAGCGTAATTCGTATCTCCCCGGAAAGCCCAACGCCGGTCTTCAATTATGAAAGTGAAAAGCTTTTTCCCGGTGGTGCCGCCAATGTCACGCGCAATATCTCGGCGCTGGGCGCCGAGGCGACCCTGCTCAGCATTGTCGGAGTGGATGATGCAGCGGAAGCGCTGGTGCGAAGTATCAAGGCCAACAGCGACATCAAACCGATTCTCATTAAGACTAAAGACCGGCCAACCACGGTCAAGACGCGTTTTGTTGTGCGCGGTCAACACATGCTACGCGTCGATCAGGAAGTGAAGATACCGATATCGCCGGAATGCGAGCGCTTGTGTCTGGCGGCGCTCGCCGAACATCTACCTGGCCATGATGTTTTGATCATCTCAGACTACGCAAAGGGACTTCTGACGGACCATTTGACCCGGGAAGCGATCGGTCTCGCCCGCAGTCTGGGCAAAGAGATCGTTGTCGATCCGAAAAGCAGTAAGTTTGCCAAATATGCTTTGGCCTCGCTCATCACACCTAACGCCATTGAGACCGAGCAAGCTTGCGGCATATACCCAGATAGCGACGCCAAAGCAGAGGCTGCTGGACGGATCGGTATCACGCAAAGCCAGGCTGAGGCTATTCTCATTACCCGCGGCGAGCAAGGCATGAGTCTGGTCTCACGAAGTGGACCCGTCCTGCATATCGCTGCCGACACGAAGGAGGTCTTCGATGTGGCCGGCGCCGGCGACACGGTGATTGCCACGCTGGGTGTGGCGCTTGCGAGCGGGTTGCCTGTCTCCGAGGCCGCGTATCTTGCCAATGCGGCTGCCGGAGTTGTGGTTGGCAAACGCGGAACAGCCAGTGTCTCACCTGATGAGCTGATCCTGGCGCTGGAACGCCAATATGAAGGCGTGCACCGTAAAGGAACACCGATACTGTTGACAGCTGATGAAGCCGAACGTTACGCACGATTGCGTCGCATGGAAAGCAAAGTCGTTGGCTTCACAAACGGGTGTTTCGACATCCTTCATCCGGGTCACATCTCGCTGCTCAATTTTGCTCGCGACAATTGCGATTGCCTGATCGTCGGTTTGAACAGCGATGCCTCTGTCAAGCGGCTCAAGGGGAATGAACGTCCGGTCAATTCGGAGCACGACCGTTCTGTTGTTCTTTCGGCTCTCGGTAGCGTAGATGCGGTCGTCATTTTTGACGAAGATACACCTTATTCCCTGATCGCTGCTGTAAAACCCGATGTGCTGTTTAAGGGCGCGGATTACAATATCAAAGATGTCGTGGGCGCCGATCTCGTGCTGCAAAATGGTGGTAAAGTTTTACTAGCCGAATTGGTGCCGGATGTCAGCTCGACCAGGACGATCGAAAAAGCCAAGCGAATTCTGCTTGCCGCTTCTTGAGGGGGATAGAACAAAGATGGCAGGACAGCCTTGTGCTTTTCTTGATCGCGACGGAACATTGATCAAAGATTTGCATTATCTCTCGGATCCCTCGCAGGCGGTTCTTCTGCCCGGCGCCGTCGAGGGGCTCCAAAGTCTTGCCAAGCAGGGTTTTCTTTTGGTCGTCCTCAGCAATCAGTCTGGGGTCGGACGAGGGTATTTCAATGAAGAGGCGGTCAGAGCAGTTAATGCCCGCGTGCATGAAATGCTTCACCGAAAGGGGGTTACCATTGCTGCTTGGTATTTTTGCCCGCACGCTCCCGAGCAAGCTTGCCATTGCCGAAAACCCTTGCCGGGCCTGATTGACCAGGCTTGCGCCGATTTTGCCATCGATCTCTCCCGCTCACTCATGATTGGAGATAAGGATGTTGATTTGCGTCTCGCAGAAGGCCGGGGATTGCCGGGTTATTTGATTTCAAGCCAGGCATCCTCCCATGCTGACTGGGCAAAAGCCCATCATTACGATGTTTTTGCTGATTTGGCGGAGACAGCCTGCCACATCACCCAATTGGCACACGAGCGCTGACGGGGTGGCGTTCTGTGATTGTCTCGGCCAGCGTCGCAGCGACAGCGACTTCGACGAGAGGTTGGCTTGAACGGAAGCACGACCCGGTTGGAAAACGAACGTCAGCGGACGATCAACTTGGTAATCGAAGGGGGTGATTGCCGACAACGATGCAGCCGGATTTGCACGTCTTGCCGCTCTTTGGGAATCCTCAAAGGATTCAGATGTTAGCTGCTCTATCCACTAGTTTCCTCATCCACCGGTCATCAAGGCGCTTTACAGGAGATCCAACGTGTCCCGTTCGAAACAATGGATGCGGTCGCTTGACCGAGCAGTTGGAATACCCCTGATAGCCGCGCTCGGCGCTTTGCGGCAGCGCAAGCCCCTGCCGGCCGATCCACGCAGGATTGGGATCATCATACCGACCGCCATCGGAGACACAATCCTTGCCTCCGGCGTTGTGTGGGAGATCGCACGGCGCTACCCCTCGGCGGCGTTGACGGTCTTTCACGGCGCCAGCAATGCGAGCGCCGTCCGAATGATCGACGCGCCGCTGCGCGGCGTTCAGTGCAACTTCACATGGCCCTTCGCCGCGCTGAAAGCGCTGCGCGCGGAAGGGCTGGACCTGATCGTCGATCTAACGCCCTGGACGCGTATGACGGCGATCTGCGCGCGACTTGCCGCGCCCGTGACTGTTGGATTCGTGTCCGATGGACAGGGACGGGCGGCGGCTTTCGACATCGCCTCTGCGCACAGAATCGACCGGCACGAAGCGGAAAACCATGCCGAGCTTGCGCGGCTCTTCGGTGCCTCTCACTACCGACCGCAGTTGAAAACTGAATGCTATGCAGCGCCTCCCGATCTTGCGCTCGACCGACTCGTCGTATGCCACACGACCGCAGGCGGATCGCAGGCCGTCGCCAAGGCATGGCCGGATGAAAACTGGTCTCAGCTCATCCGCATTCTCGTCTCCGAGGGCTGGCAGGCGGCACTGACGGGAGCGGCGTCCGACGCCCCAAAGGTCGACGCCATTCTCGCCGGCGCGGGGGCGCCGGCGCCGCAAGCGCTTTCGCTTTGCGGGAAACTTTCTCTTCCCGAACTTGGCGATCTTCTGAGACGGGCGAGACTTCTCATCACAATCGACACGGGCGTGTTGCACCTCGGCTCAACGGTCGAAGCCAATATCGTCGCGTTGCATGGGCCGACCCTCTCGAGCCGCTGGGGCGCCCGCAACACAGGCGCGACGAGCCTTGACTCTCCTCATCCCGACGCTGGATATATTGCGTTCGGATATGAGATTCATCCGCGTGGTGAAGAGACTATGCGGGCGCACAGCGTTGAGGCGGTCGCCCGCGCGGCTCTCTCCAGACTGGCGCTTAGTAAAGCGGCCGAGGAGCCATCCGCTCAGGCCGATGCGGAAAGCCGCGCCCTGCATCTTGAAAGCGGCATATAGGATTGCTTCAAGCTAAGCGTGGATCTCCGGCATACACAGCTCAGCGTCGAACCGATCAAGCCACTGGCCGATCAGAGACTGGGTGAACCGGCTGGCTTAGGCCAGGACCACGAACTGCCGAATACCTCCTTGGTATTTCCCTCCTTGGCGATTTTTTGGAGGAAGGTCTCTAGGCCGTCAAGGCCTTCGAATTCCCCATTATTTCGTCTTCCACACAAAGCGGTACTTTAACTCCAGATCCCTCCATTGAAATGCCCTTTTAGAATAACTCACACTCACCCGATGCGGTCGAACACAAATCACCGGCGTTGTCGGTAAAGCCAAGCCGCGATGATAGCTCAGCTAGCTTCACGGTCCCTGCGGCGGTCGCGGGGTCGACGAGCCATTGGCGTGGTATGGTCAACACCAAGGCCTCCAAAAAATCGGCAACTCCTGTGGCTTTTTGTCCGATACGGTCGACGTTTTGCATATGATGCAAGACATTGCCATCGTGGGCAGCCGCCTCTTGAATAAGGGGACGAATTTGGGCCTGGAGGTGCTCCAGCAGCCGGCCAAGATGCGCGAGCTCATGGCCGACTCGGCTCAGCACATCAGCGATTGGCACCTCCGCCGTATAGCGGCGGGCAGGAGAGGTTGCTTGATGGAATTGCGAATTCATGATTGATCTCCCGCCGCGGGCAATTTGCGATACATTTTTCGCTTCGAATCGAAGAACCGCTAAAAGAATTCGATCGAGCCGTTGCTCAACGGCTCACATGCCGGAGCTGCGCTCTGCTGCAAAATTTGATCCGATCTGAGAAAAGATTGGCGGGCGCGCCCCGAGCAAGGCCAATACTGAATCCGCCTGGCCTGCGTGCCGCGTAGACTCCCGCCCACAAGGCTGATCCCTTCATGGTGCAGAAACCGCTCGGCGAAGTCGGCGTTTCTCGTGCCAATATCGGCGGAGCCTTCGATCATCTTTGCGCCGCCGAACAGTTTTGCCACAAGCCTTTCGCGCCGCGCTCCTTGGCGTAGAAGACCGTTCACCAGCATTTCCATCAAATGAACCCCAAAGCTCTCCGCGTTCCGCGCCAGTGAACCGTCCTCCAGGTCCTGGCCTGGTAATAGAAAATGATTCATCCCGCCGATCTTTAGCTCGGGATCACGCAAGCACGCTGCTACGCATGAACCAAGAACAGTGGTGAGCACCACGACTGGATCGCTCGTCACGTGATATTCGCTCTGGATGATGTGAACCCGCCGTTCACTGCCAACGGCTGGTGAGCAAGGCTCATATTTGCGGGCTGCGACGGCGATCATTTCAATTTTCCGACGACAGCCTCGATCTTTGCCTTTAGCATCGGGATCGTGAATGGCTTTGCGATCACATTGTTGGCTCCTAACTTGGCCGCACGAGCTATAACCTCTTTATCATCACCTTTGCCGGTGAGCAGAATAAACCCAGTTTTCTTCGTTGCCTCAGTCGACCGCACCGCCCGCAGGAACCCCAGCCCGTCGAGTTTGGGCATATTCAAATCTGAGATGATTAAGTGCGCCGGTTTCGCCAGCATCACCTTCATGCCCTCCTCGCCATTGCTTGCCCACTCGATGTTGGAGATTCCAAGATCATGAAGACCTTCGCGAATTAGAAGCCGGCTGGTGAGCTGGTCATCAACGATGAGAACGCGTAGAGCGGATGCAATCATCGCCCGTCTCCTTCTCATTTGCTGAAGTAATGCGTAAAATCTCCAACCCTATTCTGTCTAGGGGCACCTGTTTTTCCACGCCGCCGAGCTCAAATGCGGCTCTGGGCATTCCATATATGAGGCAAGATGCCTCGTCCTGAGCCAGGGTCCTTGCCCCCGTACCGCGCATTGCCACCAAGCCCTCGGCTCCATCGCAACCCATCCCGGTGAGAATGACACCAACGGCATTCTCACGAGCCGTTCTCGCCACAGACTTAAACAAAACGTCAACCGAGGGCCGGTGGCCGTTGACCGGATCGCGGGCAAGCAACTCGCACCGATGTGGGCGACCAGGCGAAATGGCCAAGTGGGCCTCTCCACCTGGAGCGAGATAGACCTGGCCGGGTAAGAGCTTTGCCCCATCAAGAGCCTCGCTGACTTTCGGTCGGCAGCAGCGATCCAAGCGTTCGGAGAAGCTTTTCGTGAAGCCGCGCGGCATGTGCTGGGTGATGACTGTTGGCGGGCAGTTTTCCGGGAATTCCGAAAGGATCGCGGTAATCGCCTCAACTCCGCCGGTCGAAGCGCCGATTGCTACCACTCGCCCATCCGGGCGATAACCGCCCGCAAATTGCAGTCCTTCTTGGCCCTTGGATGCGCCTGGTTTCCTGTAAGCGGTTGGTCGCACCCGCGCCCGTGCCGCAGCTGCGACCTTAGCGCTCAATGCAGCGGCGAAGGCATCCTGTTCGCCTGGCCCGGGTTTCGAGATGCAGTCGAACGCCCCTATCTGGAGCGCCTTGATCGTCGCCGCGGTTCCACTTTCGGTAAGGCTTGAAACCATAATCACAGGCGTTGGGCGCAGCTGCATGATCTTTTCCAGAAACTCAAGGCCGTTCATTTGTGGCATCTCGACATCGAGTGTGACGACATCTGGATTCAATGCCTTGATTGCAGAGCGCGCTTCGTACGCGCCTCCTGCTTCGCCGACCACTTCGATTGCAGGGTCACGAGAAAGCAGCGCCCGGATCAAGCTTCGCATCGCAGCAGAATCATCGATGATGACAACCCGGACTGGCTTCATGAGCCCCCCCTCTGTGTCCTGTAGGTCGTGACCGCTTCGACATCTAGCCGTTTGCTGGCAGGGCCGGTTATCCGCTCGGAGTGGCCCAAGTAAAGCACGCCCCCTTGCGTCAACTTCACCATGAAGCGGCTCCAAAGCTCTTCCTGCGCGGCTTTTTCGAAGTAGATTGCGACGTTCCGGCAAAAGATCGCTTGGAAGAGTCCAGCCATAGGCCATGTTCCAAACAAATTGAGTTCTCTGAAGGAAACGAGAGCTTTCAGTTCAGGCGCAACCCTGTACATCGGGACAGCCGCGCCTTGCCTATCACCCTCGCAAATAGAGACAAACCATCGCGCCCGCATTTTCGCCGATACTGGATCAAGCTCATCGCTTGTATAAACGCCATTTTTGCCTTTCGCGAGGACGTTGGGAGCGATATCGGTTGCAAGCACTTTAATGTCGTAATTGCCGGCGTCCGGCATTAGCGAAAGCAATGTGAGGGCAATCGAATAGGGTTCCTCTCCACTGGAGCAGCCTGCCGACCAAAGCCGCAACCGGCCGCCACGTCGCACCGCCACGATGAGTGGCGGGAGTACGTTTTTTGCCAGATGATCGAAGTGGTGCGGCTCACGAAAGAAACGCGTCATGTTAGTGGTTAGGGCGGCAAGCATGTTCTGGCGTTCGCCAGCACCTTCTCTCTCGGTGACCAGCTGGCAATAATCGCGAAAGCTGGCCATTCCGAGCGCGCGCAAACGCCGGGCAAGCCGCGAGTAGACAAGCATTGCCTTGGATTGGGGTAAATGGATACCCGAGTCCGCCTCAATCATGGCAGCGATTTGGCGAAAGTCCTGGCGCGTCAACTGGAAGTCCCCAGGTACAAGGCTGCCAGGTTGTTCCTTTACGCAGCCAGTGGTGGCCAAACTCTTCATGCCGCGTCTCGTTCATCTGCAGGCAACACATGGTCGAGCGCTATCATGCTGATCATACGTTGGTCGACCGCAAGGACGCCACGCACAAAGGTCTTCGCCATTTCCGAAGCAACCTCAGGGGTCGCTTGGATGAGATCTTCTGCCAATGTCAAAATATCGGATACGGCATCGACCAGAAGGCCTATGGTCTGCGTACCAATCTGAGCGACGATGATGACGTGACGGGCGGTCGGCTCGGCCCCCGCAAATCCGAGCCTTGCAGCCAAATCCACGATCGGTAGCACGGTGCCGCGCAAATTGACAACGCCCCGAACGAAGGGAGGCGAGTGGGGCAGTGGGGTAGCTTTCGTCCAGCCGCGGATTTCGCGCACCGACATGATATCGACGCAGAACTCCTGCGCTCCCATGCGGAATGCGATAAGCTCGCGGGCGTTCGCTGGGTCGGCCGTGGGACGGCCTTGGTTCTTGTTGGTCATATCGGTCATGGTTAACCTGCTGCTGCAAGAGGCTCTTCGAAATCTGTGGCGACTTCACGCCAATGGGCGACCACCGCATCTGTGTCGAGAATGAGCGCGACGCGGCCGTCTCCAAGAATTGTCGCCGCGGCAATACCTGCAACATGGCGATAATTGGCTTCAAGGCTCTTGATGACAACCTGACGCTGACCCAAAATGGCATCAACCAGAAGAGCGTTACGCGCGTGGCCCTCGGACTCGACGAGAAGCACAACGCTCGCGCACGGATCGGTGTCCTTTGCGCGGTAACCGAGTTCGCGTCCCACATCGATGAGGGGCACGAATTGATCGCGAATGGCGATGACCATAGCATTCCCACCAAAACCGTGCACTTTGTCGGCTTTTGGCCGAAGTGTCTCGACAATGGCGGACAGGGGAACAATCAGCGTCTCATCCGCAACGGTTACGACCATTCCGTCAAGGACGGCGAGAGTGAGCGGAAGGCTCAGAGTGAAGGTCGAGCCCTGACTTGGCTTTGAGCGGATCGAAATTCGACCACCGAGCGACTGGATCGATCGTCGCACCACGTCCATGCCGACACCACGTCCAGAAATGTCCGAAACCGTTGAGGTGGTCGAAAACCCAGGCAGGAAAATCAGATTGTCGACTTCTTCTTCAGACAGCGCAGCCTCCGGGGAGATCAGACCTTTTGCCGCGGCAATCGCCTTGACTGTTGTGCGATCGATTCCCGCGCCATCATCGGAAACCTCAATGACTATGCGGCCCGACCTGTGCAAGGCCGACAGACGAACCAAGCCTTCCTCAGGCTTGCCCGCCGCTACGCGGCCCTGCGGTGATTCTAGCCCATGATCGATGGCATTGCGGATCATATGGGTGAGCGGATCAGTCAAATGTTCGATTACCGTTTTGTCGACCTCGGTATTTTCTCCTTCCGTAACGAGCCGCACTTTTTTACCTGTCAACGCTGCAACTTCACGGACAAGCCGTGGCATGCGTTGGAAGACCGATTTGACCGGCTGCGCCCGGATCGCCATAACGCTGTCTTGTATTTCCCGGGTCAATTGCTCCAGCTCGTCGATCCCTGTTGCCACGCCGGACGCGCGAGCGACACCAGCTTCGAATACCCGTTGCGTAAGCACGGCCTGGTTGATCACCAATTCGCCGACAAGATTAATTAACCGATCGACTCGATCAAGATCGACGCGGATCGTAGCCTGCGCGGCAGTGGCCATTTCCTGCTTGCCTCGCTGTGACATAGCGGGGTTGCCAGCGGTCGCGGGAGGCTCTGCGGCTGAAGCGGGAACGGAAGCGACTTGCGGATCACTTCGCGCCGCAAGATCGGCTTCGACCGTGGCCTGCATCTCTCGTATGAGGGCGGTAATCGCCTCATCATCGGGGGCGGCCTCGGGGTCGAGCTCTTGAATATCCAGCTCGCAATCCCACTCAACGAACTCGAATACATTGCGGACAGCGGTCTCGTCGTGAACGGTGGTGAGCTCAACCGTCCAGCTAAGATAGCTGTGCTCTGGGTCAAGTTCGTCTAAGAGCGGCAAGTGGGAGTAATCACAGATGATCTGTATTTCGCCCAGCTTGCTCAACTCCCGCATCAGCAGCGCAGTCTCATTAGCCTTGGCATAGAGGCCGGGCTTGGGGGTGAAGTGGATTAGGAACCGGTTTTGAATCGAGTGGAGTTCCGTTCCGAGATCATCAAGACAGATCGGCACGGGCTCAAATCCTGCTATGTCAGGATCGTCATCCTCACTCGCTTGAATCCCTTGACCAGACCCTTTAGAGGGTTCGTGAGGATCGAAGGCGCGAAGCTCGTTTGCAAGCTCCTCCCGGCTCGCCGTATCGACGCTGCTATCGCTGCGGGCGGCACGGACCAAATCAGCCAGCATATCCGCCGCACGCAGCATCGTTTTCAATACTTCGCCTGAAGGAGCAAGACGCCCGGCGCGCAAATGGTCGAGGGCGCTCTCAAACACATGAGCGAATTGTACCAGTTCTTCGAGACTAAATGCGCCCGCCCCGCCTTTGATCGAATGGACTGCTCGGAACACAGCATTCACCGTTTCGGAATCGGTGTCGCCGTCATCGATCGCGAGAAGCCCTGTTTCCAGTTCGCAGAGCTGCTCTTCGCACTCCTGAAAAAAGGTCTGCTTGATCGCCGCCATCTGGTCCATGATCACACGCTTATCAAAAATGGTTAGGCGGCGACTCGCCGGATTGCTTCAACAAGCTTCACAGGATCAAAAGGCTTGACGATCCACCCCGTTGCTCCCGCGCGTCGCGCCCGGTCCTTTTTCATCGCGTCGCTTTCCGTTGTGAGAACAAGAATGGGAACCGCACGATAAAAACCATCGCCACGTACTTGCTCAATGAAGCCAAACCCGTCCAGCCGTGGCATGTTGATGTCGGTAATTATTACATCAGGCGTGACGTTTCGCAAAACCTCAAGTCCATGAACGCCGTCCTCCGCCTGGTGCACATGATAGCCAGCATTTAACAAAGAGAATTTTAACATGTCCCGCATGGTGCGTGAATCATCGACAGTAAGTATGGTCTTGCTCATTGCGTCCGCTCTCGACCATTGAATTCGGTGATGGAAACTCCAAGACGGCCAAGGCCCTCGAGGAAATCGCTGGACGCCCTTGTCAGAGTAAACAGATTCCCGTCAGCCTTCCAGGTCATGGAGGCGGAAAGAAGTACTTGCAGGCATTGTCCGCCAAGCCGTTGCACGCGGGAGGCATCAATTTCGAGAGCCTTGCCACGCAAGGTGAGGAGTTCTTCGGCAAGTGTCGCCGCAGCCTTGATGTCGAGTATGTCGGGCAGTTCCATCATACCCGGCGAGAGAATTTCAGAGTCGGACACGGCTGACATCAAAACTCCTCCCAACTTTCCTGTTGGCTATTTTCAGCCAATGTTGGCTCGGGCTTTCGAAGAGCGCCTCCACGCGTCGAAACTACACCTTTCCGTGGGGCCGTTTGCAGTGCGGCCGCCGGACGGCCTGCCTTGCGCCCGAGGGAAACGGTATCGGACTCGCGTTCGGGGCCAACATTAAAGCAGCTGATGAGCCGGACAAGCTCCTCACTTTCCTGCCTCAGCAAATGCGTCGCAGCGGTAGTTTCCTCGACCATCGCGGTGTTTTGCTGAGCTATTCGATCCATCTCGTTCGACGCGATGTTGACTTGTTGCAGGGCCGTTGCCTCTTCTTGCGCCCCCCGCGCTATTGTTGAGACAACCGAGTCGAGTTCTGCTACCTTTTCGAAAATCCGGCTCAGCGCCTTGCCCGTCGCGTCAACGAGATCGACTCCTTTTGCGACCTGTGTCGTCGAGGTCGAAATGAGTCCCTTGATCTCCTTTGCGGCCTCGGCGGAGCGCTGCGCTAGCGACCGAACCTCCGACGCGACCACCGCGAAGCCCCTTCCGGCGTCGCCGGCGCGGGCCGCCTCGACCCCTGCATTGAGGGCGAGAAGATTGGTTTGGAATGCAATTTCGTCGACGACACCAATGATCTGGCCGATCTGCCGCGATGATGTTTCGATCTCGCCCATTGCAGCTATCGCTTGGCGGACAACTTGGCCACTTGCGTCAGCATCCAATTTAGCGCTTGAGACAACTTCATGTGCATGCATGGTGCCTTGCGCAGTGTGCTTCACAGTCTGGGTAATTTGCTCGAGCGATACAGTGGCTTCTTCAAAGGCCGATGCCTGCTGTTCCGTGCGCTGAGAAAGCTCATCCGCTGCAGAAGTAATTTCCGCAGTTCCGGTCTGGATCGCTCGAGTTCGCGCGCGAACGGTACGCACCATGTCCTGCAGTTTTTCAACCGCTCTGTTGAAATCACTCCGCGTCTTTTCGCTGTTCGTCGTGAAGGCCGTGCCGATGCGATAGACAAGGTCACCCTCCGCAAGCCGTCCTAGCGCTGTGGAAATCGCCTCATCCTCCTTCTGCCAGACTTTTATTGTTTCGGCCTCTTCGGCCTTCTTTTTCAGCATTTTGATGGCCTGCTCCTTGAAAACTTCAACGGCCGCCGCCATCTGGCCGGCCTCGTCCTTGCGGCCGGCGAAGGGCACAGCGATCGCCACGTCGCCGCTTGCCAACTTCTTCATGGCATCTGTCAACTCCGCCATGGGCCGGACGAGATCGCGCAAAAGCCACCAGCCGACTAGAAGCACGAGAAGAAGAGTGCCTAGTCCACCACCGACCGAGGTCAATCGCGCAAGACTGATCAATTGATCCTGCGATTGGCAGGCATGGTCACCTGTTTTCAAGATAGAGAACAGAGTGACGTTAATGGCCGCAGCGGCAATGAAAATTGAAGCAACGCCGAAGCCGAGCTTGCGGCCAAACCCAAGATTTGAAGGCGACATGACTCCTCACGCAAAAATCGGTGGCGCAAGCTGGCAACGCTGGCTGGCGCGCGGCTCTTCCAATAACGGTATCAAAAACGGGCCGAGACGCCAGTACGGGCCGCGAAGGACCGCTATCCCGACAAGTATCGTGACACTGCGCGCTCTTGCTGAAGTTGTCTTTTAGAGATCAAGCCTAAATAAATCATCAATCAAATGACTGTATTGTGAAGCATCGCTACAATCGTGAGTTGGGCAATTCATTGTCAAATGGTAAATGTTGAAGCTAAAAACTAAGCTATTTCTGCTATTGCAACGACGTCATGTGTATTGCAACGACGTCATGTGCTGCCTGACAAGGACAACCCCTTTGGCATGAGC
>DATJTB010000290.1:0-2755 GCA_035503795.1 Methylocella sp.
TACAAGGAACTGTGGTCGCCCGCTCCTCCTTAGACTAAATTTCGGTCCAGCGCGAATGGAGCTGAGGCGCGCTTCGCGTCATTTAAGCATTCAGCTAACCATGGGCGCCACCCCGTGCGGGATGCCGAAGCGAGGATGCCATGTCGGCAATAGCCGTTCTGATTTATCCCAATCGAGCCTTTTGGACCGACAGGGTCCAAAAACTCGGCGGTCAAAGGTTAGCCGGTTTCGAGACGGATAAGCTCGGCACCCTCCGGCACCTGGCTCCCAAGCTTGAACAGAAACTCCTTCAGCACACCGGCTTCGGGTGCCGTCAAAAGATGCTCCATCTTCATAGCTTCCAGAACGAGGAGGGGCTGGCCCGCCGCAACGCTCGTACCGGGCTCGACCAGGAGGGCCGCGATGCGGCCGGGCATGGGTGCGATGAGGCGACCGGGAACACGGCCCTTGACTGTCAAAGCCTCGGGACATGCCGCAACGAATCGCCCGCCTGCACCCTTGCCGAGGAACACCGAAAATTCCGGTCCGAGCCTGGCAAAAATTGCCTTAAGCCTTTGGCCGTCGAGATCGGCAATCACTATGCCATCCGAGGCAACCCCACCCTCAGTGAGAAAGGTGACGGAGCCCGCCAGATCGAGCCGCCAGCCCTTTTGCAGAGGCGTGATTTCAACCGTGACCTGGTTCCCCTCCAAAGGCCCGATTTCATCCAATATGAGGGTTTCCTGTCCGAAACCATTCAGCCGAAAGCCATCCTGGGCGTACCATGGACTCCAGCGATCGGCTGATCCCTCGGCCTGTTTTTGAGCAAGGCTTGCCCGCTCACACAAGAGGCCAATCCCTGCCATCGCCAAAATTTCGGGGCGAGCCGGCTCCGGCGGCGCCAAAAGTTTCGCGGCATGGTGGGTGATGAAATCCGTATTGGGCGGTTCCGCGCAAAAATCCTCTTGGGTGACAATGGCACGCAGCAAGCCGAGATTGGTCGAAATGCCCGCAATATGAAAAGAGCCGAGGGCATTGTGGAGGGCCCATATGGCCCGTGCCCTATCTTCCTCCCAAACGATCAGCTTGAGGATCAAGGGGTCGTAATCCGGCGGGACCCCGTCCTCCTCGCGAAAGCCCGTTTCCAAATCGATTCGAGCCGTTGAAAGTCGCTTGGTGTCGCAAGTTTCGAAGCAAAGGCGCTTGAAGCGGCCACGTTGCGGCAGAAACCCTCGCGAAGGATCCTCTGCATAGAGACGGGCCTCGATCGAATGGCCGCGCCGCACAACCTCCTCTTGGCGCAGAGGTAACCGCTCGCCGGCGGCGACCCTAATCTGCCAGGCGACGAGATCGAGGCCAGTGATCATCTCGGTCACCCGATGCTCGACTTGTAGCCGCGTGTTCATTTCCAGGAAATAAAACGCCTGATCCTCAGCCGAAACAAGAAATTCGACCGTGCCCGCCCCGACGTAGCCGACGGCCCGCGCCGCCGCGAGCGCCGCCGCGCGCAGCTGCTGACGCAGCGCGTCGGAAAGGTTTGCCGCTGGCGCCTCCTCGATGATTTTCTGATGGCGACGCTGAATCGAGCAATCACGGTCGAAGAGATCGATGAAATTCTGCGCTCGATCGGCGAAAATCTGAACCTCGATGTGCCGGGCTCTTGGCAGATATCTTTCGAGGAGCACCCGATCTTCGCCAAACGCCGAGAGCGCCTCGCGCTTGGCGCTCGCCAGCGCCGTCCCGAAGGTGGCCGCATCGGTCACGATTTTCATGCCCTTGCCACCACCGCCCGCCACCGCTTTGATGAGCACGGGAAAGCCAAGCGCTTCGGCTTCTTCGGCAAGGCGTGCCTCGCTTTGCTCAGCGCCATGATAGCCCGGCAGGAACGGGACGCCTTTTTGCGCCATCAAAGCCTTGGCCTGGGCCTTGTCGCCCATCGTGCGGATGGCCGCAGGCGGCGGGCCGATGAAGACGAAGCCGGCCGCCGCGCAGGCTTGGGCGAAATCGGCGTTCTCTGACAAAAAGCCATAGCCGGGATGGATCGCTTGCGCGCCGCTGCGGTGCGCCGCCGCCAGAATCTTGCCCTGATCGAGATAGCTCTCGCGAGGCGGTGATGGCCCTACGAAAAATGCCTCATCGGCCATCGCCACATGCAGGCCATCGCGGTCGGCTTCCGAATAGACCGCAACGGCCGCGATTCCAAGCTGCCGTGTCGTGCGAATGATCCGGCAAGCGATCTCGCCGCGATTGGCAATCAGAAGTTTTGAGAACACGACATGCATCCAGCCTGCACAAAGGATCTGGCTCGTTTTGCTGTAAACTTCATGGTGTGAAAGGCAGAACAGCCGCCGGCAGGGGCGGGAGCGGTAAGGAGGCGATCTTTTCGACTCGCTCCGGAAAAGCCTCCCAGCCGCCGCCCAGCGCCTTATAGAGCTGCACGAGATCCGTTGACACAGCCGTCGTTGATTGCGCATATTGCGTCTCGGCCTGCAATTCAGTCCGCTCGGCGTCGAGAACGGTGATGAAATCGCCGACCCCATTGGCGTAGCGGGCGCGGGACAGCGCCAGAGCTTGGCTCGAGTGTTCGATCTGCGCCTTGAGGCGGGCGCGGCGCCTCTGCTCCGTCCGATAGGCGACGAGGGCATTCACCACTTCATGCCAGGCGTTGAGCACTGTCTTATGATAGGCGATCGCGGCCTCCTGTTGCTGGGCTTCGCGCAGCTCGACGGTCGACCTTATCCGCCCGCCGGCAAAGATCGGCAAGGAGATGGAGGGG
>DATJTB010000291.1:0-7538 GCA_035503795.1 Methylocella sp.
GTCTGCTCGACCTCGGCTGCGGAACCGGACGCTTCCTCGATTTCGTCAAGCAAGGCTGGCCGCGTCTTGAGGTGATTGGGCTTGATCTTTCGGAACCCTATCTCGCCGAGGCCAAGCGCCATCTCGCGCGCTGGTCGTGGCTTGATTTCATCCTCGCCAAAGCCGAACAAATTCCGTTGGCCGATGCTAGTCAGGACGCGGTGACGAGCGTCTTCGTCTTTCACGAGTTGCCGCCAAAGGTGCGCCGACAGGTGTTTGCCGAATGTGCGAGACTATTGAAGCCCGGCGGGCGTCTAGTACTCGTCGACTCATTTCAGCGCGGCGACCAACCGGATTATGAAGACATGCTCGAACGCTTCCCGCAAAGTTTTCATGAGCCATATTTCCTGAGTTATATCGAGGAGGATTTCCCCGCCCTGGCCCGGGCGCATGGCCTCATCCACCGACGTGACGACCTGGCCTTCTTCGCCAAGATCATGGTTTTTGACAAACCGTGAAAGAAAGAAGTGCAAGGGCCGACATTTGTTTTGGTGACGCGGGCCTAAAGCGATTCCAAGGAAAAATCGGACAAAAATGTTTCACATGAAACATTTTTGTCCGGTCGAGGCCGAAAATCCTTACAAGCCGTCGGACAGCTCATCCCCCTTCATTTTGTCAGCCGGGCGCAATGCGCCGTCCGATCGGGCGTCGGGTCCGGTACGTGTCTCTTGACAGGCGGGCGAAGCCTGGAATCTGCCATTCATTGCACGGCTGGCATTTTCGGCGAGACGGGCTCGGTCCTGTCAAGGATGCCATCGGGTGTTCGTGTGAGCGCCCGTTGAAACAACGGGCTATGGCACCGGCTTCGCCGGCGTGCGCTTCGCGCGCGTCCTGTGTGTCGGGCATGTCCGATAGCTTGGGGGTGCAAGTCCCCTGTGCAAGCTGATGGTGGTGAAGCATGAGCGAAGCGCAAGGGCGGAACCGTGAGGAACCGTCTGAAGGAAGCGTGGAGCAAACTTACTTATGAACTGATTCCGATCGCGAGAGTGAAGAGAAAGACTGCCACCCGTCGCTACACTCGCTATTGTGCGTCTGAGCATGGTCATTTTCTTGTCGAGCGTGGCAAGCTTTGATTCTGAAATTGTTCATTTCCGCCAAGCCGAAAATCAGGAATTAAGAAAACGAGCAACCCGAGTGAGTCCGGGCTTCGGCCTCGAATGGCGCCGTTACCGCTAGAACCGGAGCGCTTGTATCCACACCACTGGCAAGAGCGCTGTCGTCATGGTTTTGCACCCAGTCTCTCAGCATCGACGAGCGGCCGGCGTTCAGCGCCAGACCCATCGACAAACGCGATGTCCCCGGTGCCACCAGCATCTCCTCACTCTGCGGCGGCGTACAACGACGACCGCCTCTTCGACGAGGTTTTCTGTCGGAGCAAGAAGACTTTTGTCAGTCATTAGCGGCGCGGATTTGGCGGCACCCGATATCAAGGTCGATCCCATCGTGCCAATTACCGCACCGCCCAGCAGGACCCTGAACATCTCGCGGCGATGAATTGCGGTCACGGTTTCCTCCCGATGAACAAGATCTGACTATAAGTTGACCTAATGTATCAATTGTAGCGTCGGCTGCAGCGAAGTCCAGCGCAGAATTGCGTGGAATGAATAGAGCCAAGCCTGCGTCCATGATTTCGCCTGTCGCAGGCTTGTTGAATCAATTGATCAAGGCTCTCATTTTTAGCTCCGCCCCAACCCGAATGAGTGGGACACACTTGTTATTGATTGCCTCCGGCTAAGTTGAGCATCATCACCAATGGAAACGGGTGAGCGTCGCTTGCTTATGTGTTTTTTCGCGGGCGGGAAAACGCGTGACGCTCCAATCTATGTAGTCTACAATACCAACTTGTGAGGCCCCATCCCGATGAGTTTTTTCGAGGTTTGATGCCCATAGAACCGGGTAAAGCCGCCATCACACGCGATTCCGTGCTTGTCGATTTTGGACTGCAGGGTGGAGGCTCACACGGGGCTTTTACCTGGGGCGTGCTCGATCGTCTGCTGGAGGAGCCATGGCTTGCAATCGATGGCATTTCCGGCACGTCAGCCGGCGCCATGAATGCCGCGGTCCTCGTCGATGGTTATGCGAAAGGCGGGGCGCTTGGCGCGCGGACGGCTCTTGAGAATTTCTGGCGTAATGTCTCCGAGGCGGCTCGCTTCAGCCCGATCCGGCGCAGTCCCCTTGATCTGCTGCTCGGCCGCTGGACGATGGACTTTTCACCCGCCTATGTCGCCGCAGATCTCATGTCCCGTCTATGGTCGCCCTATGACCTGAATCCAAAAGGCAATAATCCCTTGCGCGAAATCCTGGCGGGTCTCGTCGATTTCGAGCGGCTCATAGAGGCGCCGATCAAACTTTTCATCACGGCCACCAATGTCCGGACCGGCCGCGGCAAAGTTTTCAGAAACCAGGATATTACGCCAGATGTCCTCCTCGCCACCGCTTGCCTGCCAACGATGTTCCAGGCAATCGAGATCGACGGCGAGCCCTATTGGGATGGCGGCTATTCGGGCAATCCCACGATCACGCCTCTCATTCGGGAATGCAATTCCCAAGATACAATTCTCATCCCGATCAACCCATTGGAGCGCCAAGGCGTGCCGCGCTCCGCATCCGAGATATTGAACCGTCTCAACGAGGTGTCCTTCAACGCTGTGGCCCTAAAAGAGCTGCGCATGATGGCTCTGCTCCGGCAAGTCGCCGATCCAGGCGATAGCGAAGGCGCGCGATGGGCCAAGATGCGCCTCCACCTCGTCCGGAACAATATCATGACCGAACTCGGCGCATCGTCGAAACTCAACACGGAATGGGAGTTCCTCTCATACCTGCGCGAGGAGGGGAGAAAGTCCGCGCAGGTCTTTCTGGAGACGCATGCGGAGGACATCGGGCACCGCTCGACCTTCGATATCGACGTGTTCTTGGAAGGAATTTGACGCATGGGACTTCTCGGCATTCTCGTCGCTCTCGGTCTCTTGATCTTTCTCGCCTACCGGGGCTGGAGCGTTCTTTTGCTCGCTCCTGCCGCCGCCGTCCTCGCCGCCGGATTGGCCGGAGAACCGCTGCTCGCCCATTGGACGCAAACCTTCATGGGAAGTGCCGGACGCTTCATCATCCAGTTCTTCCCGATTTTTCTCCTTGGGGCCCTGTTCGGCAAGCTCATGGAGGACAGCGGCTCGGTGACCGCCATTGCCAATTTCATGACCGAGCGTCTCGGACCGCAACGGGCGGTGTTGGCGGTCGTGCTCGCCGGCGCCCTCGTCACCTACGGCGGCGTGAGCCTGTTCGTCGCCTTCTTTGTCCTTGCCCCGATGGCGCATGCCCTCTTTCGCACGGCTTCGATCCCGAAGCGCCTAATGCCGGCGGCGATCGCGCTCGGCACATCGACCTTCACCATGTCGGCGCTGCCTGGAACGCCGGCCATTCAGAACGCGATACCGATGCCGTTTTTCGGCACCACGCCCTTCGCGGCGCCGGGTCTTGGCCTCATCGCCTCTGCGGTCATGCTCGGATTCGGGCTTTGGTGGCTCGCCCGCGCCGAAGCCAAGGCGCGTGACAGGGGCGAAGGCTATGGGGCGGCGGCTCCGGCGCATGATGCGGCGGAGGATCTGATCGTTCGCGAGCGCGCCACAACCGCCAGCACATTCGATCCGGCGGAAGTCCGCCACGGCCATCAAAGCGATGCGGCTCCATCCATTGTCGTGGCCGTCTTGCCGCTCGCGATCGTCATCACGATCAATCTCGTGATGTCGCTTTTCATATTGCCTCGGATGGATGCGTCCTATCTCGCTGATGAAGCTTGGGGCTCGACATCCTTGGCGGCCGTCGGGGGCGTCTGGTCCGTGGTGACCGCGCTCGCGGCCGCGATTGTCGTGCTGATCGCGGTCAATATTCGGCGTCTGCCGGCCCTGCGCGAGAGCATGGATGCCGGCGTCAATGCATCCACTTTGCCGGTGCTGAGCGTCGCAAGCCTCGTCGGGTTTGGCTCGGTCGTTGCGGCCCTCCCCGCCTTTGCGATGGTGCGCGACTGGGTGCTGTCCATCGAGGGCGGGCCATTGGTCTCACTGGCGGTCGCGACCAATGTGCTCGCCTCCTTGACTGGTTCGGCATCGGGCGGATTGACGATTGCGCTCGACGCGCTCGGCAGCACCTATTTGCGCATCGCCACCGAGCAGGGCATCGACCCGGGGCTGCTGCACCGAGTCGCCGTCATTGGCGCGGGCACGCTCGACAGCCTCCCGCACAACGGCGCCGTGGTCACTTTGCTCGCGGTCTGCAACTCAACCCATGGAGAGAGTTATTTCGATATCGTCATGGTGTCGATCGTCGGAGGCTTGTTGGCGCTCGCCGCCGTGATAGGATTAGGCAGCGCCCTTGGGTCGTTCTAGAGTGACGAAATCTGGGTCAACGCATTCTGGCCAACAACTGATACCATTTCCACATCAGAATGACTTGCGGATGTATGGGAATGAGGTGATGGATTTCACGATTTTGGGATTGCGTTCGATGTAGAGGATCGCCTTTTCGAGCTTGGCGTGCACGGCATCGATTGATTTGAGCGCGTAGTTCTTGAAGAGCTTTTCGCGGATTTCGTCCCAAAGATTTTCCTTCGGGTTCAGCTCCGGCGAATAGGGCCGCGGGAAGAGCACCGATATATTCCCGGGAAGCACGAGATCGCTGGAGCGATGGTTGGGGGCGCCGTCGAGAACCAAGAGGATATCCTGCTTGGCGAACCTTCGTGACAGAGCATTGAGGAAGGCCTGGAAGCATGGCGGTACCGGGCTGCCTCAAGAGGATATTGGCGACGTGGGTCCCGTGCCGTGACACCGGCCCATCTTTGGCATTTCCCGGCACAAGTGTCGGTAGTTGCGTGTGCTTTGCGCCTTGGAAGCGCGGGTGTGATTTGTCGACTGGGCCATCGAGCACAGCCACTCGGATGCAAGGATCACCGGAAGTCTCGCCATGAACGGCATTGAGGCCATACAAGCCAGCGAGAGCGAATTCCGCAAAAGTTGACCGACTTTTGCGGAATTCGCTCTAAGCATGAAATCTCAAATATGCGCAACCTCCTTGTGCTGAGCACTCAAGTCCTTTGCTTACTGTAAATGTGCCTGGATGGCCGGTCGCGGCCGTCACGGCCCGGCCATGACGTGCCGATGTCGAGGGGGCCTGTGAGGGAGACGTGGTGCCCCCTCATCCACTGCGGCGGAAGCGCCAGTCGGGGCGCAGGGTCTTGATGATCAGCATCTCACCCAGGTTCTCGCGGGTGACGATGCCGATGAGAACCCCATCGGCATCGGTCACGCCGATCGCGGCGGCTTGTGGCCCTTGCAGCCGGTCGATCACCGAGTCGAGCGGAGCCTTCTGCCGCATGGTTTCAAGCGGGCGCATAAAGCCTGTGATCCCGGCGTCGCGGTCATAGGCCTTCAAGGCCGAAAATAGGTCATCACGGCGCAGGAGACCGGCTGGCTTGCCGAACGCATCGAGGATCGGGAATTCATTCTGCCCCGCCGCGAGCAGCGTGTCGATCGCATCCCCCAGGCTGGCCTCGATAGGGATCGTGGTGAAGTGCGTTTCCATCGCATCGGCCACGATCAGGCCGCGCGCCATCTCCTTGAACGCCGACATCTGCGCCTCACTGCCCGCGGCGATATAGACGAAGATCGCGATGAATATCAGCAGCGGATTGCCGAACAGACCAAGAAATCCAAGTGCGAAGGCGAGCACCTGCCCCAAGTTTGCCGCGACCTGGGTTGCTCTCGCCGGTCCGAGCCGCATGGCGAGAAGCGCATGCAGGACTCGCCCCCCATCCATCGGAAAGGCAGGGATGAGATTGAACAGAACGATAAAAATATTCACCGCGGCCAGCCGGGCAAATAGCGAGACGCGCGGATCGTCGATATGCGCCAAGGAGGCCGACTCGATCGTCCCAAGGACGAGAAAGATCAGCAAGGCGATGGCGACGTTTACCAAAGGGCCGGCGATCGCGACGGCCAGCTCTTGCGAGGGCTTTTCTGGCATGCGCGAGATGCGCGCCACGCCGCCGATCGGCAACAGGATGACATCCGGCGTCTCGATCCCGAAGCGCCGCGCCATGAGAATATGGCCGAACTCGTGGAGCGTGACGCATAGAAAGATGAGAAGGATGAAAAGCAGGCTGTCGCGGGCGGCCGCAGGCCCGCCCTGCTGCCAGGCGCTGACGCCGATCCACGCAAGGAGGAGGAAGAAGGTCAGGTGGACACGCACGACCGTCGCGCCAAAACGGCCGATCGTCAAGGACCAGGACATGGGTTCATTCCCTTGAGATTCTCGCAGCGGTTCGACAGTCTAGCGCGCTTTCCGCTCGAACGGAAGCGTTCGAGCGATAAGAAATCGCGCAAGATCAATAAGTTGGAGCGAATTCTCGTCGCAAAAGTCTGTCAACTTTTGCACAATTCGCTCTAGGACTTTGTGGCGGTTGAGGCAAAATTCTTGCGATTACTTAGAGCATCGGGTCCGAAAGTTTCGGGGGATGCTCAAAATAAAATTGTTAGAGCGGCACGCTCATCAAATTGAACGCCCGCTACTCTAGACCAAGCCTTCGGCTGTGCACGGGCTTTCAAGGGGCCTTGCCTTGACCAGCTTCAACCAGCGCAGCCATTTCTTCGGCGTCTTCGGCGCGAAGGCCCAGGACGACGCCGTCTCGATCTGCAGTCGAACGGTTCTGGCTTACCTTCCACTTGCCTTCCAGCCGGTCGATCCGAATTTCAACACCGACGATCATTGTCAATTGCGAAGCAATGAAATCCTCTGGCGCATCGCTGACCTTCCAGGGTGCGGTTCTTCTCTTTTCCTGTTCATTCGTCAGCACGTTGAGATGGGCGAGTAGCCAGGCGGGATCCTCGATCACTTTTGGCCTTCCACGCACCTCGACGGCCACATAATTCCATGTCGGCACCACTTTGCCGTGCTCTTTTTTCGATACGTACCAGGAAGGCGTCACATAGTTCTGCGGTCCTTGAAACAACACGAGGATGTCGGAGCCATCGCGCAGGGCCTCCAGCTGCGGGTTGGGACGAGCAAGATGCCCGCGCAAAAGCCCAAGGGAATCGGCTTGTGAATCGTCTTCCGTCACGAGGCTAAAAGGAATAAGGCTGACCATCAATTCATGACGACCTCCCGAGATCAGCGTTCCAAATGGATGGCTGCGAATCCATCCGTGCAGAATGTCGAGACGGTCTTCCTTGAAAAGTGCGGGGCGGTACATCGGTGCGACGGGTTGGGTTGCTTTGATTTTTACTCTAAAGGCTGGCAGAATAGGTGTCAAAGAACCGAAAGCGGATGTGCGAAACCGTGCAGCGGTTATGCGACGCAATCAATTTCACGCAGATTGCGGAGATTTAATCTGCTTATCCCTCTCCCGATCTTTAGAACCGAGAGCCCGGGAGTGAGAGGGCTTGCGGAAAGGGATGCAGCGTGAACGAAGCGGTCCGGCCAAGAATGGCTGATCCCAGCCTTATCAGCCGCTT
>DATJTB010000292.1:0-9486 GCA_035503795.1 Methylocella sp.
AGCGTCGCAAGGTGGTTTCATGAAGCCGTGTCACCGCCAGAAAACGGCGCGGATAGATGTTGCCGGAATGGGGCGAAGAAAAAACCAGCGGGCTTGCCAGGTGGACCGGCTCCGCCACCTCGAACGGGGGATCGAGCTCGGGCTCATGCGGGGCGTCCGGCATTTCGTCACCCGGGTTCACGTCTTAGTCCTTGCGCCAATTCGTCTTTGCGCCGAAGCATCGGATGCCGCAGCCGGTTCGCCCTCACCGGCCCGTTTGTAGCCGGATGCGGGCTGTGGCCGCGCCCGGCGCAAGCCCGAAAACAAATCATCGTTCAATTTGACAAGGACGAGCGGTTCTGTCCAGCCCTATCGCTTTGCGGTCACACTTTAGGGAAAAATGAAGCAGCCGCGCGAAGAGGGCGGATTTTCACCCGATTTTTACCGCCTGCGCCTTTGATGTGGGGAAGTGACGAGGACTCCACATGAACGAGACTCAGTTTTCCCTCTCTTCCAAGATCCTCCTTGCCGAGGATGATCACGATATGCGCCGTTTTCTCGGCAAGGCGCTTCAAAATGCCGGATTTGACGTGGCCGCCTTCGACAACGGTCTCTCGGCCTATCATCGATTGCGGGAAGAACCGTTCGAATTGCTCCTGACCGATATCGTCATGCCGGAAATGGATGGCATCGAACTGGCCCGCCGGGCGACCGAGCTTGACCCCGATATCAAGGTCATGTTCATCACCGGCTTCGCCGCGGTTGCCTTGAATCCTGACAACAGCGCACCGCCGCAGGCGAAAGTCCTCTCCAAGCCTTTCCATCTGAAAGATCTGGTCAATGAAGTCCAGCGCCTGCTCGCCGCCTGAGCGGGGCGGAGCCCAGCGCGGAAGGGCTTGCGGGACGCTTGTCAAGCGCGGCGCGTCAGGCTACCGAGGACGGATGCAGAAGTGGAAGAACGACGGCGAATGGCTCGCCCGGATCATCGCCCTGAGCATGGGCCTCTTTCCGCCCGTCCTTGCCGAAGCGGGCGATTTTTCCGCTTGCCTTGCCGGATTGCGCGGCACGGCCGTGGCGGATGGGGTGCAGCCTTCGACCTTCGATCGCCTCACCAGCGGGCTTGCCCGCAACCCAGAGGTGATCGAGTTCTCCAAGGTTCAGCCCGAGTTCAAGACACCGATCTGGGATTACCTCGCCGGACTTGTGGATGAGGAAAGGGTCCAGGACGGCGTGGCGATGATGCGCCGATACGCCCAGCCGCTCGCCCTCGCGGAAAGCCGGTATGGTGTCGAAGCGGCTACGATAGCCGCGGTCTGGGGGGTCGAATCCGATTATGGCCGCAGTTTCGGCACCCGTCCGGTCATCCAGTCGCTCGCCACCCTGGCCTGCGAGGGAGGCCGGCGCTCCGGCTATTTCGGCAGCGAGCTTTTCGCCGCCATGAAAATCGTCCAGCATGGCGACATCGATCCGGCCCAGTTCAACGGCTCTTGGGCGGGGGCCTTCGGCCATACCCAATTCATGCCCTCGACCTTCCTCAGGATCGCCGTCGATTTGGATGGAGACGGCCGCCGCGATCTGATCAATTCCGTTCCGGACGCATTGGGCTCGACCGCGGCCTATCTGAGAAAGAGTGGCTGGGTCAGAGGCCTCGAATGGGGCTATGAGGTGCGCCTGCCGGACCACTACGCCGGCCCCAGCGGGCGCACCCGGAAGGAGCCGATGTCGGCCTGGTCGGAGCGGGGTCTCGTTCTGATCGATGCCCGCCGTCTGCCGGCCACCGGAACGGCCGGTCTCCTGCTGCCCGCCGGTCCAAGCGGGCCTGCCTTTCTTGTGACGCGCAATTTCGATGCTATTTATTCGTACAATGCGGCGGAATCCTACGCTCTGGCGATCGCCCTCCTCTCGGATCGGCTGCGCGGCCGGCATGGTCTCGTAGCCGCCTGGCCGACCAATGATCCCGGTCTTTCCCGGGTGGAGCGGCGTGAGATGCAGACGCTGCTCATGCGGCGCGGCTATGATCTCGACGGCAAGGCGGATGGCGTCATCGGGAGCAAGACGACAAAGGCCATTTCGGATTTTCAGTCGCGAGTCGGCTTGCCGCAGAATGGCCGCGCCAGCGTCTCCGTATTGACCGCCTTGCGTGGTGGGGTCTGATTGGCTCCAATCAGCTGGGATAGGCCTTGGAGGTATGGGAATGTGACATACCTACCACATCTACGGCGAATTTTAGGCAGCGCGGTTCTTGCTGTCCAAATTATGGTAAAAAAGGGATGCGGCGGGTTTGGCCGGGCTACCTGATTTTCCATCTCGGAAAAATTTGGCCATTCCCGCCGCACCGCCATTTAGACCGAGAAGGCCAAGCTGGCAACCCCGTCAGGCACAAGCCTGGATGGATTCGAGATCTTCGCCCCGATGTTGCAGTTTGGCGCCGCTTAGCCCCGTTGTGGCCTGCGACGATCCTGCCCTCCCTCCCGGCCGCAGGGCCATCCATTTTGACCGGTCCGGTGGGAGCTGAAAATCTTACAAGTGCTTTGCGCGGGCTGGCCCTTAAAAAGGTGGAATCGGCCGGAAGTTTGGTCTGATAAGTCAGCTCTTCAGTGTAAGCCCATGGGCGCGGATGAGCGCCTTGATTTCGGCTTTGGCCTCGGTTTCGCTGCGGCCCATGGCGATGAGGAGGCGCTCGTAATTGCCGAACGCCAATTGCAAGTGCGGGTGCTCATGCCCCGTTTTTCGTGTGAAGGACAAGAAGGTCTCGATGACTCTTCGCATCAACGGCTCGGCCTCGGCGAGGCGGTTGGTTTCCTGGAGCAACCCCGCGAGGTTGTTGAGGTCTATTGCGACCTCAGGATGATCGGGCCCGAAGCTCGCTTCATCGATGGCGAGGCCGCGGCGGTACAACGGTTCGGCCTCCGCAAGGCGGATGGTGTCCTGGAGCAATCGGGCGAGATTGTTGAGACGGATTGCGACATTGGGATGATCGGGACCGAAGTTCGCTTCATCGATGCCGAGCGCGCGGCGCATCAAGGGCTCGGCCTCGGCGAGGCGGTGGGTCGCCTGGAGCAATTGGGCGAGGTTGTTGAGGCAGATCGCGACATTAGGATGCTCGGGCCCGAAGCTTGTCTCGGTGATGGCGAGCGCGCGACGTATCAAGGGCTCGGCCTCGGTGAGGCGGTTGCTCGCCTTGAGCAATTGGGCGAGGTTGTTGAGGCGGATCGCGACATCGGGATGATCGGGCCCAAAGCTTGTCTCGGTGATGGCCAGCGCGCGGCGCATCAAGGGCTCGACCTCGGCGAGGCGGTTGGTCGCCTTGAGCAATTGGGCGAGGTTGTTGAGGCGGATCGCGACATTGGCATGCTCAGGCCCGAAGCTTGTCTCCTCGATTTGGAGCGCGCGGCGCATCAAGGGCTCGGCCTCGGCAAATCTGGACTTGGTGTAGAACAGAATCCCGAGATCATTCAGCAGCCGCGCTGTCGGGTCCGCGAGGCCGGCTTCACCGGCGTGCTTGGTGATAGCGAGCGCATGCGGCGCCAGCGGATCGAGCACCGGCCAGCTTCGCACATCCTGCGGATCGCCGATGAAAGCCGCGTTGACCCAGCCGAGCGTTTCCACCAGAAGCAGCCGATACCTTCCCGCCTTTTCCAGGCTCCTGCGGGTATAATCCTGCACCAGCCGATGGATGGTGAAGGAAGGCTCCTTGGCCGTGACTTGGGTGGCAAGCGAATAGGCGAAAAGATCGGCCAGCGCGTCGTGGGCGTCGAAGTTTTCGGGAGGCGTGTTCCGAGAGGCTGGCTCCTCATCCTTCGAGGCCCGCTCCGCGGGCACCTCAGGATGAGGGCCTCTATCCAAGCTTCCCTCACCCTGAGAGCCTGCCCTGAGCTTGCCGAAGGGAGCTTGCGAAGCAAGCGTCTCGAAGGGCGAGGGAAGCGGCACATCGAGCAGGAATTTGGGGATGGGTTCCGGAGCGAGGAAGGCGCACAGCTCCAGCAAATATCTACCCGCCGGCGTGAGCTTTTCGACCGAGGTCACCCAGGTCGCGGCCAGGCCGACATCATGATTGGTGCTGACGAGCCGCGAATCGAACCAGTTCAGAACCGTCCCACGCTTCTCTTTCCATAGATTGAGATAGCGCGAAAAGCCGATGCGCTGGCGATTGATATAGGCGGCGGCCTGCGCAAGGGCGAGCGCCAGGCCATCCAGCTCGCGCGCCAGCTCATGTGCCAAGGTTTCATCATTTGGCGCTGTCTCACGCCTTGGCGTGCCGTCAAGCAGCAGGCTTGCGGCATCCGCTTCCGCAAGCACGTCGAGCGGCAGCGCTTCGATCGCTGGCGAAAAATTACTGATGCGCCCAGTGATCAGCACATGGCCGCCCGTTAGCTTGGGCAAGATTTCCTCGACCGCTTTCGCAGCTTCTTCACCATCCACATTGTCAAAAATCATCAGCCAGCCGGGATGTTCCGCGAGCCGTTTGTAGACAGCGTAAATTTTGATTTCGTCCTCGCGCGCGTCCTTCTCGGGCAGGTCAAGAATGTCGGGACCGGCGAGCGCCGCGAGACTTGCGTTCATCTGCACCGGCGCCTCGGCCGGAATGAAGAGCAGGGCGGAATAATCGTCCGCGTGGCGCAGAGCATATTCGACGGCGAGCCGCGTCTTGCCGATTCCGCCAAGGCCATAGAGCGCCTTGCCGGTGACGGCTGTCGCATGGCCTTCGCTCCTGGTGAGAGATTGACGCAGCATTTTGAGCGCTTCTTCGCGGCCTTTAAAAAGGTCGCCGAGCGACACGAAGGGGAGGTTGCGGGGTTGGCGCGCCGGTGTTTTGGCGCGGGCTCCCGCGAGCAAGTCGAGAATCGCTGTGTAGGCAATCTGCTTGGCGAGATGATCGGGGCTTTTGAAAGTGCACCCCGGAAAACGTTCGACCACGGCAAGTCTTGCCAGATGCGCCTGTTGTGCTGCACGCGTGTCTTCCGTGGGAGCATAGGCAGGGCCGCGCGGCGCTGTCTCGTCTGCTTTTGCGATGAGCAGCACTTTCTCATGGTAGAGAGCGAGCCAAGCCTCCCATTGCGTATAGGAAATCGGGACACGCTCTGCCAAGGCCTCGCCAAGCGGCGGAAATTTTTCGGTCAGATCCGGGTATTTGTTTAGGATTGTTTGGGTTGAAGGATCTAGGGCTGGCGCGCCGGTCATATCCCCGACGAGATGGACAACGGCGTCACAGGCTTTGATATAGGCATCAAGTTTGTCGAGGGTTTCACCGCCAAGATCGACAAAATCCTCCTGAACTTTGACTTCAACGTTGTGGCGCGTGAGATCGGTGCGCAGCTGCTCGCGATAGGCGCGAAATTCATTCGACACCGTCGACAAGAATATTCGCACTGACTCGGGCACCTGGTCCCCGCTCCTTGGCGAGCCCCGAGTGTGGCACGGAATGGGGTGGCCGTCGCGGGTAAATTGCAGCGTCAGGCGCGGATTCTGGATGGCTTCGTCGGCTTCGCCTCCTCGCCATGACAGCAGCATTTCGTGGCACTCAACTCACGGCTGTCATGATCGGCTAGCGATCAACCCAGGCTCGCACCACAGCGTTCCTGGATCCTCGCTATGACAGCCGTTTGGCTGAGCGCGGATGAACGCCCTCAGATCGTCTGGTTATAGGCGCCGACTTCCGGGTGCTCGCGCAAAATCTTGTCGACGGCGTGAAAAGTCTCGCGCATGCGGGCTTCCGACACCGGGCTTTCGACGACGACGACGAGCTCCGGCTTGTTGGAGGAGGCGCGCACCAGGCCCCAGCTGCCATCCTCCGTCACCACGCGCACACCATTGACGGTGACGAGATCGCGGATCTTCTGGCCCGTGAAGGATTCGTCCTTGGCCTGCATGGTCTTAAAGCGCTCGGTCACTTTCTCGACCACGCCATATTTCGTCTCATCGTCGCAATGTGGCGACATGGTCGGCGAGCCCCAGGTTTTTGGTAACGCCTCATAGAGCTCGGCCATGGATTTTCCCGGATTGCGGTCGAGCATCTCGATCACCTGGATGGCGGTCAAGAGGCCATCGTCATAGCCGCGCCCGATCGGCGCGTTGAAGAAGAAATGGCCGGATTTCTCAAAGCCTGCGAGCGCCTTGAGATCGGTGACCCGGCGCTTGATGTAGGAATGGCCGGTCTTCCAATAATCCGCCTTGGCGCCCTGCGCCAGAAGCTGCGGATCGGTGGCGAAGAGGCCGGTCGATTTGACATCGACGACAAACGTCGCGCCGGGATGGAGTTTGGAGAGATCGCGCGCCAGCATCACACCGATCTTGTCGGCGAAAATCTCCTCGCCCTTGTTGTCGACGACACCGCAGCGATCGCCGTCCCCGTCAAAGCCGAGCCCGACATCGGCGCCCGATGCGCGCACCTTGTCGGCCATCGCATGCAACATATGAAGATCTTCGGGATTCGGGTTGTAGTGCGGAAAAGTATAGTCGAGATTGGTGTCGAGAGGCACGACCTCGCAGCCAAGCTTTTCAAGCATGGTCGGGGCGAAGGCGCCCGCCGTGCCATTGCCGCAAGCGGCGACGACCCTGAGCTTTCGGGAAATCCTTGGCCGGTTGAGGAGATCGGCGAGGTAGCGGGCGCGGAAATCCTCGACGAGCCGATAGCCGCCGCCCTCCGCATAGCGGAATTTGCCGGCAAGCACGAGGTCGCGCAGGCGGCCCATCTCATCGGGGCCGAACGTCACCGGGCGCTGACAACCCATTTTGACGCCGGTCCACCCATTGTCATTATGGGAGGCCGTGACCATGGCGACGGCTGCGCAATCGAGATCGAACTGGGCGAAATAGGCCATGGGCGAAAGGGCAAGCCCAATGTCGTGAACCCTAATGCCAGCCGCCATCAGGCCGACCGTGAGCGCATGTTTGATCGAGGCCGAATAGGCACGGAAATCATGGCCCGTGACGAGATCCGGCCGCACACCCATCTCATGCAGCAGCGTGCCGAGGCCAAGCCCCAGCGCCTCGACGCCCAAAAGGTTGATCTCTTTTTCGAAGAGCCAGCGCGCGTCATATTCGCGAAAGCCCGTCGGTTTGACCATCGGCGTTGTTTCATAGGCGTAGCTATTGGCTTCAAGCTGAGCAATGGGTTTCGGAAACATGAAGATCCTTTAAGATTTAGCCTGAGAGGAGGCGGATGAGCCTTTCTATGGCTATCGGCTCAATGTCGCCTGGCGATGACACGATCGTTGATCGCGGCATGGATGACCGACGGCATCAGTCTACCTCGGTCGGCGCCCGGCAGGAACTCAAATCGCCGATCGCTGGCCAGAGCGGGATGAGCAAAAGTGTGAAGCGGATTTGCGCTCGCATCCCCCGTCTCAAGTTATGAGAATCGATCACGATTCATGATTTTGGGTCGAGTCGACTCAAAATCATGAATCGTGATCGAGGCTCAAAATTTCCACCTTTGTGCGCTCGAAACCAGAAAATCACGGAAGACGCGCACGCGCGCGACATTCTTCGTCGCTTCGGGAAAGACGAGATAGCAGTCGAGCGTCTGGGCGATCGCCTGCGGCATCAGGCGGACGAGTCGTCCTCCGGGCTCGTTCAAATAATCGGGCAGAATGCCGATCCCCAGGCCGCTCTCGACGGCCTGCTGCAGCGCTAGGATATTGTTGAGCGACAGGCGGGCCTGTGCCTCGCCGTTCGGGCTGGCGAAAAGCGGCTCATTGAGATCGCTCAGGAAGCTCGACGACGGCGCGGCATAGGCGAGTAGCCGATGGTGGGCCAGCTCCTCCAGTGCCTGGGGATGGCCGCTCCGGCGCAGATAATCGGGCGAGGCGTAGAGGTGGTAATGCACCGCGAAGAGGTGGCGGCGGATGAGGCCCGGCTGCGAGGGCGCCCGCAGGCGCAGCGCGACGTCGGCCTTGCGCAGCTCGAGGTCGAGTTCTTCATCCACCAGAATGAGATCGAGCTTGATGCCGGGATAAAGATCAAGGAACGGACCGAGGCGGGGTGTCAGCCAGCCGACACCGATGCCGAGGCTGGCTGTGATGCGCAGCTCACCGTGCGGCTTCTCGCGGCTCTCGTCGAGCGCCAGCTCGGCCGCCTCAAGCTTGGCCATCACCTCGCGCGCCGTGCGCAGCAGCAATTCGCCCTGCTCGGTCAGGACGAGGCCACGCGCATGGCGGTGGAAAAGGGAGACCTTGAGCTCCTGTTCCAGAGCGCTGACCTGACGGCTCACCGCCGATTGGCTAAGCCCCAGCGCCTCGCCCGCATGGGTGAAGGAGCCGGCCCCAGCGACCGAAGTGAAAGTCCGCAGCTTGTCCCAGTCCAATGGGGTCTCCCCGAAATCACCTGATCTTAACTCTAAGATCAAGCATGGATCGCGGGCGCAAATCCACCTCGCGCTTTGCTGATCGAGACCCGTTTGGCCACAACCATTTGGGCTTATCCCGTTGACACAAGCTCCTATGGCATGGTTCGGGCCATAGGAGATTTATCGCGCCACGCCACGGCGTAAGCGGATCTGTTCGCTCATGGAGAAGGTAGAGATGGCTTTGAAATGCTGAAAGACCATGTCGAACTTGCTGAAGCCTATGTAGGCGGCGCGCGTTTGACAAACGCGTCCGTGGCGCAAGTGGCAAGACGATTGTTATGGGGCTAGGGGAACGTGGCGGCAAAATCGCGGCTGAAGTCATCCCGAACGTGAAGACAGAAACGCTTCGAGGTGTCGTTCTCGACATGAGGTTGAGAAGGGCTTAACCGTTCCAACCGACGAACTCATATCAGCGAGAAATACGCCGAAAGCTATCTTGGCGAGTACGTTTTCCGCTTGAACTATCGTCACATGCGTAATGCGATGTTTGATCTTCTGATTGCGGCGCTTTGATTTGCGTCGTCGTCATGGTACCAAAGGCGGCTTGGCCAACTGGACCCGCGCCGCGAGCTCCCGCTCGGGCGATAAAGTCGTGTAAATGGTTGCTTCTACCATAAGGGTTAATCGCTCAAGAGCTTTCATCAATGTCACCTGAACAATTGAGAAATTTTTGAGAGAAGCTTTTCATGATCCTCGGTCCGTAGTGGGGCGAGTGAAAAAACCCATTCCACCCCGTCTGGCGAAGGCAACCTCTGTTCAAAGATAAACCGCATATTGGGGTCATACCTAGCGCCGCCTCTACCTATGAAATTTATCCCTGATATTTCCATATTTAAGTCAGATTGGCCGCGAAGTTTATTAAGTAAACTCTGTATTTCTTTCCACTTTCCGAGCGTATGCGCAACATTAAAACCCATGTCTGAAATGATGATACTTCTATAAGTCTTCTCCCGATCTTTAGTGGGAACTCGAAATCCAAAACTGTCCTTTAGAAACTCAAACATATCGTCAATAACCTGAAGCGCAGTTGCGGTTCTTGAACAAGTGACAACTACATTCACCGGTTGAAAATCAACTTGCGCGATCGACTCTTTGCCAAATTGACCTGCTTGCAACAATGGGGTTGTTAAACCCACCTGCTGAGCAGTTACGGAAGCGCT
>DATJTB010000293.1:0-3910 GCA_035503795.1 Methylocella sp.
CGGTTTTGCTGATCCCGCTTCTAGTCAAGCGACTTTAATAAGAACGCTTCGGCTTCCGACGCGATCACAGGGGCAAATGAGTCCAGCTGATGGCGACCGAAGGTGACTTGTCGCTTCGCATATCGAGCCGTTTCCCTTACGGCCTGTGCTGCCGCCTCGGCCAGTGTGAGTTTGCCCTCAAGATGGGCGATCAGGGGCGGCACGCCGAGGGCCCGCATGACGGGGAGCCCTGGATCAAGGTCCCTCGCTCTCAGCCTTTCAACTTCTTGCAGTGCCCCAGCCTTGAGCATCACCTCAAAGCGAGCGGCGATTTGTCTCTTGAGGGTGGACCGCTCGACAGCCAGGAAGATGGCGGCAGAGTCCTGGACCGCGATCAGCGCCGGCTCGCGCCTTTCCTGAAAGGCAAGGAGGCTCTGCCCGGTCGCCTCGAAAACTTCAAGCGCGCGCAAGATCCGCTGGGGATCGCTGGGACGTAATCGTGCCGCCATGGCCTCGTCGCGCGATGCCAGCAGGGTATGGAGGTCCGCCGCCGGCAGGCCCGCGGCGAGACCGCGAAGCCTTTGCCGGACCGCCGGTGGAACTGGGGGAATGGCCGAAAGCCCTTGCGTCAAGGCCTTGAAGTAGAGACCCGTCCCGCCGACAAAGATCGGCAGGCGGCCGGCGCGTTCCGTCGCATCGAGCGCGGCGCGCGCGTCATCGAGCCAAAGCCCCGCGGAATAAGGGACGGCGCCGTCCACGTGACCGAACAGAAGATGCGGGGTCTCGGCCTCCTCCGCCGCGTCTGGACGCGACGTTAGTACCGCGAGGTCGCGATAGAGCTGCATGGAATCGGCGTTAATCACCGCACCATGCACGGTTGAGGCGAGGCGAGCCGCAAGGGCTGATTTGCCGCTCGCGGTCGGCCCGAAGATCAGGACGACTCGCGGGCGTGCCACATTGCGGTTTCAGGCGTTTCGCCGGTTTGCGGCGCTACGCCGTCGCCCCGACGGCGTAGCTCGCGCGGCAGTGGGAAAAAGACGCTCTCATCAGCAGTCGAAACGGTCTTGACCGAGAGCTCATAGCGCTCTGCGAAGGCGCCCATGATCTCCTCGACCAATACATCGGGGGCCGAGGCACCGGCGGTGATGGCGAGTGAGGAAATCGATCCGAACAGATCCCATTCGACGTCCTCGGCGCGCAGGACGAGCCTGACGAGCTTGCAGCCCGAGCGCTCGGCCACCTCCTTCAGCCTTTGCGAATTAGAGGAATTGGCGGAGCCAACGACGATCAAAGCATCGACGACCGGCGCCACCCGCTTGACCGCCTCCTGACGGTTGGTCGTTGCATAGCAGATGTCCTCGCGATGCGGACCGATGATATCGGGAAATCGTTTGGTCAGGGCGGCGACCATGGCGCGCGTGTCATCGACCGACAAGGTTGTCTGCGTCACATAGGCGAGGCCTGTGCCTTCCTCGATCTCCAGAGTTTCGACGTCCTCCGGTGTTTGGACGAGCCTAATCGATCCCGCCGGCAATTGTCCCAAGGTGCCGACGACCTCCGGATGGCCGGCATGGCCGACAAGCAGCACGACGCGACCGCGCTTATGATGCAGCTCGGCCTCGAGATGAACCTTGGTAACGAGCGGGCAGGTCGCATCGATGGCGAAGATATTGCGCTTCACGGCGGCGAGGGGCACCGATTTCGGCACACCATGGGCGGAAAAGATGACCGGCTTCGTTGTATCCGGAACCTCGTCGAGCTCCTCGACGAAAATAGCGCCCTTGGCCTTCAGTCCCTCGACGACGTATTTATTATGGACGATTTCATGGCGGACATACACCGGCGCGCCATAAATCCGCAGCGCCTCTTCCACCGCATCAATGGCCCGCACGACACCGGCGCAAAAACCCCGCGGCGCGCATAAAAGCACATTGAGCTCGGGCTTGATCGTCATGGGGAGTCCTTCCGTGAAGGTCGTTTATGGGCATGGCCGTCGCTCTGTCAAGCAACGAGGTCTTCTGGGCTGGGCAATGGCGATCGGACGATCAGGGGCGGGTAAACGCGAAGCTTCCAAAGCTGAAAGGCGAAAAGCTTGTTCAGTGACTTTGGGCAAATGGCGCGTCACAAAAAAAGCAAGAGGGAATTCGCCGCCATAGTGTGCGATAGACCTGATAAATCCGCTTCTTCGTCGCGCCCGAATGCTTCGCCATTGATGCTATCAGATCCTGGCTGAAAGGGGCCTTCGGACAATCGACGGTAACCTTGCGAAATTTGCCTTCTATAGTGGCAACCCAATCTTCATGTCTTGATCATCGTATGTGATGGGCGGATGATGAGAACTCATTCATGCGACGCAAGCATTTGTCCACTTTACCTCAAGAGGTAGGGGGCACGATCGATTCTGTGCTTCGGCGCACCGCCAAATAAACAAAGAACGAAGCATTCCGCCGGCGCTTCGCATCTTCCATTGTGTCACCTTGAGCGGCCAACCAAACTTTAATGAAAACGCCTGTCATTGACCATTCTTAGCCTCAACGATGCAGCGCACGGTCAGGCCAACCCCATGGCTTTCGAGCTGAACTACGGGCTCACCCATCAATTAGGCTCCCAAAGCTAGTACACTCAAAACACATAGCGTCCCCAATTGGGGAAATCTAGGATGTTCTCGGGATGGCTATTGGATGGCCATGGGCGGGTTCGAGCGCGCCCGTACTGCAAAGACCAAGGTATTCCGCCCCCCGGAAACTCAAACATTTTCCATCCAGCCCTCTGGCGCAACGCCGGAGACGATGCGATGCATCCGCGAGCAAACGAAATCGGAAAAAATCACGCGACTGCAGCGTTTTGCGCGGCGTAACGGTCAAAGCGCTGCATAATGCAGGTTAGTCGCCGGGCCGAGGGCTGCGCCTAACCGGGTCCAGATCGCAGGTAATACCGCAGTGGGCTTCCCAACGACACAGTCTGCGTCCAAGGGGTTCGGCAACGAAGCGGCACCGCTGCTCACGGGCCGGTCCTTGCGGTAAAGTGTAAATTCCATCGTCGGATACACTTCGAAATTGCCAATTTTAAACAAAGGATCGATATTGTTCGGGTGAATGTGAACAATGTTGAAGAACTGGCTTAATCTCTTAAAAGTCCCCAGAATAGTCTGTGCAGAAAAATCGGAGAATATCTGATCTAAATTATGTATTTCTACAACAATTATACGAAATCTACGTAAAATTGTGTCAGGAATACTAGCGAAAACACGATATTCGGCGCACTCAATATCCATCTGTAGAACCAGGTCTTCGGATGTTGCCGCCATGCCAGTCTCTTCAAGCCAGGCCGACATAGTCGTCGTCGTTGCGCTAATGTAGGTATCAATGAATTTCTCCGAAAAATGAAACTTAGGATGATTAATTGGCGGGGCGTTTACGGAGGCGTCGGCCATGTACACATCGATGCCGCGTTCGGCGAACTCAAGATCGAACTCACATATCGTTGACACTCCAGGAGAGAACAGCGCGGCTATGCCTTCAAGATCATCAGGCAGAAGATAACCACCGTCACCGGCTGCCCCAAAACGACGAAGGGCGGCCGTCGCCCTAGCGCTCTTAATCACCTCGACAAGTTCTGAAGCTGCTTCGGCTTTGCCCGCTCGTGCCACCCAAAAACCTCTTGAAATAGCAGCAGCCCGTAGTGATTCGAAGATTTGACGTTTGATCATTGGTCAACCCTCCAGAGCTCTTCCAGCCGCAGGCCTCAAATAAAATCGCAAGCACACGCGGCTAATTCTTTTCCAGAGTTACGCCGCCAAGCTTGGGCGGCTTTCGCGGGCCTTGGTGGCGACAGAGACGCAATATGCGTGAAACCCAGTGCCTTTGAACTGCTTATTGATGTTATTGGTGGGCGCACAAGGGCTCGAACCTTGGACCCGCTGATTAAGAGT
>DATJTB010000294.1:0-31771 GCA_035503795.1 Methylocella sp.
ATCGGCCATTTCCGAACAGGACTATAAAGAATTCTATCAGTCCCTGGCGGGTCTTTTCGACGAGCCGGCCTTGACCGCACATTGGCATGTGGAAGGGCGCCAGGACTATACCGTGCTGGCCTTTGTGCCTGGTTCACGCCCGTTCGATCTTTTCGACCCTGCCCGGACCGGCCGGGCGAAGCTCTACGTCCGCCATGTGCTCATCACCGATGCAGCGGAGGTTCTTCCCCGCTTTCTGCGGTTCGTCCGCCTTGTCGTCGATTCGGCCGACCTTCCGCTCAATGTCTCGCGCGAGATGATCCAGGAGAGCGCAGGATTCGCGGCCATCAAGAAGGCTGCGACCAACCGCCTGCTACAGGAGCTCACCAAGCTTTCGGAAAATGACAAGGAAAAATACGCCAAGGTCTGGAGTGATTTCGGCCAAGTACTCAAGGAAGGACTCTATGAGGACCCCGAAAGACGCGACGCCCTGTTCGGTCTCGTGCGTTTTTCGACCTCGCGCCATCCCGAGGGCGTTCGGAACCTGAAGGAATATGTTGCCGATCTGCAAACCAATCAGACGTCCATCTTCTACCTCTTGGGTGAGGATTTGACGCAGCTCAAAGCGAGCCCGCAGCTTGAAGGATTTCAGGCCCGGGGCATCGAAGTCCTGCTGCTCCCCGATCCCGTCGACGCCTTCTGGACCATGACGGCCGTCGGTTTTGACGGCAAGCCGTTCAAATCCGTCACCCAGGGTGCGGCCGACCTGAAAGCCATCCCTCTGAAGGAAAAACCCGATAGGGAAGACGCTGTGGTCGAGGCGCCGGCGGCGGGTTTGGCGACCCTTTACGCGCTTATGAAGCAGGTTTTGGGCGAAGAGGTCGAGGAGGTTCGCGCCACAGACCGGCTGGCGGCGAGCCCGGCATGTCTCGTCGCTTCCGAGCGGGGGCCGGACCGGCGGCTCGAACGCATGCTGGCGGCGAGCGGCCAACCCGGTATTTCCGGCAAGCCGGTGCTTGAAATCAACCCTACCCATCCTTTGATTCGGGCCCTTCTGGAACAGATCAGCGCACCCGACAAGCGGACATTTGAGGATGTGGTCCGGCTTCTTTTCGATGAGGCCAAAGTGATGGAGGGCGACAAGCCGGCCGCGGCTTTTGCCGAGCGTCTCACGCGAATCCTGATCCAGGCTCTCGGTTCTTCAACTCGATGACGGCGGCCAGACCGGATCGGGCGGTGCTTGAGTTTGACGATGTTCAGCCTCGCGAGCCAGCCTTCAAAAGACTAGCATCGGCCTTTCGCGATGCCGGGATCGAATCCGCCACGCTCGATGCAAGGCTCTTGCTTTGCGCGGCGCTGAAGATCGACCATGCGAGCCTTCTGCGGAATCCGCTTCTTCCGCTTGGAGCTGGTGCCGCCGTTCTGTCCGCCTTGGCGGCGCGCCGGCTCGCCGGGGAGCCGGTCTCGCGCATCCTGGGCTTTCGGGAGTTCTGGGACGCGCGGTTCAAAATCACGCCGGCGGTTCTCGATCCACGGCCCGAGAGCGAAACGCTGATCGAGGCCGCACTCGAACATGCGACGGACAGGTCGGCGAATTGGCGCATCCTCGATCTCGGAACAGGCTCGGGCATGCTGCTGGCCTCGCTCCTGCTGGGCCTTCCCCATGCTTTCGGGGTCGGTGTGGACATTTCGCCGGCCGCCTGCCAGCTTGCCAAAGCCAATCTCGCGACTTTCGGGCTTTTATCGCGCAGCCACGTCATATGCGGAGATTGGGGGGCCAGTCTCAAAGGAGAGTTCGATCTCATCCTGACGAACCCTCCCTATGTTGCGACCGGCTCGATTGCGCAACTCGCCCCCGAGGTCCGCGATTACGATCCCCACCTCGCCCTCGACGGGGGAGAAGACGGTCTGGCGGCCTATCGGGCGCTCATCCCAGGGTTGAATGAACGCTTGGCGCCAGGCGGCCTGATCGCGATCGAGCTGGGCGAAGGGCAATATGCGAGCGTCCAAAAGCTGCTCGCGGGGCATTTTGCAGAATCAGCCCGAGCCAAGCTTGATCTTGATGGAAAGCGCCGCGTCATGGTGCTGCGCAAGGCCCCGCCCGCCATCCAGCTGGCGGCCATCACCTAGGGCTGACTATGAGACATTGGGAATGATTTGACGGGTGTGATAATTAGATCACGTCAAGCAAGACTGGAGATAAATTTTATAAAGGGGCTTGCGTTTAGCGTGAAAGCGATTAGGTTCCCGGCAGGTTGCTATTCGCTCATGCTGCACAGGCTCGTTTAGTACAGTCTCGTTTAGTGTTGAGAACCACCGTCCGCGCAAGGCTCCTTCTCTAGAATGAGGCGCCGACCGGTGTCGAGCTCCACTTCGGACTGTGATCTGACTTCCGGCTCGGCTGGGGTCAGCTGTTCCCAGACTCTGAGACCTCTTAAGACAAGACCTCTTAAGACTAGGGTCGAGGATCGGTTGCCGCGGATGTTTCCGTGAGCAGCCTCGTCACCGGCTGGAGAAGCCGATATCTGCTCGCGCCTTCGGAGTTCGAGATAAAGAGGTTCGACCAGAGCGGTGACACGCGCGTCCGAAGGGCCGCGCAGAGCAATCGCGGCAGGGCTTAGCCCGGCGCGAGGACGATGCCACCTCTAAGGATCATCGATGAGACCAGCACAGAACAGCAAAAGAATGCGCGGCCGCCCGAACAATAACCGCAAAGGGCCAAATCCCCTCACACGGTCCTTTGAATCAAGCGGTCCTGACGTGAAAATCCGAGGAACGGCCCACCATATCAGCGAGAAATACCTGCAGCTCGCGCGTGATGCTCAAGCGGCCGGGGACCCGGTCATGGCAGAGAGCTATCTCCAGCATGCCGAACATTATTTCAGGCTGATAGCCGCCGCCCAGCAGGCTCAGCAGCAGGGACAAAGCCCTTATTCGCGCCCGGGAGGAGAAGCTTTCATAGATGAGACTGAGGAAGACAGCGATTTCGGCGTTCTCCCAGACCGTTTTGCCTCCCCGTCCGAGCGTATTTTCCCGTCTCCACAAGCCAATCCGACAAGCTCGTCGCTGCCGTCTTCTGCCCAGCCGGTCATCGAGCGGCCTTATCTTGAGAATGGGGAAAGGCAAATGGCCGAGCGCCAGCCGCTGCCTCGATCCGAACGGGGTGGGCGTCCGGAACGCCCTTTTCAACACCGGAGTTTTCGTGATCGCGAGGGGGCGAATTATTCGGAGCGGCCCTACGCCGAACAGCGCACCTTCGCCGAGCGCAATGGACGCGGCCGCGAAGATGAAGGACGCGGCCGGGGCCGGGGGGCACGCGATTATCGAGGCGAGTCGCCGATCCGTGTCGAGCAAGGCCATGAGGCCAAACTCGCGGATGAGGGGTTCGAGTCGAACGGCCTGCCGGCCTTTCTGACGGCGTCGGTGCGCGTCCAGCCCCCTGAAGCGCATGAAACGGAGCCCGCCATCGAGACGCTGTCTCCCTTGCATAACACTTCCTCAAATGGGCAGGATGCAGCCAATGGCTATCACCAGCGCCCTCGCCGCCGTCGCCGAAGCAAAGCGGAATTAGGGTTTGAGGAAGCGCAAATCGCCGAAGTCGGCAACGCGGGCGAACCAGTCCAGGACTGAGGCCACTTTTACGTGGATTCGCCTTTCCTTGGGCGAAACTACTACATACGGGGGGATGATCTTGATACGACGCCCCCCTTCTTGGTCGTCTCCTGCCTATTCCCTTAACGGACCCAGGCGACTATCGGGCGCTCGGCCGCCCCCGGGTATTGCTGCGCGTACAAATCTTGTGCGTCACCCCCGAATGTGAAGACGGACGTTTTTGCCCCTTTGCCCTTCCCCTTGATCGAAACGCACCTACATTCTCACTTAATCGGCAGCTCAGAAGTTCTTTGAGGAGCCGTGGAAGGGTTTTCCTCAATATTGGCTCACGACCTCTCAGGCGGTTTTTCTCGATTCGAATGGTTCTCTGCCGCGGTTCCCTTTTGCGGAAAGCGGGAGAGTGCGCTTTGCCGGCATGGCCTTCCGGAAATGCGGCTCTATTGTGAAAAGATTGCTTGAGAAAAAGAGCGGCCGGCTCGGAAACAGCCTGCAAAGGGAAGCCTGCAAAGGGAAGCTTGCAATGAATATCGAGAAATACACGGAACGGGCGCGTGGCTTTTTGCAAAGCGCGCAATCGGTTGCCGTCCGCGACGGTCATCAGCAATTCACCCCCGAGCATGTCTTGAAGGCTCTACTCAATGATGAAGAGGGTTTGAGTGCCGGCCTCATCGATCGGGCGGGCGGCCGCTCACGTGAGGCGCTGCGCGAGACGGAGCTCGCACTCGAGAAACTGCCGAAAGTGCAGGGCTCGGGGGCCGGCCAGCTCTATCTTGCACCGGTGACCGCAAGGCTCTTCGACAATGCGGAAAAAATCGCTCAGAAAGCGGGCGATTCCTACGTGACGGTCGAGCGGCTTTTGCTGGCACTCGCGCTTGAAAAGGGAACCGAGGCGGCACGGATTCTTGAACGCGCGGGTGTCACGCCTCAAACGCTCAATGCCGCGATCGAGGCTTTGCGTAAGGGTCGCACGGCCGACAACCCCACTGCGGAAAATTCCTATGACGCGTTGAAGAAATATGCGCGCGACCTGACCGAGGCGGCCCGCAACGGAAAGCTCGATCCCGTGATTGGCCGCGATGAGGAAATCCGCCGCACTATCCAGGTCCTGTCGCGGCGCACGAAGAACAACCCCGTTCTGATCGGCGAGCCGGGGGTGGGCAAGACCGCCATCGTCGAGGGGCTTGCGCTCCGCATCGTCAACGGCGATGTGCCGGAAAGCCTGCGCGACAAGAAGCTGCTCGCGCTCGACATGGGCGCGCTCATCGCCGGGGCCAAATATCGTGGCGAGTTCGAAGAGCGGCTGAAGGCCGTCCTGAACGAGGTGACCTCGGCTTCCGGCGGCATCATTCTCTTCATCGACGAGATGCATACGCTCGTTGGGGCCGGCAAAGCCGACGGCGCAATGGATGCCTCAAACCTTCTGAAACCGGCGCTCGCGCGGGGTGAATTGCATTGCGTCGGCGCGACGACGCTTGATGAATATCGCAAGCATGTCGAGAAGGATGCGGCGCTCGCCCGAAGATTCCAACCGGTCTTCGTCAATGAGCCGAGCGTTCCCGATACGATCTCGATCCTGCGTGGCCTCAAGGAAAAATACGAGCTCCATCATGGAGTCCGCATCACCGATTCGGCGATCGTTGCAGCCGCGACCCTGTCGCATCGCTATATCGCCGATCGCTTCTTGCCCGACAAGGCCATCGATCTCGTCGATGAAGCGGCTTCCCGGCTCCGCATGCAGGTCGATTCAAAGCCCGAGGAACTCGATGAGCTCGACCGGCGGATCGTCCAGCTTAAAATCGAGCAGGAGGCGCTGAAGAAGGAAACCGACGCGACTTCCAAGGAACGGCTCGAAAGGCTTTCGAGCGAGCTTGCCGAGCTTGAGGAGAAATCCGCTTCATTGACCACCCGCTGGCATGCGGAAAAGGATAAGCTCGGACTCCAGCAAAAGTTCAAGGAGCAGCTTGAGAATGCCCGCAACGATCTCGTCCAGGCGCAGCGCAAGGGCGAATATCAACGGGCCGGCGAACTCGCCTACGGGGTCATCCCGGATCTCGAAAAGAAGCTCGCTGCGGCGGAGACGGAACGCGCCAATGCGCTCGTCGATGAGGCGGTGACGGCGGATCACGTCGCCCAGGTCGTCTCTCGCTGGACGGGCATACCGGTCGACAAAATGCTCGAGGGCGAACGCGGCAAGCTTCTCAAGATGGAAGAGACACTGGCGAGTCGGGTTGTTGGCCAGATAGAAGCGGTGAATGCTGTGTCGACCGCCGTGCGGCGCGCGCGGGCCGGCTTGCAGGATCCGAACCGCCCGATCGGATCCTTCATGTTCCTCGGGCCGACCGGGGTCGGCAAGACCGAGCTCACCAAAGCGCTTGCTGCGTTTCTCTTCGACGACGAGTCGGCGCTGATCCGCATCGATATGTCGGAATATATGGAGAGACATTCGGTCGCAAGGCTGATCGGCGCGCCGCCCGGCTATGTCGGTTATGAGGAGGGCGGCGCACTGACCGAAGCCGTCCGCCGCAGGCCCTATCAGGTCGTTCTCTTCGACGAGATCGAGAAGGCGCATCCGGATGTCTTCAACGTGCTTCTGCAGATCCTCGATGACGGAAGGCTCACCGATGGGCAGGGCCGCACCGTCGATTTCCGTAATGTGCTGATCGTCATGACTTCGAACCTCGGCGCCGAATTCCTCGTCATGCAAAAGGAGGGCGAGGATTCCAGCGCGGTTCACGCCGAAATCATGCAGGTAGTGCGGGCGCACTTCCGCCCCGAATTCTTGAACCGGATCGACGAAATCATCCTGTTCCACCGGCTCGCCCGCGAGGATATGGGGGCGATCGTCGACATCCAGTTCAAGCGGCTCGCCAGGCTCCTGGAGGATCGCAAGATCACCCTCGACCTGAAACCCAAGGCGCGCGCCTGGCTCGTCGAGAAAGGCTATGACCCGGCTTATGGCGCGCGGCCCTTGAAGCGGGTCATCCAAAAGAATGTGCAGGATCCCTTGGCCGAGAAAATCCTCGCCGGCGAAATCCATGACGGAGAGACGGTCGTGATCGGCGCCGATGCGAACGGGTTGGCGATCGGGGAACGGACGCCATAGAGCGGGATGAGCAAAAGTGTGAAGCGGTTTTGCGCTCGCATCCCGCTCTAAATCGAGAACCGATCGATTCGATCCAAAATCATCGTGATCTAAGGCGCGGCTTGAGGCTTTGGGCAGGCTTTACCTATGATGAAAGCGCTTTCGGAGTGTTGACTTACGGGCTTTTGGGCTTTTCATAATGGCATGACAAACAGCTGGGTCTACATTGCACAACGCCGCAGTCTCATCGTTGTTTCCTTTCGCGGCACCAAAACGGTGCAAGATTGGAACACAAATTTACATGGCCTAGCGGACCATATGATCCAGAACCTCACCGCAAGCTCGATGAGATCGCTGCAAAGCACGTCCAGAGCCGCTCACGGCGGCGAGATAGTTTCGCCAAACTACCGTGCCGGAGCATTTTCGCCGCGGCTCTGTCGCGTTTAGAGGACCGTTATATATCAACGGCGACCGAGCGTTCCTTATTCACTTGAAGCAGAAAAGGCTCGCGTAGCGCCTTGCTACATGTTTCCACACAGGCCAGAAAAAGACGTTCGCGAAGAGGCGAAACGTATCAAAAAACCTGATTTTCGAACCATAACAGGCTATAGTAGGCAGTCTTGATTCCATCCTTTCGCGAGAGACAATCCGCAGTGCCCATGGCCAAAAACGCGTCCGCGCCTGAGTTTCCCTTATCCAACGACAAAGATGGCTCTTATGGAGCTGATTCGATCAAGGTGCTGCGCGGCCTTGAGGCTGTGCGCAAGCGCCCCGGCATGTATATCGGAGACACCGACGATGGCTCGGGCCTCCATCATATGGTCTATGAGGTCGTCGATAATGCAATCGACGAGGCGCTGGCCGGCTTCGCTACGCGCGTCGAGGTGACGCTCAATCCTGATGGATCGGTCACGGTGACGGATGACGGGCGCGGCATTCCGACCGGCATCCATAGTGAGGAAGGCATCTCGGCCGCGGAGGTCATCATGACTCAACTCCATGCCGGCGGCAAATTCGATCAGAATTCCTACAAAGTCTCAGGCGGCCTGCATGGCGTCGGCGTGTCGGTGGTCAATGCGCTTTCCAGCTGGCTCGATCTGCGCATCTGGCGAGACGGCGAGGAGCATCGGATCCGTTTCGAGAATGGCAACGCCGTCTCGCCGCTCACGATCACCGGGCCGGCGCCGCAGGTCAACGGCAAGCAAAAGCGCGGCACGGAGGTGACTTTCCTGCCTTCGCCGCAGATCTTCAGCCTCGTGGATTTCGACTATCAAACGATCGAGCACCGGCTGCGTGAGCTTGCTTTCCTGAATTCAGGTGCGCGCATCGAACTCGCCGATCTACGCGGCGCCGAGGTGAAGCGGGAGGAGCTTTTCTACGAAGGCGGGCTCGAAGCCTTCGTGCGTTATCTCGACCGGACCAAGACGCCGCTTCTCTCGGTCCCGATCCTGATCAAGGGAGAGCGTGACAAGATTTCGGTTGAGGCTGCGCTCTGGTGGAATGATTCCTACCACGAGCATGTGCTGGCCTTCACCAATAACATTCCGCAGCGCGACGGCGGCACCCATCTCGCGGGCCTGCGCGCCGCGCTGACCCGCCAGGTCACCGGCTACGCCGAAAGAAACAGCCTCGCCAAGAAGGAAAAAGTGGATCTCAATGGCGACGATTGCCGCGAAGGACTGACCTGTGTTTTGTCGGTGAAAGTGCCCGATCCAAAATTCTCCTCGCAGACCAAGGACAAGCTTGTTTCCTCCGAGGTGCGCCCGGCGGTCGAAGGCCTCGTCAATGAAATGCTGGGAGCCTGGTTCGAGGAGCATCCACAGGAGGCCCGCGCCGTGGTGGGCAAGGTCGTCGAGGCCGCTCAGGCGCGCGAGGCGGCGCGCAAGGCACGCGAGCTCACCCGTCGCAAGGGGGCGCTCGATGTCGCCAATCTGCCGGGCAAGCTGGCCGACTGCCAGGAGCGCGACCCGGCCAAGGCAGAGCTCTTTCTGGTCGAGGGCGATTCGGCGGGCGGCTCCGCCAAGCAGGGCCGCAACCGTGAATATCAGGCCGTGCTGCCGCTGCGCGGCAAAATCCTCAATGTGGAGCGGGCTCGGTTCGACAAAATGCTGTCGAGCCAGGAAATCGGAACGTTGATCACGGCGCTCGGAACGGGCATCGGGCGTGATGATTTCAATGTCGACAAGCTGCGCTACCACAAGATCATCATCATGACCGATGCGGATGTCGACGGCTCGCATATCCGTACCCTGCTCCTCACCTTCTTCTTCCGCCAGATGCGCGAATTGATCGAGCGCGGCCATCTCTACATCGCCCAGCCACCGCTCTACAAAGTCAAGCGCGGCAGCTCCGAGCAATATTTGAAGGATGAGCATGCGCGGGAGGACTATCTGATCCACAGCGGTCTTGAAGGCGCCGTTCTGCGGCTCGCCACCGGCGAGGAGCGCGCAGGTGCGGATCTGCGCGCTCTCGTCGAGGAGGCGCGCGGCGTACGCCACATGCTGACGAGCCTCCATTCGCGCTATGACCGCCGGATCGTGGAACAAGCGGCCATCATTGGCGCGCTGAAGCCCGTCTCACCCGAGGACGAAGCGGCAGCTCACGCCTTTGCCGTGGCGATCGCTGGCCGGCTCGACGATTTAGCCGAGGACATAGAGCGCGGCTGGCAGGGCGCGGTCGAAAATGGCGGCTATCTCTTCACCCGCGTGCTGCGCGGCGTGCAACAGGCGGTGCGCCTCGATGCCGGTCTCTTGGCCTCGATCGAGGCCCGAAGGCTCAACGAACATGCCGGCTCGCTCGGCGAGGTTTTTGCCAGGCCGGCGCTGTTCCTGCGCAGGGGCGATCAGGCCCCGGTCGCGGGGCCCGTCAGCCTGCTCGACACGGTGATGGCGGCTGGCCAAAAGGGCATCACCCAGATGCAGCGCTATAAGGGGCTTGGCGAGATGAATCCAGAGCAGCTCTGGGAGACGACCCTCGACCGCGAGGCGCGCACCCTCCTGCAGGTCAAGATCAAGGAAGGCGAGGACGCCGAGGATCTGTTCGTTAAGTTGATGGGTGATATCGTCGAGCCGCGCCGCGAGTTCATCCAAGAGAATGCACTCACCGTCGCCAACCTCGATGTTTAAACGGGCGTTGACTCATTATAACGGGAGAACTGGCGGTAGGGGAGAACTGGAGCCATTTCGTTAAATCTAATTGCTCCATCAACTGCCGCTCCGATCGGATCCCGTAGAAGACTTGGAGCAGCAGCGCTCTAGATCACGACGACTTTGGATCGAATCGATCCAAAATCGTCGTGATCTAGATGAAACGCTATGATGGGTCAGCGATTTAACGAGGCATTCTCATGATCCCGCGCTACAGCGATCACGCCGCCAATGAACGAACTTTTCTCGCTTGGGTGCGAACCGCCATCGCGTTGATGGCTTTCGGCTTCGTAATCGAGCGGTTCGACTTATTCCTGAGATATGTCGCCGCGTCATTGGCTGGGCAACAAAAGTTCGCTCCTCATGGCGGCGCATTTGCCGATGTCGCGGGCCTGGCTTTCATCGTGCTCGGGATCACTATTATCGTGATCGCCGGCTGGCGCTTTGTTCAAACCGCGAAGGACATTGATAGCGACAATGAGGTTGCAGGCCCCGGTGTGCGCTTTGATCTGGCGTTGAGCGGCATGCTTGGCCTTCTCGGCGCTGCGCTGTTCCTCTACCTGTCGCACGCCGTGTTGCCGCTGATATAGGAGTGTGATCCAGGGTAAAGTGAACCTGGCGCAGAGCGTTGGGCATGTTCGATTTTAGCGCCAAACGCAAGTATAAGATGCGCGCTGTCGGGTTAGGGGCCGAAGGGTCCGGAGTGCAATCGTTCTAAAAGTCCCCTGGGCCGCAACCACACGAAGCCGTGGTACCTCTCTTCAAGTGCGCGAATCCCGGAGGCATGCCATGCGGCTTGCCACCCTCCACCTTCCGTACTCGGCAATCCAAAGCTGACAATCGGAATCGTCACTCTGTGCTTATTTGGATATATGGAACAGGACGATAGAAGACGATCATGATTGAGTCTCCATCCCTGTAGGAACGGCGGCCTGGGCAAAGCGGCTGTTGCCCCGTCCGCCTATTTTCTCATTTGCGGAATAGGCCTGTATTGCAACGTAACGACAATCCCGGAGGGCGCGCCAGCGCTGGATAGTGACATGGGTCAAGAGATCGCGCATGGCCAGGATCCCGCTCTCAGTGGCCCCCCGGCAGCCGAAGGCGATGCGGGTCCGCGAAGAGCTGCCTTCGCCAGCTTGGCGCTCGGTTCGCTGGGCGTCGTGTTCGGCGATATAGGCACGAGCCCGCTTTATGCGCTGCGGGAGTCCTTGGTCCACATCAAGACGGCAGGGGTGACCGAGACGGGAGTAATCGGGACCGTATCCTTGCTCGTATGGGCGCTCTTCTTCACCGTCACCGCCAAATATGTGCTGTTTCTCATGCACGCGGACAATCGTGGCGAAGGCGGCATATTATCCTTGATGGCGCTTGCCCAAACTGCGGTCGGCGGGTCCATCTCCTCCGTCTTTTTCTTGGGCGTCGCAGGAGCCGCCTTGTTTTCCGGTGACGCGATCATCACGCCGGCGATCTCGGTTCTGTCCGCTATTGAAGGCCTCGATCTCGTCACGCCGATTTTCTCACCCTATGTCCTGCCGCTCACCATCGCGATCCTTTTGTCCCTGTTTTGGACGCAAAGACATGGCACCGCCCGGGTCGCCGCCTTTTTCGGGCCTATCATGGCATTGTTCTTCCTCGTGATTGCGGCTTTGGGGGCGATCCATATTGGCGATGCACCGCGTATTCTCCAGGCTTTCAATCCGCTCTTTGGTCTGCACTTCCTGTTCGGCCACGGACTGTTGGGTTTCGTGGTGCTCGGCTCCGTCTTTCTCGCCGTGACAGGAGCGGAAGCCCTTTATGCGGACATGGGCCATTTCGGCCGGGGGCCGATTCAAGCCGTCTGGGTTCTTTTCGTGCTGCCGGCGCTGAGCTTGAATTATCTTGGCCAGGGCGCCATTGTTCTCGCCGATCCCTCGACCGTGACCAATCCGTTCTTCCTGCTCGCGCCACATTGGGCCCTGTTGCCTCTCGTTATTCTGGCCACCGTGGCAACAATCATTGCGAGCCAGGCGGTCATCACCGGAGCTTTCTCGCTCGTCCGGCAAGCGATCCAGCTCGGGCTTCTGCCACGCATGCTCATCTTACACACATCGGAGACCCAGGAAGGCCAGATCTTTCTGCCGCACATCAATCGTCTTCTCCTGATCGGCGTGCTGGTGCTCGTAATTGCGTTCCGCAGTTCAAGCGCGCTTGCCTCGGCCTATGGCATTGCCGTGACCGGCACGATGGTGGCCACGACGGCGCTCGCCTTTGTCGTCGTTTGGAGATGCTGGCACTTGCCGGTCTGGTTTGCCGGCCTTTTCGTCTCCGGCTTTCTTGCCATCGATCTTGCCTTCCTTGTCGCCAATCTCCTGAAGATCGTTGACGGCGGCTGGGTGCCTTTGGCTCTCGGCGGCGGCTCGATGGCCATCATGTGGACCTGGGCACGCGGCACGAGGCTTTTCACCCAGAAGTTGCGCCGCGACTCGATCCCAACGCCCGATCTCCTCCACCTGCTCGAAAAATCAAAGCCGATGCGGGTGGCTGGAACCGCTATCTTCCTGACAAGCTCGCCAGAGATCGCCCCTTCCGCCTTGATGCACAATCTCAAGCACAACAAGGTCCTTCATGAGCGGGTCTGGCTTCTATCGGTGGTGACCGAGGGAACGCCTCGGGTGCCGGCCAACAAACGTTATGAGATCGAGAAACTCTCCGACGATTTCACCCGCGTGATCCTGCACTACGGCTATATGGAAAGCCCGCGGGTTCCGGCGGCGCTCGCCTCGCTTCGTAAGGCTGGTCTCAAATTCGATATCATGACGACCTCTTTTTTCCTCGGCCGCTGGACAATCAAGCCGGCCGCCAACTCGGCCATGCCGGCCTGGCAAGACCGGCTCTTCATCGCCTTGTCGCGGCAGGCCACCAACGCGACCGACTTCTTTGCCATTCCATCCGACCGGGTCGTCGAGCTCGGGGCCCAGATCACAGTTTGAGCGGGGCTGGAAATCAATCCTGATGATTTGTGCTTCTTCACGCCGGCGCGCCTTCCGGCGCGGCAAGCAAAGCGGCCTGATGCTGTGTCACCAGTGCATCGATCACCTCGTCCAGGGCTTCTCCGGTCATGACCTTGTCGAGCTTATAGAGGGTGAGGTTGATCCGGTGGTCGGTCAGCCGGCCTTGCGGAAAATTATAGGTACGGATGCGTTCGGAGCGGTCGCCCGAGCCGACCTTGGCTCGCCGGTCGGCGGCGCGCTCCGCAGCAAGCTTTTCACGCTCGGCTTCATAGATGCGGGAGCGCAATAGCATCATGGCGCGGGCGCGGTTCTTGTGCTGCGAGCGCTCGTCCTGCACGAAGACGATCGTGCCGGTCGGCAGATGGGTGATGCGGACGGCGGATTCGGTCTTGTTGACGTGCTGGCCGCCGGCCCCTTGGGCGCGCATCGTGTCGATCTTCAAATCTGCTTCATTGATCTCGACATCGACGTCCTCTGCCTCGGGCAGGACCGCGACGGTCGCCGCCGAGGTATGGATTCGACCCTGTGTCTCGGTTTCCGGAACGCGCTGCACGCGATGCGTGCCGGATTCGAATTTGAGCCTGGCGAAGACGCCCCGCCCGGCAATCTCGGCGATAATTTCCTTGTAGCCGCCGGAGCTTCCTTCGCTCGCCGAAAGGATCTCCACCCGCCAGCCCTTGAGCTCTGCATAGCGCTGATACATGCGAAAGAGATCGCCGGCAAAGAGCGCCGCCTCGTCGCCGCCGGTGCCCGCTCGAATTTCAAGAATGGCGTTTTTCTCATCCGCTGCATCCTTGGGTAGAAGTGCTAGACGCAGCTCCCCGCCAAGCGTCACAAGCTTAGCCCGGACCGCGCGCAATTCCTCTTCGGCCAGCGAGCGCAACTCGGGATCGGTTGCCTCGTTATCGACCAACGCTTCAAGAGAAGCGGCTTCCTGGACCTGGCCTTGATAATCGTTGATGGCGGCCACGACGGGCTCGATGCTGGAGAGTTCCCGCGACAAGGCGACATAGGCGGAGGGTTCGGGCGATGCGGCCAGCCGCGCCACAAGCTCCGCATGACGGCGCAAGATGAGGTCGAACTGGTCCCTCGGCAATTGCGATAGCACGTGATCCGGCCCGTTGATTCGTGAAACGTTCGAGAACGAAATGGGGAACCCATGAAGCCGGAACAGCCCGACTCCTGCCAGTGAACGGCAGCCATACAAAGCATGAAGGCGCGCGCGGGCAAAATTCAAGGGGTGTGAAACGTCGTTGGACAAATTCCTCAGATGTTCAGCCGCCGTCATGCGACTGGGCCAAGACTCGGAAACAAAGGAACCGTTTCACCCCCCTATGGTTAAGAATTCGTCAAGCATCCTGCCTAGTTCAATACAGAAGTCCGTGTATAATGACTAAAGATTATTGAATATGTTTATGTAACTTTTAGTATGTACAACCGTAGCCGTGGCCCATTCCGAGACTGCTATCGAGGGCTTCAGGCAGCGGGAGTTCAGATATGGGTGATGTCACCTCGATTCATGCGGTGCGGCGCGGACCAGCGGCCAGGCGCATGGAAACCGAGATGGAAAGGCGGCTCGGGCAAGCTCGTTTCAAGCTCATCGAAACCGGCACGCGCAACCGTCTCATTCACACGCCCCGTAAAAGAACCCGCGCTATTCCCCTCCATGGCAATGGATCTGACGCCCTCTTCAAGACCCTTGTGCGCGACCACAAGGCGCTGCCTTTCCTCCCCACGCCGGAAATCAAGGAGATCCAGAGGGAAGCAGCTCGGCTGAAAGCTCCCCGGCTGGTGACAGGGAAAACCGGCTTTCGCAATGGCATACAGACGGCTCTGCCGATCGAGCTTTTGCACAAGAGGCTTTCCACCATCTTCCGCGATGCCAAAACGGCCGAGGAAGAGCGCGGCGTCAATATTCTCTTTCTCGCACTCGGCTTTCTGCGCTGGTACGAAGACGAAACATCCGAAGTTCTACGTGAAGCCCCTCTGATTCTCCTGCCCATTGCCCTGCTTCGCGATGGTCGGCACGCCACCTTCGCCGTCAAGCTGCGTGAGGACGATCTTACCGCGAACCAGGCGCTTCAGGAGCGCCTGCGTGACGATTTCGGCCTCATGCTCCCGGGACTTCCGGAGGGAGACGACTGGCTGCCATCCGATTATTTCGATGCGGTCTGCAAGGCGATTGCACCGAAAGGGCGCTGGTCGATCGATGCTAATGCGATGCAATTCGAATTCTATTCCTTCTCCAAGCTGTTGATGGTGCGTGACCTCGATCCGGCCAACTGGCCGAACAATGAGCTTTCGAACCACCCATTGCTGCGCGGATTGCTCATCGAAGGATTTGCTGCCGAACCGCCGGTCCTGCCGGAAACCGCCAATCTCGACGAGCTTCCAAGCCCGCTCGACCTTGTCCAGGTCGTTGATGCGGATTCCTCCCAAACGCGCGTGATCGAGACCGTCCGTGCCGGCCGCAATCTCGTCGTTCAGGGTCCACCCGGAACCGGCAAATCGCAGACGATCACCAATATCATCGCCGCTGCCGTGCACGACGGCCGCACGGTCCTTTTCGTCGCGGAAAAGATGGCCGCCCTCAACGTCGTCCACGAGCGCCTGCGCGCCACCGGACTGGATGAGATCTGCATCGAGCTGCATAGCCAATCAGCGAACAAGAGGCTCGTGGCCGAGAGGCTCGAAGCCACTCTGCAATCGCCACTCCGCACGGCCGAAAATCAGGAGACGGCGAAGGACCTGGCCGAAGTGCGGGACAGCTTGAACCGGATAACGAGGGGTCTTCACACCGAGATCGGGCGCACCGCGATAACTCCGCATCAGGCGCTGACCATTCAGATCGCCGCAGCAGCGAAAGGCTTCACGCCGGATGCGCAGCTCGTCGAGGAAGCACGCAATTGGACGGCGGTCGATTTTCTCGAAAAAGCCCGCCTGACCCAGCGTCTTGCCGACCTCACTGAAAGCTTCGGACCGCTCAACCATCATCCTTATTTCGGTGTCGGGAGCACCAGCCTTCAGCCCAGTGATTTTCTTCGCCAGCTGCCGCGCCTAAAGGCGCTCGCCGACAAGGCCGCGGACCTCGCGACCCATGCGGCCATGCTCGCCAATTATTTCGGCCTGAACTCTGATCCCACCTTCGCCGGGGTCAAATCCCTGGCGGCGATATTCAAGACCGCAGCGCGCTTACCGCGCGGCACTGAGAATCTTGCCGCCGCTATCGCGCAATCAGCCGCGCCACACCGGATCATTGAGCTCGCAGCGCTGGGCGTCGAATGGCAGTCGCAGCAGGCCCCTTATCTTCACATCTTTCAGCCAGCGGCCTGGACGACCTCAGTCCGACGACTGCACGCGCCACTCGCCAAGGGAGCCGCATTCTGGCTCTATCGCGCCTCTAAGGCCTATCGAGAGGCCAGCGACTCCCTCGCGGGACTCCTGCGCGTGCCCTTGCCAAGGCAGCCGGCCGAAAGGCTTGCCCTGGTGGATGCGCTTCTCGCGAGCCAAGCCCTGCATGCTAGGCTCATGGCCGAGACCGGTTCAATGGCCAATGTCCTGGAGGACGTCTGGCGCAACAAAAAGGCCGCGTTTCACTTGATTCTCGAGACTGCGGAGATCGTTGAAACGCTCACCAGCTTCGATCCGCATCTCAATCTGCAGCGCATTTTTGGATTTGCCCACGATGGATCCGCCGCGGCACGTGCCGAGCGGCTCGAAGCGAGCCTCGATGAGGTCATCGGTGGCTTTACCGAGGCAGTGCGCTTTCTTGATCTCGATCTTCCGGGGATTTTTGAGACTCATGCGATCGCCAGGATCGATCTCAACAGGCTGAGCGAGCGGGCGGCCCTTTGGGCCCGCAGCAAGGACCGCTTCGAGGATTGGGCGCGTCTGGCCAAGGCGGATCGGGAAGCACGGGCCTTCGGGCGGGAGCGGATGGCTTGTGCCTTGGCGCGGGCCGATCTCGACCCCAAGTTCGCGCGGCTTGAAATCGAGACGGCTTTCGCCGAGGCTTGCTGGAAGAATGCGATCGCTGCGGATGCGGGGCTTGCCAACCTCGATGGTGACCGCCGGGCCGCGCTTGTCGCCCGTTTCCAGAGTCTCGAGGCGCAAGCGCGCAAGGCTGCGATCGACCGCGTCCGGGCGCGTCATTCGGCCAACATCCCACGCGGCGCCCAGGGCGGCATGGGGGTGATCCGGGCGGAGATTTGCCGCAAGCGCGGCCACATGCCGTTGCGCAAACTCATGAAGGTGGCGGGCAGCACCATCCAGAAGATCAAGCCAGTCTTTCTGATGAGCCCAATCTCGGTCGCTCAGTTCCTGCCGCCGGGCGCGATCGATTTCGATCTCCTCGTCATCGATGAAGCCAGCCAGTTGCGGCCTGAGGATGCACTAGGCCTCATTGCCCGCTGCCGGCAGATCGTCGTGGTGGGCGACAAGAAGCAATTGCCGCCGACCCGCTTCTTCGACCGGATGATCTCCTCGGACACTGAGACGGAGGACGGCGAAGGCGAAGGGGAGGAGGACGATCTGGCGGCGCGTCCGGCGAACGGCACAACGCCCGTGACCGATCTTGAAAGCATACTTTCGCTTTGCGAGGCGCGCGGCCTTGAAACCCAGATGCTGCGCTGGCACTACCGCTCACGTCATCCCTCGCTGATCGAGGTCTCCAACGCCGAATTTTATCATCGCCTAATCATGCCGCCGGCGCCGGTTCTCGAACGTAACGAGATGGGCCTGAAGCTCACCCGGGTGCGGGGCGCCTATGATCGCGGCGGCAAGCGCACCAATCGGATCGAGGCTCAGGCGATCGCCGAGGCCGTCAGTCTTCATGCCCGCCTGGACCCGGACCGGTCGCTCGGCATCATCACTTTCTCGACTGCCCAGCGCGATCTCATCGGCGACACTCTGGAAATTCGGCGGCGGGAAGACCGGTCGCTCGATTCCTTCCTTTCCCGGACTGGCCCCGAAGAGGCATTCGTCAAGAACCTCGAAAATGTCCAGGGTGATGAGCGCGACGTGATACTGATCTCGATCGGCTACGGACCGCGCGAGGCCGGCCAGCCGCTCGACAGCATGGCGTTCGGCCCGATCTCGGCGGAAGACGGCGAGCGGCGCCTCAATGTGCTCTTCACCCGTGCGCGCCTGCGCTGCGAGGTCTTCGTCTCCTTCCACCCGACCGATATCAATCTGGATCGGGCGCAGGGCGAGGGCCCGCGGTTGCTCAAGCGCTTCCTCCAATATGCGGAGAGCGGCCTGTTGGAGGCGCAGCGGCCGAGCGGTGCGGATTTCGACTCGGCCTTCGAGGAAGCCGTTGCAGAGGCCATTGAAAATCTGGGCTTCAAGGTCGAGCCGCAGGTCGGCTCGGCCGGCTTCAAGATCGATCTCGCCGTGCGTGACAGGGTAAGACTGGGGCGCTATCTCCTCGCCGTCGAATGCGACGGGGCCCGCTACCATTCGGCGCTGTGGGCGCGCGAGCGGGACCGGCTGCGCCAGCAGGTCCTGGAAAATCTGGGCTGGCGCTTTCACCGCATCTGGAGCACCGACTGGTTCTACCGTAGAACCGAGCAGATCGAGAAATTGCGCAGCGTTCTGGCGGAGGCGCAAGCCGAGAGCCAGTGCGAGACCGAGTTGGCGCAGCCGCCGCCCGCGATTGTCTCGCAAGACGGCCAAAGGATGCAGCCGGCAAGCGGGCAAAAAGAGAGCGAAGCGTCCTGCCCACCTGTCCAAAAGCCACGCAAGTCCAAGATCGGCAAATCACCCCAGGACCCCGCGGGCCCCGCGAGACGATCTCAAAGGCCTGATCCTCATCCTGAGGCGCCCGCCGAGCAAGCCTCGAAGGTTGACAAGGAGACGCATTCTTCGAAGTCGGCTTGTCGCGAGCCTGCCGAACCGCGGGCACCTCAGGACGACGCTGCCCCTGCCCTGAACCTGTCGAACAGCCGCAGGACGAGACGTAAGCGCAGTTCAGGCGCCCTCGCCCCTCATCCTGCTTCGCCGGAGGACGAGACCGGTCCAATTCATGCCGGGCTCGCTTCGCGAACTCCTCCGGACGAAGGGTTGCAACATCCCAGACAGCCTCATGCTAGGAGGCCCAGGTAAATTGGAGGTCTCGAAGCAGAAGGGCTTTGGCGGAAAGAGGGCCGCGCGGCTCGGATGTGAGCTTGACTTCCAAGTGCCGATGCGCTCGGGTCCTGCGACCGCCACGAGGAAAGCCCATGAGCGCCAATACTTCACGCCTTGCCGCTGCCTTGCTCCTTGGGACCGAGCTGCTTTCGAACTCGCCCGCTTTCGCATGCGGCGCCCGGCCTCATGCCGCGAGCCTCTGCGCCCTGGCTTCGGATTCCGTAGAGATCCGGGGCGCTCCCAATGGCCGTGTCGAATATGCGGCAAGCGGCAAGGTTCTGGTGAGCGGCCATTCCGCCAATGGGCTGTGGGCCCGGATCGAAGTGCCCTGCATCGGATACAGGGGCTGGATCCGGCGTCAGGATCTCGCCTGCGAGGCCCGATCCGCTAGCGCACAACCTCCCGTGCAGCCGTGACTCTCTCCATGGAATCAAAACCGAACATTGGCCCGCAAGCCCTGGCGTTTCTGGCGATTTTCACGGTCGCAGCGTCGTCCGAGGAAGCCCAGGCGGAGAAGCTATGGAGCTGGTCCTATCGGAACCCCGATACCAAGATCACTGCAGCGGGCACTCTGACCACCAAGGATCGCGCGGCGGGTTCCTATGAGATCACGGCCATGACCGGGGCTTGGAACGGCACCGCGATTACGGGTCTCGAGCCAGCTCATTCCTGCTGTTCACCGCCCGGCTGGAACGACAATCTGCTGCTCGATGGCGATCCAAGCTTGGACAAGTCCGGCCTTGCCTTTGGCGCGGGCAACGGCTTGAAAGTCAATCTCTTCTATAAGGACGGCCGTTATGCCTATGAAATTGAGAATGGCCCGGAAGCATTCGGCGGCGATTTCGCCGCTGCGCCGATGGACAGGCAATGAAGAGGGTCGTAGCCGGGTTGCCCTTCCGCCGGCTGCGCGTCGGTCATTAGGCCGCGTCTAAAATTGAAACCCCAGACCCAGTCCCATGCGCGAACCGGGAGACGCCTCGGCCCCGTCGGGCAAGTTCTTTTTGACCGAATCCAGCATGGGAGTGGAATCATATCCCGGCAAGCGCGGATTGTTATTGGCCTGAATATCCGGGCTGACCGTCAGATGATCAACACCCGGAACAGCCACTTTCGGCGGCCCTCCGCCGGCGAGCGGCGCCGCGTTGTGGGATGAGGGTGTTGGAAGCGTATGTTCGTCGGGCGCGTCGGCGCAGACAGGATCGTCTTTCCATTGAGCCCGCGGACAGGGAAACCCGGTCGGATTCCCCGGCAGGTGGACCGCTGCGCTCTTTTGGGCCGCTGTCTTCTTCTTTGCGGCCGCCGCCTTCACGCCCTTGGGATGTTTACTCTTGTGGAGCTCGCCTATGTCCGGCGGCGGCGAGAGAACAGAAGGTGCTTCTGACTGCTGCGCTTGCGCCGTTCCGGCGGCGAGAAGGCAGGTAAAACACAGAATCGCGAAGACTTTGGGCTTCATGGGAGGCACGACGCAGATTACGGCAGAGAGAGCGTTTGCCAGCAGGCAATGCACCCTCCTTGTGGCCACAGTATGGTCTCATTGGCACAAGGGAACGGCCCCCAAAAAAATCGAGCGTGTACGAAGCCCACTCCGAAAGACCGATAAGATGATCCACGAGCGAAATTTCAGGGGATCTCTTGCGATGGATACCTGGTCGGCAATCAAAGGGCGCCAGGAGCTCAAAATCGAATGGGATGACACAACAGCCGAAAAGCGCTCGACCGAGGAAACTCGGCCTTGATGATTTTCGCAGCGCCTTTCAGTGCCGCAACCGCATCACCGCGCCTTGCCGCGAGCCTACCAGCTTGCTCTGCGAGCTTCCTGTACTCGGCGAAAATCTTGGTAGTTACTGTAATCCGCCGCCGCTTTGCCCGAAGGCGGCTCAGGCTCCCCCGTTGGCTTATTTACGACAAGGAGACCCATCAAAACATCGTCCCATTACGGACACGGCTTGGGCTCGTTCAGATGAAGCTGGTCGCCCCTCGATAACCGCTCTGCGATATCGGCTGTTTGCTGCCAGCGGCGTTCTGTTGGAGAGTGTGCTGCGAGGTAGCGGGCAACCGCGACAAGGATGTGCCGCCCAGGTTCCGTGTTCCCCCACTCGCCGAACTGACGCACTCCAGCGTCGAACATTTGAAAGGCGTGGAAGCCTGCATCCTCGCGCAACAGAGCATGGGCCAAGGCGGAAATGATTAATTCTGGCGGATAGCCCAACAACAGATGACGTGCCACAAGATTGGCAGCAGCGTCGATCTGATGGTGCCGGTCGAAGGCTTCCAGCAGGGCGGACCGGATTCCTTCAATTGTTGAGGGCATCGAGTCAAGCTCAGCATCCCCTTGAGTTGGCAAACGCGCTGGTGGTACGTTCAGATAGCGGATAAGATAAATGGCAAGAGCACCATGCAGAAGGGCGCGTGACGCCTCGGTACATTCCGTCAGTTGCTCTGGATCGGCGCTCATTCGTTTTAAGACCTGATGCACCGCGTTGCAGTAAGTGAAGACGTGATGGGCCGTTTCCCAATCGGCATGCTCATTTGCCGGGCCAAACCGCGCGACCCGCAGCGCCGCTGCATAGCACAAAGAGCGGCCGAGGTCAGCACATGAGGCTCCCTCAGAAGCCACCGCCAGCAATACGGCGATGCTTGAGGCGGGGTCGTCGGTCAAAAGAGCCTGGGCTAATTCGGTATGTCCCAGCCAGGGGCCGCGGCCGCGACCGGTTGCGAAAGCGGCCGCTAGCCCAGTAGACGCATTTGTGCACACCGCCACAAGATCAATAGGCTGCCGCCATTCCGTCGATTCATCAGCCCCGCGCGCGGCAACCATTTGGCCAATGATACTCGATAACACGTCCGCGGCGTATTGCCAGCCGATCAGGTCAAGACACTCGAAGCTTTTGTTGATGAAATCAAGCGAGTGTCCGCCATCGGCAAAGACGCGGTCGGTCTCTGCCGCGATCAGAAGTTCGGCTAGAGCGGTTGGCGGCATTCCACCAGCAATCGCGGTCAGCAACGTGCGTTCGGTTGCCTCGCGATGGCGGACAGAAGCCCACCGCCGGACCCAGCGCTTGAGCATGGCAGAACCTGGCCGGCTGGACAGGGACGAGCGCCGCCTCGCCGGCGGCTGGCCATCACAGTCGATGGCGACTCGCCGGATGCCATGAAACAGCGCCAAATACGTCTCTTGCTCAGGCAGGACCGCAAGGGCATTGCCGACAGTTGTCAAGATGGTCATTCCTGTCCCCCACCCCTCGCGATTGTGGGCTCCAAAGAGTGCGGCTTGCCGTAGGATCTCACTCGGGGGCACGCCCGCCGCTAATTGGCCTTGTATCGCCTTAGCGATGACGAGCCCGAGGTTATAGGCCAGGCCCTCTTCAAGTCGCTGTCGCCAATAAGCGGCATCTGAGTGGCCGAATTCCGGCTTTACCCATATTTCGTCACCGCGCCGTTCGACCGCGCAGGCCGGCACATCATCCGCCCAAAGATCAAAGGTGCAGCCGCTTGCAAGATCAAATCGTGCGTGATGCCAGTGGCAAGTTAAAATGCCATCCTCAACGCTGCCGCGATCGAGGGGGAATCCCATATGCGGACAACGGTTGTCCAGGGCAAAGACTCGCCCCCGGTCTTCGGCAATCAGAATTGGGCGATGCTGACCTCGGACGACGAGTCGCCCCCTTTTTTTGAGTTCCTGGATCGTCCCTGCTCGTAGAAATTCGGCCTTCACGTCACAACTCCCAATTGTTGGCCGGCAGGAATGCTGCACGGCTTTGACCGTCCCTAAAGATATAAGGCTGGCAAGCGCGAATCATCCTCAAGCGGTGTGGATCTGCGTCAGGGAACCAAGAAACATATGGGCTAGCTTCGGCGCCGACTTGGCAATATTCACCATCAGGGACATTCAGAACAGCAGTGGCTCCGCCTCAGCCTTTGTCGTCGTCGGGCAATGATTCTGCTCGAAGGCAGAGGCGATCACGGCGGGCTGGCACAAGACAAGGGATGCCAGCCCGGATAAGTCGGTAGCCTTCCTCGCCGCGAAGGGAAATCGTGAAAAGTTGATCTCGCTACCCAGGCATATCCGGGAGAACTCCCTGGCTATTGGAATTTTACCCGCTCTTACTCGGAGGCTCGATTTTCGATGTTAACGAAACTCAAGGTCATGGCGGCCTTGGCCACCGTTCTCGCCGGAGCCGCGCCAGCGAAGGCGCAGTCTTTTCAAAATCTCGTCGAGACCTTTTACGCGGATGAGTTGCGCGCCCACCCGACTGCCGCGACAGATACCGGCCTGCACGATTATGATGGCGAGCTCGATGACTTAAGCCGGGATGGTCAGGCCAAAAACATCGCACGGCTGCACAAGGCGCTCGATGCCTTCACCGCATTCGATCCGGCGACGCTGTCGGACGCCGACCGCAACGATCGGGAGATGCTGATTGGCAACATTAAAGGGAAGCTTCTCGATCTCGAGATGGTGGGTTATTGGCAGAACGATCCCAACGTCTACGTACGCAGCGCGACCTCGGCGATTTTTAATCTCGTTCATCGCGATTTCGCGCCGCTTGCCGATCGACTGCGCTCGGTCATCGCACGCGAGCGGCAGATCCCCGTGCTGCTAACGGCAGCGAAGGTTAATATCGAACATCCGCCACAAGCGTTCGTCGATATCGCGATTCGCAATGTCGGCGGCTCGATCGATTTTTTGAAAACGGGCACCCCCGCAGCCTTTGCTGCCGTCGAAGATCAAGAGCTCAAGCGCGAATTCACAGAAGCGAATGAGTCCGCCATTGCTGCCTTCGACAGTTACAGGACCTATCTCGAACAGGAGTTGAAACCCAAGGCGGACGGCAACTTTGCGCTCGGCTCCGAATTATTCGCCAAGCGCATAGCCTATAATGAAATGGTCGATATCCCGCCAGAAACACTCCTCGATATTGCCTATGCACAGTTGCACAAAGACCAACACGCACTGTCCAAGGTTGCGCGGCAGATCCATCCGGAAGCGCCGATCGAGGCCGTTCTGAAGGAGATCCGCGCTCAGCATCCGACGGTCGATATGCTGATCCCGACCGCGAGAGGCGACCTTGCGGACCTGCGCGCCTTCGTTCTTGACCGTCGGATCGCGACCATTCCGCTTGATCTCTTGCCAAAAGTCGAGGAGACTCCGGGTTTCGAGCGCGCGACGACTGCGGCCGCAATAGACCCGCCTGGCCCTTTGGAGCGGCAAGTCACCCAAGCCTTCTACTATATCACGCCACCCGATGCCGGGCTCCCAGCGGACAAGCTTGAGCAATATCTCGAAGCCTATGACTTCCCCGGGCTCGAAATCATATCGGTGCATGAGGTTTGGCCAGGACATTTCATGCAGTATCTGACGCGTCTCGCCCATCCCGAATGGTCGCTCGCACGTCAAATGGCCGAGACCTATTCGACCGCTGAGGGTTGGGCTCACTACGCCGAACAGATGATGGTCGAACAAGGTCTAGGCGGGCGCGCCCCAAAACTTGAGATCGCCCAATTGGAGATGGCATTGCTGCGTGATTGCCGCTTCATCGCAGCGCTCGAAATGCACACTAAAGGCAAGAGTGTCGATGACGCCGCGCAGCTGTTCATGAAGGAGTGCGGTTCACCGGAGCCGGAGGCTCGCCGCGAAGCCTTGCGAGGGACGAGAGATCCCGGCTACATTAATTACACGCTCGGCAAACTCGAAATCTTGAAATTGCGCGACGATTATCGGGCAAAGATGGGTGACAAATTTTCCTTGACCGATTTCCATGATCGCCTGCTTGCAGCTGGCCTGGTCCCAATCAAGCTTATCCGCCGTGAGATGATGGGCGAAGACGGCCCAGTTCTTTGAATGAGCCCACCACGTTCGGCTTTCGAAGCGCCTGCTATTTGTTCCATCGTCGGAGGGTTCATCTGGATATTTGCCTTAGAGAGCTGGATGAGCAAAAGTGTGAAGCGGTTTTGCGCTCGCATCCCGCTCTCAATGACGAGAATCGATCACGTTTCATGATTTTGGATCGATCGATCCAAAATCATCCTGAGCGAGTGCGATCGAGAAGCTCAGATCACAGACACGGGAGCGACCGCATTTGTACAGTAGCAATCGGACCAAGGAAAGATTTTCTTGATCCCCCTGGCTACCTAACCGACAGAGACCGCAAGTCCAAAGTGACGTGACAATGCCTGCGGATCTTTTCGATCCCGACGCCGTTGGCGATAAAATCCAGGCACCCGTGCTTGGTGCGGAGCGGAACCTCCTGACGAATTATCCGCCTCAATCGGTCATTACCAGAGCCCAATAGACTTTATAGCGCGTGCCTGGCGCATCGGCAGCTGCAATGCCTATGTGGCGCATCTGGGGATCGAGCAAATTGGCGTTGTGGGCAGGCGAACGGCGCCAACCAGCTATGACGTCCGCCAATGAAAAGTAGCCCGCCGAGACATTTTCGACGGCAGTCTTTTCGCGCAAATTTGCGGCTTCGATGCGCTTCGCCAGATTTCCATCGACCACGTGGCTCAATTGATCCCGTGCGGCCATGGCATTGGCCTGCGCCTGCGCCAGTTTCTGCAGAATCGGATCAGGCTGAACCGCAGAGAGTGCATGTTCGCGTCGGTATTGCGAGATCATGTTGGCGGCAGCGACGGGATCGGCAGATACCTCTTCTCTTGCGGCACGTTCGTGCGGTGTCATTTCGATCGGCGCCGGCTGACGTTGTTTCTCGGCACAGGACGTAAGCAGCAGGCTTGTGAGAAGGAAGATCGCATGAAAGGGAAGGTACTTTTTGGACTTGTCCTTACCGTAAATTCTATCCCACTGATATAAAGTTGCGAATCGGGCCATGCTGAGTGTCTTTGAGGGATGTTTCGTCATCGGGCTCTTCCGAGCATGCGCTCAACTCAAGGCAGAGACTTGATGAGCGATCAACTTATACCGAGTTTTTTGAGAGGAACCGCTGAGCCATTCGCGAGCACCGATGGGCATGATCTTTCATGGTGTACTCGATCGATTCATACCTGGCTCAGCAGCGGTGATCGAGAGCCGGCCGCATGGGACTCTTGGACGTCGTCTTCAAAGAAGATCAATCACGGTCGCGCAAGGGCCATGGCGCCGGAAGTCTCGCGGTGGGCCTCCGCTCAGCTCGCCAATCGCCTCGCTGTGCCTTATGTGACCTTCGATTCGCTGCCCCGGTCGGCCCCTTGATGATTGACGGGCGTGGCGCGCCTCCCTATCGTCAGCGGCTCTTCTCGGCCGAGCGAGGCTTTGTTGTCCATTTCCACTCCACCTGCTGATTCCGATTCCTCCTATCCTCAGGCGCTTGCAAAGGCCAATGCTTGGCCTTTTGAGGAGGCGCGCAAGCTTATCGCGCGCATTGCCGAGACCGGCCGGACCTCGGTCCTGTTCGAGACGGGGTACGGTCCCTCCGGCCTTCCCCATATCGGGACCTTCGGCGAGGTCGCCCGCACCAGCATGGTGCGGCATGCATTCCGCGTTTTGACACAGGATCGGATCCAGACGCGCCTCATCGCCTTTTCCGACGATATGGATGGGCTGCGCAAAGTGCCGGACAATATTCCAAACAAGGAGATGGTTGCGGCGCATCTCGGCAAGCCGCTGACGCAAGTGCCAGATCCCTTCGCTACCCATGCGAGCTTCGGCGCGCATAACAATGCGCGGCTCAGGGCTTTCCTTGACCAATTCGGCTTCGAATATGAATTCGCGTCGGCGACTGATTATTACCGCTCCGGCCGCTTCGACGCCGCCCTGCTTGAGATGCTGGCCCATTATGAGGAGGTCATGGCGATCATGCTGCCAAGTTTTCGGGAGGAGCGGGCGGCGACCTATTCGCCTTTCCTGCCGATCCACCCGAAGACCGGCATCGTGATGCAGGTGCCGATCGAAGCGGTCGACAAGGCCGCCGGCACGCTGATCTGGCGCGATCCAGAGACAGAAGAGCGCTTCGAGACCAAAGTGACGGGTGGGGCGGCCAAGCTGCAATGGAAGCCCGATTGGGCGATGCGCTGGCACGCGCTCAAGGTCGACTATGAAATGGCCGGCAAGGATCTGATTGAATCCGTGAAACTCTCGGGCCGCATCGTCCGGGCGCTGGGCGGGCGGCCCCCGGAAGGGTTCAATTACGAACTGTTCCTCGACGAGAAGGGCCAGAAGATTTCCAAATCCAAGGGCAATGGCCTAACGATCGAGGAGTGGCTCACTTATGCGAGCCCGGAAAGCCTACAGCTTTTCATGTATCAGAAACCGACCGCGGCCAAGCGGCTCTATTTCGACGTGATCCCGCGCACCGTCGATGATTATCTCGGCTTTCTCGATGCCTATCCGCGGCAGGCGGACAAGGAGCGCCTCGGCAATCCGGTCTGGCACATTCATGCCGGCGCGCCGCCTGAGCCAGAGATTTTACATGGCACGGGTCACCAGGAAACCGCGATCACCTTCGCGATGCTGCTCAATCTCGCAACCGTGGCGAACAGCGAGGACCCGCAGGTGCTGTGGGGTTTCTTGCGCCGCTATGCGCCACATGTCTCACCTTCCGAGCATAAGCGCCTCGACCAGCTCATCGGCTATGCGGTACGCTACTACCGGGACTTTGTCCGTCCGGTGAAGCAGTACCGAGCTCCGGACGAGGTTGAGCGCGCCGCGCTGGAAAAACTCGCGGGTGCTCTCGCCGCTCTGCCGTCCGACGCAAGCGCGGAAGCGATTCAGGCCGTGCTCTACGATGTGGCACGCGAAATTCCCCGCTATCAGGACAAGAACGCCAAAGGCGCGACCGAGGCGCGGCCGGGCGTCTCCAATGATTGGTTCGGCATGCTTTACGCTGTCCTGCTCGGAGAGAGTCGCGGGCCTCGTTTTGGCTCCTTCGTGGCGCTTTATGGATTGGAAAACAGCGGCCGCTTGATCCAGCAGGCGCTGGCGGGCGCGCTTATGCGCCAGCCGACGCAGCCATTGGGGCAAGGCCATGGCGCTCATCTATAAGATCGTCCCGGCGCAGCTCTGGCAAGAGGCCGAGGCCAGCGGCCGGTTCGACGGCTCACCGGTCGATCTCGCCGACGGCTTCATTCATTTCTCAGAGGCCGGGCAACTTGCCGAGACAGCGGCAAAATGGTTTTCAGGCCAAAGCGGTCTTTGGCTCCTCGCCGTGGACGGAGACCGGTTGGGCGAGGCGCTGCGCTTCGAGCCTTCGCGTGGCGGTGCCCTGTTTCCGCATCTTTACGGGGCTTTACCGCTGGCCGCCGTGGTCTTTGCCAAGCCGTTGCCACTGTTGCCGGATGGCCGGCATGATTTTACCGGGCTCTTGGAATGAGTGGGCGTCGTTCCGCGCGCATCGTGAGCTTCAAATCTTATCCGGCTTGTCATGCATCCTATTGAGCGGAGAGTCCTGCGGCTGTTGAACGGTCCGGCGCTTTCCTTTCTGTCCCATCGCGAACCCGAGACCGCGCATGAACTTGCCATTATGGGGCTGCGGCTCTATGGACGGCTTCCCCGATTAAAAGGAGAGACCGCCGACCCGCGCCTTGCGAGCGAGGTCTTTGGCCTGCGCTTTCCCAATCCGCTCGGCCTTGCCGCGGGCTTTGACAAGAACGGCGAGGTTTTGGATGCCGCCTTTCGCTTGGGTTTCGGATTCAGCGAGGTTGGGACCATTACCCCGCGCCCACAAGAGGGCAATGCGGGTCGTGATCGCGTCAAACGTCTCGACCTTGATCAGGCGGTGATCAATTGGCTGGGTTTTCCAAGCGAAGGCCACGCGAAAGTCCACGGTCGCCTGATGCGCCGCAAGGCCAAACCCGGTATTGTCGGCGTCAATCTCGGCGCCAGCAAAACTTCGCAGGATCGTATTGCCGATTATCAGCGCGGCCTCGAAGTCTTCGTTGATGTGGCGGATTATTTCGCGATCAATATCTCCTCGCCCAATACGCCGGGGCTGCGCGATTTACAGAAATTTGCCGCGCTTGATGAGCTATTGGCGCGGGTCTTGGCGAGCCGGGATGGGCAGATCGAGAAATTTGGCCGCAAGCCCGTTCTTTTGAAGATCGCGCCGGACATCACGCTCGGCGAACTCGATGACATCGTCAAATGCGCGCGGGCGCATAAGATCGACGGAATGATCGTTTCCAATACGACTATCGCACGCCCCTCGGCTTTGAAGACGGCTTCAGTTCCCAGCAAAGGCGGCCTTTCCGGCCGGCCCTTGTTTGCGCCTTCGACCCAATTGCTGGCGGCAGCCTATCTGCGGGTCGAAAAGCAGTTTCCCTTGATTGGCGTAGGCGGTATCGCGAGCCCGGAAACGGCACTTGCCAAGATCGAGGCAGGCGCAACGCTTATCCAACTCTGCACGTCTTTCGTGTTCAAAGGGCTCCTTCTCGCGGAAGAGCTCAACAAGGGCTTGAGCTGGCTTCTGGCCCAGAAAGGCCGCGCGCGGCTCGCCGACGCAATCGGGACCGCGGCGGCGGACTGGGCAGGCGGCCGATGAGGCACAATTGGAAAATCTTACCAAAATGTATTACTTTTATTATTTCCATGCTCTCCACAGCCCCCCGATGATTACAAGGATGGTCCCTGCTATAAACACAGGGACCACAATTATGGCTGTGTATGGCTTTAGCCAAATAATAAAACTACATCCGACTAAAAACCATAACCAAGCCATTTCAATCACTCAAGTTCCGCCACAGTGTACAACCTAAATTGCCGCCCAACAGGCCGATTTTTGGTCGGTGGTCCTTATGGATCGCAAAATTGTGACTCCCGTGATCAAACACCTTGCAATTGCGACCGCAAATGCGTGCCTATTACATAATTCCAAAATGTTTCACGGTGAAACCTTTTGGACCGGTAGGGGTCGAAAATTTTACAAGCCTCAAGACGGCGGGCACCCTTCAAGGCGTGGGATTGGCGAAAGGCAATGTCATTTGACCTCGTTTCATGGCCGGCCAAACCCGTGACGCCCTTGAGAGCCCCAGGCAAGCCCATCTCCCCACGGCCGGGCCCGAAAGCGGAAACAATAGAGCTTCAACGTTGATCCACCAGCCCGAGCCTTCGGCGGCGGCCCCCGATCTCCCTCTGCGGCCATTCCCGGTCGCGGGACGCTGGGCGGCGCTCCTCGCCGCCTCGCTATTATTGGGCGGCGTCCTCCAATGGCTGCAGCTGCCCGCCGCCTTGATGTTGGGGCCGCTGGTCGCTGCCGTGCTGGTGCAAAGGGCTGGCGGGTCGGTCAGGGTTCCGCGCGTTTTGATGGCGGCGGCGCAAGCGGTCATCGGCTGTCTCGTCGCTCGGTCGGTGACCCCTGCGAACATCACCGGCTTTACCCTTCACTGGCCGGTCTTCCTCGCCGTTGTCGCGGCGGCGGTAGCCGCCAGCATCCTGATCGGCTGGGGCGTCGGCCGCTTGCGCATCATCCCCGGTCATACCGCCGTCTGGGGCATGCTGCCGGGGGCGGCCACGGTGATGATTGTGCTGGCCGAGGCCTATGGCGCCGATTTTCGGCTCGTCGCCTTCATGCAATATCTGCGCGTCGGGCTCGTGACGGGCACGGCCTCTCTCATGGCCCTCCTCTTCGCGCCTGGCGAGGGGGTTCGCTTCGCCGCGGGCCTCTTCCCGCCGGTCGATCCTTCGCAATTCTTGATGACCGCGGGGGTCGCCCTCATCGGCGGCGGTTGCGGACTTGCCGCGCGGATCCCGGCCGGCGTTCTCCTTTGCCCGCTGGCTTTGGGAGCCGCACTCAACCTCTCCGGCTGGGTCAAGATCGAGCTGCCGCCCGTCCTGTTGATCGGGAGCTACGCGGTCATCGGCTGGAGCATCGGCTTGCACTTCACCCGCGATATTCTGGCCGCGGCCGCCCGGGCCTTGCCCCAGAGCGCCGGCGCCATTCTCCTTCTGATGGCGTTCTGCGGCCTGCTGGCGTGGCTGCTCGTGTTGCTGCTGCATGTGGATCCGCTGACCGCTTATCTCGCGGCGAGCCCCGGTGGTGTGGATGTGGTCGCGATCATCGCCGCCTCCACCAAGGTCGACACGCCCTTCGTCCTCGCCTTGCAATGTGTGCGGATGATCGTGCTTTTGATTGTCGGCCCGCCGCTGGCGCGGTGGGTGGCCGGAAGGCTTGATCCAAGATCTTGATGCGAAAAAGTGGATGCAGGTTTTTCGCTAAAATCCCGCTCTAAATTATAAGAATCGATCACGTTTCATGGTATCGGATCGATTCGATCCAAAATCATCGTGATCTATAGAATTGGCTCTTTGAAGGAATGCGAGTCATGGCGGGCAAGGCTTACGAAGTCTCACACACGGATGAAGAATGGCGGCAGCGTTTGACGCCGGACCAATATTATGTTTTACGCCGGCACGGGACGGAAGCGCCGGGAAGCTGCGCCCTCAACCACGAAAAACGCACGGGCACTTTTCTGTGCGCCGGCTGCGGCCAAAAACTCTTCGTCTCGAACAAGAAGTTTGAGAGCGGCACAGGCTGGCCGAGTTTTTTCGATCCGCTCGAAGGCGCGCTGGAGACGACCGAGGACCGCGGCCATGGCATGGTGCGCACCGAGGTGCACTGCGGCCGCTGCGGCGGCCATCTCGGCCATGTGTTTCCGGACGGTCCGCCGCCGACCCATCTGCGCTACTGCATCAATGGCGTCGCGCTCGAATTTTTGCCGGAATGAAAGCCGATATCCCTTTGGCCGGCTCACGAAAGGCTGGTCCAAATGCCCTAGACTGAACTTCCAGCTGCAAGAAAGGGCAAGGCTATGATTGCGAAGGGAGACTCGCGCTTTATCCACAGAAATGTAGCCATGTAATATGAAGTTTTATAGCTGTTTTTTAATGATTATATGCTATATAT
>DATJTB010000295.1:0-6196 GCA_035503795.1 Methylocella sp.
TCCTGCTCTCTTTTGAGTTGAGCAGATGCGAGACATCGCATCTGCACTCCAGTGGAGACGATCATGGAAGAGGGCCTAATTAATTTGCCAAGCTCCGAAAGTTGCCTCCTAGCAGCAGAGACTGAACCAGTTGCGGAGAAAATCGCGGTCAAATCGGCGCTCGGAACTCTTGGGACACAGGAATATCATACGAGATTTGATATGCTGCTGCCGGAAAATCGCGGCGGGCGCAAAGTGATGATGGGCGACGATCCAGCGCTGCCCAAAATGCCCGCCGCCCCGGGCTTGATCGATTTCTTCAAGCTGAGATTTGATCGGAGCGCGGCGAGCCACCTGCTGCAGAGCGCCAATCTCGCGCTAAATTCCGGCGTCTCCGAGAAGGGCGTGCTCGCCTGCCTTCTGCATGACATCGCCATGGTTGGCCTTTTCGGCTGCGATCACGGCTATTGGGGTGCCCAACTCATCGCCCCCTACGTCGACGAGGAGGTGGCCTTTGCGGTTCGCTATCATCAGGCCTTGCGTTACTTCCCTGATCCCGCCTGCGGCTTTGAATATCCGCAGGCCTATATCGATCTCTTCGGCGAAGATTATAAGCCCGAGCCCTATATTTACGCGGATTACCAATATGCCAAAAACCATAAATGGTATGGCCTTGCCCGGATGGTCACGCTCAATGATCTCTATGCCTTTGACCCCAACGCAAAGGTCGATCTTGAATCCTTCACGGATATCATCGGCCGGCATTTCCGCCAGCCGAAGGAAGGGCTGGGATTCGATAATTCCCAGGTCGCCCATATGTGGCGGTCCATCATCTGGCCGCGGAATTTCCTGTGACGCGGTTCGCGGGTCGAGGTAGCCTGCCTTGACCTGTCAGGAGGTCTGAGCCAGCCGGACGGCCGGTACATGCAGCCGTCCAGCAAGCTCAACTTTCACGCCGTGGTCTTCGGCGCGGCTGATTTTTTGCCGCCAAAACGCCAGATGGCGAATACGCCGATGCCGAGCGCAATGACCAGCGCGATGTAGAGCCCAACGCTTTTTCCAAGGGGCTGTCCAACGGAGAAAGGAAACTGGGACACATATTTCTGGCCGTGGTCGTTTTCCACCGTCACAATGCCGATGAACTTGCCCGTTTCCGGAAATGTGTGGTCGAAGGTCAGGGTGCCCGTCGGATATTTCTTCGGCGGATAATAGGAAATGGTGACGGCATCGAGAGCGGGCTTGTTGTCGAGCTCGGCCTGGGTCAGAACCGGAAGGCCGTTCAGGCTCGTGTGCGATCCGTCATCCTTGATGAGGCGGATTTCGGTCAGCATGTCGCGCAGCTCGGTTTCCTGCATGTCGAGCGCAACAACCGTCTGTCCGGTACTTGGAATATCGTCGCAAAACTCTTCGCGGGAGGTCTGCGGCTGGTAACCGGTGAAGAACATGATGTCCGGGCCAATCCGCAAAACACATCGATTGTCCACCATCCCGACGCCACCATGCGCATAGGCACCGGAGGTCAGGAGAAATGTGGCAAGAAGCCACGCAGCAAAACCACGTATGATCATGATTGGTCGATCCTCCCAAGATTGCGAGTCGGCATTTCGCCAACAAGAAGATATTTAGGGTTTCCCGGAGCTGAGTGAAATGAGGCGGGATCTCTATTTAGCCCAACTTGCTTGAGAGTTGGGTTCCTACTCCCTACTTCCCTATTCGGCAGGACATCCCCTTAACCTTCATCCTATCCTAATCAATGTCCTTGGCATAAGCCTAAGCCGTTCTCGAGAAGATCAGATGCTTCGATCTATTCTGTTTATAATAACCAGGTAAGGCTTTGACTCAATAGACGTTCTTTATAAGGTCGGTTTGCTCCGATAGCTTTTCTCGCCTTCACGAACAAGACTTCCCTTCCGGTGGGATGATCAATAATTGTTGAGCCGGCTCTTAACTATCCATTTTCAACGCCGCGATGAAGGCTTCCTGCGGAATTTCGACCTTGCCGAATTGCCGCATCTTCTTCTTGCCCGCCTTCTGCTTTTCGAGCAGCTTGCGCTTGCGGGTGACATCGCCGCCATAGCATTTGGCCGTTACATCCTTGCGTAAAGCCCGAACCGTCTCGCGCGCGATGATCTTGCCGCCTATCGCCGCCTGGATCGGGATCTGGAACATATGCTGGGGGATCAATTCCTTGAGCTTCTCGACCATGGCCCGGCCGCGCGATTCGGCCCGCTCGCGATGCACGAGCATGGAGAGAGCGTCGACCGGCTCGCCATTGACGAGGATCGACATTTTGACGAGATCACCCGGCCGGTAGCCCGTGATCGCATAGTCGAAGCTCGCATAGCCCTTGGAGATCGATTTGAGCCGGTCATAGAAATCGAACACGACTTCATTGAGCGGCAGATCATAGGTGACCATGGCCCTTTTGCCGACATAGTTCAAATCGGCCTGCACGCCGCGCCGCTCCTGGCAGAGTTTCAGAACGGCACCGAGATAATCGTCCGGGGTGAGAATGGTGGCGCGGATCCAGGGCTCTTCGATCTCCGTGATTTTGGTCGGATCGGGCAGATCTGCGGGGTTGTGGAGCTCATGCGTGACGCCGTCGCGCTGAACGACCCGGTAGACAACGGACGGCGCCGTCGCGATGAGGTCGAGATTGAACTCGCGCTCGAGCCGTTCCTGGATGATCTCCAGATGGAGCAGGCCGAGAAAGCCGCAGCGAAAGCCAAAGCCGAGCGCCGCCGAGCTTTCCATCTCATAAGTAAAGCTCGCATCATTAAGCCGCAGACGCCCCATGGCGGCCCTCAGATCGGCAAAATCCGCCGCGTCGACTGGAAAAAGACCGCAGAACACCACGGGCTGTGCCGGCTTGAAACCTGGCAAAGGCTCGGCGCAAGGATGACGGGCATCGGTGATCGTGTCGCCCACGCGCGTATCGGCGACTTCCTTGATCTGCGCCGTGATGAAGCCGACCTCGCCTGGGCCAAGCTTTTCCACATCCTGCATCTTGGGCCGGAAAACACCGATCTTGTCGATCTCATATTGGGCATTGGTGCCCATCATCTCGATCTTCTGGCCTTTGCGCAAAATGCCATCAAGAACCCGGACCAGAACGACGACACCGAGATAGGCATCATACCAGCTATCGACGAGCAGCGCCTTCAAGGGCGCATTCTCATCGCCTTCTGGCGGCGGCAGCCTTGTCACGATCGCCTCAAGCACCTCGTCGATGCCGAGCCCAGTCTTGGCCGAGATCAGCACCGCCTGCGACGCATCAAGCCCGATCACATCCTCGATCTGCTGCTTGACCCGCTCAGGTTCGGCGGCCGGCAGGTCGATCTTGTTGAGGACCGGCACAATCTCATGGCCGGCGTCGAGCGCATGATAGACATTGGCAAGCGTTTGCGCCTCAACCCCCTGGCTCGCATCGACGACGAGGAGCGAGCCTTCGCAAGCGGCGAGCGAGCGGGAGACCTCGTAGGCGAAATCAACATGGCCGGGCGTATCCATGAGGTTCAATATGTAGGTCTTGCCGTCCCGAGCCCGATATTCAAGGCGCACGGTCTGCGCCTTGATGGTGATGCCGCGCTCGCGCTCGATGTCCATCGAATCGAGCATTTGATCGACCATGTCGCGGGCCGCGACCGTCCCCGTCGCCTGGATCAGCCGGTCGGCGAGGGTGGATTTGCCGTGGTCGATATGCGCGACGATCGAAAAATTGCGGATGGTTTCAAGTTTGTGTTTTGTCATGCCGCCGCCACAGATCACGCGATTTTGGTTCGAAGCGAACCAAAATTCTGAAACGCGATCGATTCTCTATGACTGAGTCCCCTTTTGAATAACCCTTTGGGGTTGGCTTCGCCTTCGAGACGCGCCTCACCCTTAATCACGATGATTTTGGATCGAATCGATCCAAAATCATGAATCGTGATCGATTCACGTAATTTTGAGCGGGATGTGAGCGCAAAACGCTTCACACTTTTGCTCATCCCGCTCTAGCTTGTCGAAGGGCGCGCTCCTTAACCTTCGAGACGCCTGCTGAATGCGGGCTCTCAGGACGAGGGAAGCAAGCCGCGAAGGATGAGGGGCTTCCACGCAAACGTCCCATAGGATAAACGATCAAGCTTACGCAATAGGCGTCAGCTTGATCGCGCTCCAAAACCGCTTCAATGCTTTGCTTATCCCCCTCTAGCCATTCGTTCGAGCATCGGATTTCTCAACCCCGGATTCCCTTTTCGATCCGATGATCTAGCAGGGGTGCGCCGTGAAAGAAAGCTGTTCAACATTCGCGCGTGGAGAAACGGCACAAAGCGCACGCGAATGGCCGATCCGTCAATCACGCGAAGAGGCTATACGATCCGGACCCCTATGGGAATCCCCGAGGTGGCCGCTCAGCAATGCCGATTCACTTATTCTCGGACGAACCCTTAAAGCGATCTGCCGATGAGGCTGCCAATCCCAGCGGTCATAAAGATCGCTAATGCCCCCCAAAATGAAACCCGAAGGGCTGGCTTGAAAATTTCTGCGCCGCCTAACCTGGCTCCGAGCGCACCTAATCCGGCGAGCACTACAATCGAGATCCCAAATACCGCAGGTAAAATCGAAGTCTTCGGCGCCAATAACGCGGCCAACAATGGAAGTGCCGCACCACTCGCAAATGTCACTGCTGATGCAAATGCTGCCTGGAGAGGGCGGGCAGAAACAATGTCGGTAATACCGAGTTCGTCGCGCGCATGAGCTCCTAGAGCATCTTTCTCCATGAGTTGAATGGCGACGTTCCGGGCAAGGTCTGGCTCGACACCGCGAGCGACATAGATCTGCGTCAATTCATCGACTTCATAAATGACATCGTCGGCCAGCTCCCTACGCTCTCGATTTAACTCTGCCGCTTCGGAATCAGCCTGCGAGCTGACAGAAACATATTCACCGGCAGCCATGGACATTGAACCGGCGACAAGTGCAGCAACCCCGGATAGGAGGATATCGCCGCGAGATGGTGAGGCTGCAGCGACACCGGCAATCAGACTTGCGGTCGATATAATGCCATCATTGGCACCGAGCACGGCCGCGCGCAACCATCCGATCCGCTCGACAGCATGGCGTTCACGATGCCGTCGGATCGCGGGCGATCGAAATGTCATACGACGAAGGATGTCGTCTTGCTTAAGGAAATGATGCGCGAGTGCGGCTCCTGAATGTAGCATGGCCATGACGATCAGAACATTCGCCGCGACTTCATGAAGCCTATTGACGGACCGCTTCCAGTCCAAGCTGCCGAGTTGAGGTAATTTTGCATATCCGAAAAGGTCATAGCCGCGGACAAAAGCGTTCATGAGTCCAGCGACGGCTACCAAAAGCAAAAGCAAATAAAGCATGTAATGGGTCGACTTCGCAAGGACCTGCAGCAGACCTTTATCGGCTGGAGGCAATTGCTCCCCCCCGCTGGCCCGCCACAGAAGCCGCCAGATCAGGACCAGGACAAGGAGAAACCCTAAAACAACATGCGTCGACCAATAGGCATTATGAACCGCGCCTTTTGGAATAAGGGCGGCAGTTTGGCCCATGACCCAAAGCAGTGCGACAAGAATAGCCGTCAGCCAGTGAAGCCTGATCGTCGTGAGATCGTAGTGCATGGGCCCAATCTGAAAGATCGCGTCGATTTTAGCGATTCTAAAATGGAGACATTGATAGAAGTCAATTGGGGTTGGAGATGACAAATGTCGTCATTTATGGCCGAACTGCGTTTCGGGCGCGCAGCCGTCGCATGATGACTGTCGGAGGGGCGATAAGATCGAAGCGGGGGCCTTCAATTAAGATATTTTGATGATGACCCCACGGCAAAAAGGAGGCATAGCCAGCGGACTCGGCAATCTTTGTTTCGAGGCGAGAACCTAAGTGGTCGATCTTCGGCTCGGACTTCCCTCGACGGCATCGATCTTCGTGTCGACAGCATCGATCTTCGCGTTCAGCTCGACCGGGACGGCGGCTGTCGCAACAGTCTCGGAGAGCGTGGCGCTAACGGCTTTGGCGGAGACGCGCGCCTGCGCATCCGCGAAGCCGCATGCATGCAGGCGATCCGAATAAGCGGACCGATTGAGGGGAATCTGTGAGGCCAAGAAATGAGGATATCACGATCGCGAAAGCCCGTTTTGGTGCGGATGATGGCTGATCCACGGCTGCGTCAAGGCGAGCACTTTGGCTGATCCAATGGTCGAGA
>DATJTB010000296.1:0-5445 GCA_035503795.1 Methylocella sp.
TCCCGCTCTGGCAAGGCAGAGGGCATCACAATCATCAAATTTGGTGGCAGTCTGGCATTGCAGCAGCAACCGCAATGCGCTGCATGGCTCGATGCGCTGGCGGTGTCGTCTTCTCCGCTCATTCTCGTGCCCGGCGGCGGCCCCTTCTCCGATCAGGTTCGCCGAGCCCAAGCCCTCATGCGGTTCGATGATCGATCGGCGCATCGCATGGCCCTTCTCGCCATGGCGCAATTCGGCCTGGCGCTGGCCGCGCATCGTCCGCTTTTCATTCCGGCTCAGTCGCATGAAGAGATCAACCAAGCCTTGGAACAAAAGAAAATACCAGTCTGGCTGCCGGAATCCATGGTGCTTGCCGCACCGGAGGTGCCGCAAAGCTGGGAGATGACGTCGGATTCGCTCGCCGCCTGGCTCGCCGGCGTTATGGCCGCACCGCGGCTCCTGCTGATCAAATCCTGCGATATCGAAGCGGGAACCTCAGTCCAGCAGCTCGTCGCGGAAAAGATCGTCGATCCGCTCTTTGCCTCTTTTGCCGCATCGAGTGGGGCCGAGGTTTGGCTCGCGGGTCCCGCCGCGCTGGCCGATGCCGCCCGGCGCTTGCAAAGCGGCCAAATGCCGGGCATCAACCTTCCGCTTTCTTGATGGAGATGGGGTCCGAACCAGGAATGAGCAGGGTCATAACGCCGCGCTGGGGATGGGCCTTCACCGGTTCAGGCCACTACTTCAACGAATGTATCGAGCTCGCGCGAAGCCTTGAACATGTCGACATCTTCATCAGCAAGGCGGCCGCCGAGGTCATGCGCCAATATAAGCAAAAGCTCGATATGCCGAAGACCGCCCGCATCTATAGGGATACGAGCGCCAGCTCGCCGGAGGTCGGCTATTTTTATCATGGCGTCTATCACACGCTGGTGGTCGCGCCGGCGACCTCGAATATCGTCGCCAAATTCGTCTATGGAATTTCCGACAATCTCGTCAGCAATGTCTTCGCGCAGGCCGGCAAATGCAAAGTCCAGACGATCGTCTTTGCCTGCGACACGGCGCCGGAGCTTCTGACCCGTTCGCCGGACGGCATGGTGAAGGTGTTTCCGCGTCGGATCGATCTCGACAATACGGAGAAATTGAAAACCTTCGAGGCCACGGAGGTCGCCGAGAGCCTCGGTGATCTCAGAGCCTCCATCGCGCGCCGCCAGGAAGATTTGAAAAAATCCTAGAGCATCGGACCCAAAAGTGGGAACCGGTTTTGGGAAAAATCCGATGCTCAAACGAAATGTTGGAGCGGGATGCGAAAAAGTGGGAACCGGTTTTTCGCTGAAATCCCGCTCTCGACTCGACCCAAAATCATCGCGATCGATGGTCAGGACCTGATTATTTTGCTGTGATTGCGAGGAGCCAACGGGTCTGGCTTCGCCGGCCCGATGACAAGCCCCGCGACGAAGCACTCCATCCTAGGGCTTCGGCATCTACCCTGGATTGCTCACATGAGGACGCAGTATGTCGAGGTGAAAGTCCTACCTTTTTGTTCGACTGGAGCCACCTCTTCGTCCCGACCATAAATCCGGAAAGATGGTGCGGGGCGATCAAGTCAAGGCCGGCCCGCAGGGACGCGGCGCAGCCGCTTAGAGCGAATTCCGCAAAAGTTGACAGACTTTTGCGACGAGAATTCGCTCCAACTTCTTGATCTTGCGCGATTTCTTATCGCTCGAACGATTCCGTTCGAGCGGAAAGCGCGCTAGCCTTGAGTTGATCGGCATGCGCCATCAGACTTGGTTGGTCGGGCTCTAGAGCATGCTGCGAAAAAGTGTCAACGGTTTTTCGCATAAAGCATGCTCTAAACTTTTGGAATCGATCACGTTATCTGCGTTTGGACGGTTCCGTCCAAACGCAACGTGATCGGGGCGAGCCATAATAGTCCCAGATCCTCTCGTGGCCGAGATAAACGAAAGGCCCAATCACGAAGCCGATGGCCGAGAGTTTCACGGCCGTGGGCAGATCGCGTGTCATGACAAAATTGGTGGTGAAGTCCATCACGGTGGCGAAGGTCCGAAAGGTGATCGTCTTGGCCAACGCACGACTGATCGGAAATTTTTCCCGATCGGCCAGCGGCGCCTCGACGTTCGTCCCGCGAGGCGGAAGAACCGGGTGGCCGATCGCAATTTCCCACCGGCCAATTTTGCGTGCGATGGAAGGACCGAAATAATTCCAGGCCGTTTCGTGGACGAAATAGAAGATAGGACCGGCAACCAAAGAGACGGCGGACAGGCCTGCCGCCGCGGCGAATTCGCCGATCACCACATAGTTTGTGGTAAAGTCCACGGAGGTGACGATGATCCGGAAAGTGATGGTCTTGAACACCGCCTGCTTGACTCCTAACCGAGCAGGGGCGGCGAGCGGCAAGTTCACGTCTGGCCGCGCCGGAAGAGAAATCGCGGGCTCATTTTGCTGACTCACGGTTGCGTTGAACACAGGCTTGAGGCGCCGGCCCAGCTTTTGTAGATATTTTGGCGCGAGAACGGCGGCGCCGCCGATAACCACACCTGGGATCAGTGCCGCCTCGAACAAGACGACACCGGCGGCAACCACCAGGAAGGCCGCAGCCATCTCCCCATTTGTCCGGTACGACCGACGCTGCCGGTAAGCCATTGAGAACCTCGATTTATTGATGAAATGATTATTAGAGCATTTTCCAGCGAAGTGGACACCGGTTCGCATATCGCTGGCGATGTTTCGCAACAGCGACATCGTTGAGAAAATGCGACAAAACAAAGATCCAGAGCTGCTTTCCGATTCCACCGGATCGGAAAGCGCTCTAAGCAAAGGCTGAAGCGACTGCAATGCGTTGCGGCGCTTGAATGCCGGAGGACGAAGTGAGAAGCTGCACGGGCGTGGCAATGCCCTGGTTCATTTACCTTTCTGCGATGCCGCCGGAGACACGAGTTTTTCCTCCGCATCTTGCTTGATCACGATGATTTGGGGTCGACTCGACCCCAAATCATCGTGAACGAGAGTCAGGACTTAATAATGGTGGTGTCCTACGACCGAAATGACAGCGAAATAATTAGCTCCTGATCCTAGGCTAGTCGCTTGCTTCATTCACTTTGAAAGGGTTCACGCTGGGTTTCATCTCATCCTCGCGAAAGCGAGGATCCAGACCTCTGCCGAGCACGCACTGCACCATTTCTGGATCCTCGCTCCTGATCTTGCCGAAGGGCGCGAGGATGACACCCAACGGCTTTCAAATTGGCTGAACCAGGCGACTAGAGCATCAGACCCAAAAGTGGAATCCGATGCTCAAACAAAAACCTATTCCCGCCGGAAAAACATGCCGCTGATCCGCGAAACGATCGTCACCACCATCGATCAGGACGGGCAGCCGCATCTGGCGCCCATAGGCCTGATCGTGGAGGACAAGGGCTTTGTCATCGCCCCCTTCCTGCCTTCGAAGACCTATGACAATCTCGTCGCAACCCCTTTCTGCATTGCCAATTATACGGATGATGCGCGAATTTTCGCCGGGCTTGTCACCGGCCGCCGCGATTGGCCTTTGTCTCGCGTCGCCGGCTTTCCCGTTCCTCGCCTGGCCGGCGCCCTCGCCCACGCCGAACTCCAGGTCTCGCATGTCGAAGCACATGCCGAGCGGCCGCGTTTCCATTGCGCCATTTTGAAGGAAACGCAGCACGCGCCCTTTCTTGGATTCAACCGCGCCGCCAATGCGGTTCTCGAAGCGGCCATCCTGCTGACAAGACTCCATCTTTTGCCACGTGAAAAAATCGACCGCGAAATCGACTATCTCGCGAGTGCAGTCGAAAAGACGGCCGGCCCTGCGGAAAGAGAGGCCTGGTCCTGGCTCCTGCAAAAGCGCGATGCCTTTTACTCTGGAAAGACATAAAGCCGTTTAGAATGGCATTGAAGCAACGTCACGCGCACCGTGCAAAACGCGGACAATGACAACCTCGGTTTCATTGAAGTGTAGTAGAGAGCATAGTTGCCCTGAAACATCACGCGCAGGCCAGACGCGAGTTGTTCACGCGAAGGGCCGGCCAAGGGGAAGTCCAGGAGGCGCGTCGGCGTCGCCTTGATCTTGTCAAGCAACCGTGTGGCGTCGGCTTAGGAGTCAATGGCAACATAAGCCCAGATTTCCGCGAGATCGGCTTCCGCCGTGTCGGTCAGGCGGAGGGAGAGCGATTGGTTAATAGCTTCCTCCCTCGCGCGATGATGTTACTGGCATCAAAGTTCTTGACGCGACCAGCCGCAACGTCGGCCAAACCCTTGTCGATATCGGCCTTCAATGCGGCAAGCTCCTGAAGCTTCAAGGCGCGCTTCATCTTCCAGTCGCGAAGGGCTTCGCGCACAACTTCGCTCGCCGAAGCATAATCGCCTTCCGCGACAGCCTCCTTCACGAGGGAGGCGGTCAACCTCCTGTTTAAGTTGTTCATACTTTATCATACTTTATGATAGCTACGGATTTGGGGAAAGAGGCATGGCCAAGCAGGCTCGATATTTCGCACCGGAATTATGCACCCAAAAAGGCCTTCAGGGCTCTAGTTAGAAGTGGGTTCCTGGCTCGCGGAAGTCTTTGGCGTTTGCGCCATAATACCGCGCATATTTTATTAACGCGAACCGATATCCACTTCGCTGGAAAATGCGCTCTTGATTGGTCGCATTTTCTTAACGCGAACCGGTATCCACTTCGCTGGAAAACCCTCCTGCGAGGAGCGCGACGGATGCAGCGGCCGCGCAATTGCTGGCGTTGACGGCTGCCTCTGGAAGAACGGCGAGCTCATCCTCGAAGGCGAAGAAGGGGCGGCGCAATCTCTCCGCCGGCGTGCGGATCACGGCTGCGGGATGCGCCGCACCTTGATCTCGTTCGCGTGCTTCATGGCCTGCGCCATGTCGTAGTCGAATTGCAAGCCCGCCCAGACCTCCGGGGCGCTGCCGAAAGCTTTTGAAAGGCGGATCGCCATTTCCGGAGAGATGCCCCGACGCTCATTGACCAACTCGGACATGGCGTTGCGCGACACGCCAAGGGCCTTGGCCGCGTCGGTCACGCTAAGGCCCGTGGCTTCAAGGCACGCCTGCCGGACGATCCGGCCCGGATGCGGCGGGTTTTTCATAGGCATGGTCAAGCCCTCCTAGTGATAATCGATCAGATCCACGCCCACGGCGTCCGCGCCTTCAAAGCGCCAGATGATGCGCCAGTTGGCGCGGACGGTGACGGCCCAGAACCCGCGCAAATCGCCTTTCAGCGGATGCAGCCGGAATCCGGGCAGGCTCATGTGGTCCGGCTCCTTGGCGCGGTCCAGAACGGCAAGGATGTTTTCGATCTTGTCGAGCATGTCGGCGCGGACCTGCGACTGGTCCCCGCGCTCGTAAAGCCGTTTCAGGCCGCGATGCCGGAAGCTCCTTATCATTCCGATGTGTATCCTGTAGCCTTACGCATGTCAACGT
>DATJTB010000297.1:0-7644 GCA_035503795.1 Methylocella sp.
GATCGCTATACGGTTCTTGCACCGCGGCAGGTGCCGGTCGATGCAGTTCAAGGTGGCATTCGTCGTCCCGTCTTCGAACCAGCGGATGAAGACGGAAGCCGGCCCGAACGATGTGTCCTTGACCTTCGTGAAAGGCTTGATCCAGTCGATCCTTTTGGCCTCTTGCGCCCAAAAAGCCTCGGGATCCGCGACTGAGCGGGCATAGAGCTCCTCATATTTGGCTCTATCGACATAGGCGCGCCCTTGCCACTTGGCGGTGACGGGATAGATTTTTTTGGACATCGGTCTTGCTCCCGGAGCAGCCGGTCTATGCCTGCCGGATGATCCCTCGTTTTGATCCTTGGGCGGGCCCTGCCCGTTCTCGCGACACGCCAGGTGTAGAGCATTTTCCAGCGAAGTGGATACCGGTTCGCGTTGAGAAAATGCGACATATCAAAAAGCTGGAGCCGTTTCCCGATTCGACAGAAGCGGGAAACCCTCTATAGGGCGGTTCTGCCGCTTGACACGACGGCATCATTTTTAAAACGGCCCTTCAATCCCTTTCAACCGCAAACGCGCGACGCGACCCTTCGGCTCAACCAGATGAACGGCGAGCAAGGCCGGTTCCAAATCTAGGAGCTGTCCCAAACTTATCAAAGGCACGGCAGGGTCAAAGCAGCATCGAAATAATTTTGGAGTATTTGGCTTCAGAATTATCTCCCGCTATCCCATCGTGGCAGAATGTGGTATTATGGCGTAAACGCTACAGGACTTGAAGCTTGATTAACGCATTGGTGCTTGTCGGTTCGGTTATAAGCATAGCGGCAATCGATGCGGTTTTCTTTCACATTTCGGTTTCTTATAGCCGCCTGTTCCTGAATGCGGAACTCAAGCGGGTGGTCATCGTATTGGCTATAGTCTCCGGACTTGGGTTGCTAGTATCCGGATTCATCTTGTCGGACACACTGGATACTCACAGAGCTTTCGTAAGCGTCGACGGCCTGAGACAAGAAGCTAATCGAAGCGATCCATCTAAAATTGATTTCTCGCCACTCGTTCGAAATAGCGGCCCAACGCCAGCTTTGGACGTTGAAATAGTCGCTGTAGCGCCAAGTACAGATGAAATGATCACAAGAGCTGGCAACCCAATTCTTGCGCTGACCGACCAGCTCAACACTATGGCTGGATTGGACCCAGCACAACAATCTTGGACGTTTTTTCTATGGAAGCATTCACTATAGTGACGTGTTCGGGAAACGCCACGTAACGAAATATTGCTTTCGGATAGATGCGGTAAAACTCATCGTTAAAAGCGGCATTGTTGCTAATACAACTGATAGCCTGTGCCCGCACTGGAATTGCGCTGATCGTTATTGCCAGCAAGATGAGGCTAGTTATCAAAGTGAGTTTGATGCTTCTCCGAAATGCGCTAACGAATACCAAATCAAAAACATGGGGGGCCGATAGATTCACTAAAGACGAAGCCGATAACCCATGCAGCTATCCGCAACCATTAGTTCCGTCTGCTCCTTTTGTGCCGCCACAATAGCCCGCACCGGGCCGCGCCGAACAAGCGAGAGCCGGCTAGCTAAATCTTGTAGCGGTCGCGACGCTCACTTCGATTGATCCGTCTTCATCTTGCGCTTGAGGCCCTGAGCTCTTGCCTTTTAATCAACAGTGCACGGCCGGGCGCAGGGACTTTATTTCCCGCCCGGATTAGTCTAACCCTTGAAAGTCTTCTTCCCTCTTTGGTTTGGCGCGCGTCTCGCCAGCCATCCTCAAGAGTCACGGAGGCACTGCAGGCTTTGCCGCTTTTCGATCGTCAAGTTTTTTGCGAGGATGCTATTGAAAGGCGCGCGTCTTCTCGTAGGCCGGCCGCGTGAACCGGGCGGGCCCTTTGATATTTTGCAAGGAGTCGTCGGTGGAAACGAAAACCCTCGATCATCCCGAACTTGCGGGGCAGATCATCGATGTGATCGTCAAGGAGGGAATGGTCGATCGTGAAAAAGCCACGCTTGATGCGACGATTGAAAGCCTCGATTTGAAATCAATCGATATTGTGATGATCCTGACAGCCATCGAGGAAAAATTCGATGTCTACATCCCGATGGACGGTCCCTTTCATGAGGCGAAGAACATCGGAGACCTGATCGACGCGATCGCATCCTATATCATCAAAGAAAAATCATAAATGACCTCCGGGCGCAGGGTCGTCGTAACCGGTATGGGTGCCGTCTCGGCGGCGGGCATTGGGGCGCCGGCTCTCTGGCAGGCGGCTCGCGAAGGACGCTCCTGTGTCGGCGAAGCCCATTTCATACGGCCTTACCGCGGCCGTATCCGGATCGCCGCACAAGTGCAGGATTTCGATCCGGCCGCCCATCTGACGCCGGCCGAGCTGCCCTTCTGCGATCCGGTCGCCCAATATCTATTCGTCGCTGCCGATGAGTCGATCGGCCAGGCGGGCTTGGCCTCGAGTCAGCCCTTCGGTCCCCGTACCGCCACCATCATCGGTACCGGGATCGGTGGCATGCACACGATCGAAAATGGCCTCTATCACACGCTGGTCGAGCAGGGACGCCCGGATCCCTTGACGGTTCCCCGCCTCATTCCGAGCGCTTGCCCCTCGCTTTTGAGCATACGATACGGGGCGACCGGCCCTTGCTTTGCCGTGGCAAGCGCCTGCTCATCGGCAACGCAGGCGATCGGCATCGGCTTCCATCTCATCCGCTCCGGCATGATCGATCGCGCCATAGTCGGTGGAACCGAGGACTGCGTGTCGAACAGCTCGATGCTCGCCTGGGAAGCTCTGCGCGTTTTGACCCCGGATTTCTGCCGGCCTTTTTCCAAGGGACGCAACGGCATGGTGCTGGGTGCCGGCGCCGGCGTCTTCGTGCTCGAGGAATCCCATGCTGCGAACGCCCGCGGCGCCGCGCCACTCGTCGAACTCTTGGGGTATGGCACTTCGGCCGATGCCAAGGACCCGGTTCGCCCGGATGCCGAGGGCGCAGCTGCATGTATGCGCAGCACGCTGATCGATGCGGCGGCGGCGCCTGAGGATATCGATTATGTCAATGCGCATGGAACTGGGACGACCGCCAACGATGCCACGGAATCGGAAGCCTTGCGCCTCGTCTTTGGCGATCATCTGACGCATTTACCTGTGTCTTCAACAAAACCGGTCCATGGCCATGCGCTGGGAGCCGGCGGCGCGCTTGAGCTCGTTGTGACGATCGGCGCGGTGCGCGACAATATCGCGCCACCAACCATCAACTGGCGCGAAGCGGACGCCAAATGTCCCGTCGATGCCGTGCCCAATGAAGCGCGGCCCATGCGGATCCGTACTGCCTTGAGCAATTCCTTCGCTTTCGGCGGGATCAACGCCAGCCTCATCGTCCGGCGGGCCGAGGCCGCATGATGAGCGGGGCCGCGCCAGAGCTCCGGGATCAAGCTGTCAGCTCCTCGAACCCCGGCTCTCGGAGTGGGACAACTCTTTTGCAGTTGCCGCCGATCCGGGTTCGCACCGATCGCGCCGAGGCTGCCGCATTCGCCCTCGAGACCGGCAGCCTTGGCGGGCAAGATTTCATGCCCCTGACTTATCCCATCCGCTGGCTCACTCTGCCCGACGTTCGCCGGGCCGTTTCCCAAGCGCTCGGAGCGGGCTTCCTGCCGGTGCATGAAGGGCAACGTTTTGCACAGGTCAAAAACCTCGAGATCGATCACGATTATGAGCTCGCGTTCGAACTCGAATTGAGCGAAAAGCCGTCGCGACTGACCGTTCGTCTGCGGGTTTCGGATTCCGAGGGCCTGTCCTGCGCCCTTGAGACGGTGCTGCGGATCGTGCCCGCCGAAACGGATCAAAGTCCATGAGGGAAGCGCAAGCCGTCTCGACGGCTGACGGCGCTCCGAATACCGGCGATGCGATCGGTGTGGTGGAATACGGCCCCTTTTCGACTGCGGCGCTTGCCCGCTATGCCTTGGTCTCCGGCGACGATAACCCTCTCCATCTCGATCTAGCCGTGGCGCAAGCGGCGGGTTTTGCGGCAAACCCGGTGCAGGGCATGTTGATGCTCGCCTGTTTTGAGCCCTATCTCATGAATTGGCGCAAGGATCTCTTCATCGCGCGCCTGTCGGCCAAGTTCTTGCGACCGGTGTTTTCCGGCGAATCGATCCGTCTCAGCGGGCGCGTCTTGCGGGTTCGCCAGGCGGAGCTGACCTTGCGGCTCACTGCCCGCAACGGGCGTGATGAGATGGTGATCCTGGCGGAGGCCGCCGCGTTGATTCCATCCCAAAGGTCGGACTGAAATGGCGCCAAGCCACGTCCTGATTACCGGTGCCTCGAGCGGCATCGGAGAGGCGCTCGCTCTGCAATATGCCGCCCCAGATGTGACCTTGTCGCTGATCGGCCGGGATCGGGAAAGGCTTGCGGCCACCGCCGCCGGCGCCCATGCCAAGGGCTCAGAAGTTCAGGTGGGTTTGATCGACGTGCGGGATCAGGCCGCCATGGCGAAGTTCATCGCCGCCGCCGATGCCAGCCGACCCATCGACCTTGCCATTGCCAATGCGGGGATCACCACCGGCCTTGCGCCGGATGAATTCGCCGAATCACCGGACGCCGTGCGCGCCATCGTCAGCATCAATCTCATTGGCGTTTTCAACACCGCCGAACCCTTGATCGCGCCGATGTGCATGCGCAAACGTGGCCAGATCGCCTTCATCGGTTCAATTGCCGGCTTGCGCGGCCTGCCCTATGCGCCCGCCTATTGCGCGACCAAGGCAGCGGTCCACGCCTATAGCGAATCACTGCGTGGACGCCTTGCCGGGAAAGGGGTGGAAATCAGCCTTGTGATTCCCGGTTTTGTGAAGACGCCTTTGAATGACGGCATCTCTGCCATAAAACCGCTCGAAATCAGCGCCAAAGAGGCCGCATATCTCATCAAGCGCGGACTCGACCGTCATAAGGCCATCATCGCTTTCCCGAAAAGCCTCTACTGGCTGGCCCGATTGAGCCGGATTCTCCCAATCCGGCTAGTCGATAAAGTCATGGCAGGCTTCAACGTCAACATTCCGCGAACGCATGAGCGTATTCGTTAAAAGATTCTTACGTCTTTCTGGAAAGAACAGGCGATCATCCGTGCTTTCCCAAGTTGAATCACAAAATATTCAATTTATGAAATAAATTGTTGCAATTTGTTTGTTGTCCATCGCGAGGAATTGGGCTTCAAGCTCAAGCTACATACCTTTGATTACTCGGTCAATAAACGGCCCGCGACAGCTGAGTGGGCGGGCCGCCGGTAGAACCGAGCCACGGAGAGGAGCAGGCTTTGGGCTTTCCGGAACTCGCAAGATTCGTGAGCGAGACCGCTTTGCTCGCCGCTTTGGGCGGGCTACTATTTGTCGGCGGCAGCTTCCTCTTACTCATCGGGATCAATCTTTTCGAGTACCTGTCCGGCAAGAAGCTCGGACGGACAGTCGAGGTCCCACCCTTGGCCGATGCGGAACTGCCGCACGTCCTGGTGCAGATCCCGGCGTTCAATGAACCGGAAATGGTCGCCGGCTGCCTATGCTCGGTGGCAGGCCTCGATTGGCCACGGGAAAAATTGCATATTCAGCTGCTCGATGACAGCACCGATGAAACACCGGTGATTGCCGGCGCGGTTGTCCGCCGCTTGCGCATAGAGGGATTTGATATCACGCATCTGCGTCGAGGGACGCGCAGCGGCTATAAGGCGGGCGCTCTTGCGGCGGGCCTCGCCCAGTCGCATGCGCCGTTTGTCGCTATGCTCGATGCCGATTTCCGCCCTCCGGCCCAATGGCTCAAGGCCGTCGTTCCAGCCCTGATTGCCGATCCGAGCGCCGCCTTCGTGCAATCGCGCTGCGAATTTTCCAATTACCGGACGAATTGGCTGACCTGCGCGCAAGGCCTCATGTTCGATGCCCATTTCGCCATGGAGCAGGCGACGCGCGCGCGAGCCGGCTGGCTCTTTCAGTTCAATGGCACGGGCGGGGTCTGGCGGCGCGCGGCGATCGAGGCGGCGGGGGGCTGGCTCGGCTACTCGCTTTGTGAGGATCTCGATCTCACCATAAGGGCCGAGATTGCCGGTTGGCATGGAATTTTTGCCATGGACCCCGCCGTGCCGGGCCTCGTGCCGGAAAAGGTTGCGCACTGGCAGGTGCAGCAGAAGCGTTGGTCGACCGGGTTCGTTCAGGTCGCCCGCAAGATGGTGATCGAGATCGGCCAGGCCGACTGGTCCTTATGGCGCAAGCTCTCGGCAAGCTTTCTGATCCTCATCCAGCTCTTCTATCCTTGCGTCGCGGTTGCCTGCGCCGCGCTGCTCGCCTGCGTACTACTGAGAGATGGCGACCTCACTCCTTACCTGCCCATTCTTGCGATCATTGCGGCTCTGATCGCGGTGATCGGGGTTGGCCTGACGCTCGTTCCTTACATGAGCCTGCGGCGCGGCCCGCTGTGGCGCTATGTTTTGACCTTGGCTTCGCTGATCCCTTTGATGATCTTTCTCAGCCTTTCGAATGCGCCTTCGATTCTGCGGACGATGTTCGGCGCTTCCGGCACCTGGAAGCGCACCCCGAAGACACGACCGTTGCTTGATGGAGTGCCTGTTTCGAACCGGCTGAACCAAGCCGGCTGAACCTGGAGCATTTTCCAGCGAAGTGGACACCGGTGCGCATTGTTGAGGAGCCGCGGCGCATCGATCCGGTACTGGCGTAACGCGGCTAGCGCGCTTTCCGCTCGAATGGATCGGACCTATATACGAGATTGACCCAAGGATTAATGGTGCGTTGAAGGCCTGTTAACTTTTGACAATACCATCTAGCATTGCGACTGAGCTTGCTACATAAATGATTCGATCTCGCAAAATTAACCAACATGAATCGAGAGAACTGCCATGCTAACGCTCGGTGAAAAAGTTTTGGTGCCGACTGAAGTTGATGCTGGCGCATTCCCAGGCGAAAAACTCGTTACGGTTAATACGCAAGACGGACCGATATCGGGCTTCGCTCGTGCCGAATTGATAATTGAGAAGTCCGGCAATCAATATCTTGCTGCGGTGGTAAGAGAGGCTTCAGAATCAGGAACAATGGTGATGCTTTCTGGTTCGTTTTTCACAACAACTGGACTGGCCACACTTCCGCCGAATGCGCGAATTTTAAAGGCGACAGCATGATTCTTTCGCAGATTGATATTAGGCGTGAGGTAGACGCTGGGAATGTCGGATTTTCCCCGTTCCTAGAAGATAATCAATGGGGAGAGGCGTCTGTCGATCTAAGGCTAGGATTCCAATTTACTCAATACAAAGACCTTAAGGGAATTACGATTTCGATCGCTGAAGGGCTAAAATCTGTAGGCAACCTAGCGCTGTGGGATACCCAAGAGCTTTCACCCAAAGGCAAATTTGGCAAACCGGAAGATTTTGAACTTCATCCTGGACAATTCGTTCTGGCTCTTACGCACGAATCTATAAAGATACCAAAGCACCTAATTGCCCTCGTTGAGGGACGGAGCACATACGCAAGGCTCGGGTTAAGCATGCACCAAACTGCGCCATGGATTCAGCCAGGGTGGAGTGGCCCGATTGTCCTAGAAATTGCCAATCATGGCAAGATGGTGATTAAGCTCACGCCGTTAATTGATCGCCCATGCCAGAT
>DATJTB010000298.1:0-6323 GCA_035503795.1 Methylocella sp.
TGCACATGATTTGAAGACGCCCCTGACCCGCCTGCGCGCCGGTGTCGAGCAGGCCTTGCGGACCGCCCGGACGCCGGAGGACTACCGGGGTGCGCTCGAACAGGCGCTTGAGGAATCCGATCGGCTGATCCAAATTTTCGAGGCTTTGTTGAGCATTGCACGCGCCGAAGCCGGCGCTGGGCGGGAAGGCATGGTTGACTTCGACGCCGGTGCCGTCGCGCGCGATGTTGCCGAGCTCTATGAGCCGGCTGCCGAGGAGCGGGGCATGAGCTTGTCGATTGCCGTTGAAAGGGGACTCATCCTGTATGGCAGTCGCGAGCTGGTCGGGCAGGCGATCGCCAATCTCGTCGATAATGCGCTGAAACACGGTAGCTCCGAGACCACCATGGAGACGGACAAGACCGCCGCAGGAGTCAGCTCGGTACGCTTGTCCGAGAAGGATGGTATTGTCGCCATCGCGGCGAAGCGCTGCGATGGCGGAGTCGAATTCATCGTCGCCGATCATGGTCCCGGGATCGCCGAATGCGATCGTGTCCGGGTGCTTGACAGGTTCGTGCGGCTGGAACACGCTCGATCGCGGCCCGGCTCGGGCCTTGGTTTATCCCTCGCCGCCGCGGTCGCCCGCCTGCATGGTGGTAGCTTGCGCTTGGAGGATAATCGGCCCGGGCTCAAGGCGATCCTCCAGCTTCCGACGGTCCAGCGCCAAGCGCCCTCGCCGCCGGAGGGGCTGCGGACAACAGAAAAGGCCGCCTGAGCCGTGGTCTCGACAGATGCGGCGGCGGGTGTACCCCTTTGGCGGCGTATCCGGACGGCGCCGTGTCTCTCCGACCGTCAGCGAGCCGAGGCGCGGTTGAGCGAATTACTCGGCCTTCCGAAGGCTGCCGGACTGTCCGGTTTGGCCGCCGAGCCCGCTGTCCAGGCTTTGCTTCTGGCGCTTGCCGCCCATTCGCCCTTTCTCTGGCGGTTGGCGGTGGCGGATGTGGCGAGACTGATCCGCTGCCTGACGAAAGCCCCGGAGGATTGTCTCTTCGATGTTCTAATCGAGCTCGAAACCGTCAGCACTGAAGTGCAAAGCGAGACTGAGATCATGCGCCTGCTGCGGCTCGCCCGGCAGGAGGCCGCTCTTCTCATCGCACTGTCGGATCTTGGCGGTGTCCAGGATGTTCTCGCCACGACCGAGGCGCTTTCCCGCGCCGCGGATGTGTTCATCTCGGTGGCCTTGCGCCATGTATTGCGTGGCGCGGTCAGCGCCGGCCGGCTGGCAATTGCACCTGAAGCCGATCTCGAAGCGGCGAGCGGGCTTGTCATTCTGGCGCTTGGCAAGCTTGGTGCGCGCGAGCTCAATTATTCGAGCGATGTCGATCTCGTCGTCTTTTACGATCCCTTCAGCCCGGCACTGACCGGTGCCGTTGATTCGGCGACGCTCTATGCCCGCCTGACCAAAGACTTGGTCAAGCTCCTCCAGGAGCGCACAGTGGACGGCTATGTCGCGCGCGTCGATTTGCGCTTGCGGCCAGACCCCGGTTCAACCGCCGTCGCGATTGGCCTGCCGGCCGCCTATTCCTACTATGAAAGCCTCGGTCAGAATTGGGAGCGCGCCGCCTTCATCAAGGCGCGGCCTGTCGCCGGCGACAAGGTGCTGGGCGAGACCTTCCTAGCCAATCTCAAGCCCTTCATCTGGCGCAAATATTTCGACTATGCGGCGATCGCCGATGTCGCCGCCATGAAGCGCCAGATACATGCTCTGCGTGGCCATGAGGAAATCACCGTCGCGGGGCATGATTTGAAGCTCGGCCGCGGCGGCATCCGCGAAATCGAGTTCTTCGTCCAGACCCAGCAGCTGATCTTCGGCGGCAAGCGGGCGCGATTGCGTGGTTCCCGCACGCTCGACATGCTCGAGGAACTCGGCCGGGAAGGCTGGGTGACGCACGATGCCGTCACCGATCTGCGTCACTCATATCTGTTCCTGCGCGAGATCGAGCACCGTCTGCAGATGGTGGCTGATGAACAGACGCAACAGTTGCCAAGCGAGCCGGAAGCGCTGACCCGCTTTGCTCATTTTTGCGGTTATGCGCGCAAGAGCCGCTTTTGCAGCGTGATGACCCATCGGCTGCGGCTCGTCTCGCATCACTATGGTCGCCTCTTTGAGCATGCGCCGAGGCTTGACATGCCGGCTGGCAGCCTTGTGTTCACCGGCACGGCGGATGATCCCGAGACGCTCGAAACCTTGGCAAGCCTCGGGTTCAAAGAGGCGTCGCTCGCCGCCGAGACAATCCGCGGCTGGCATTTCGGCCGCCGCCCGGCGATGCGCAGCGCGCGGGCGCGGGAAATCCTGACCGAGCTCACGCCGCTCCTCCTGCAATCTTTTGCGCGCTCGGGTGATACGGACGCGGCGCTTGCCGGGTTCGACGCGGCGCTCGCTGGCATGCCGGCGGCGACGGAGCTCTTCTTCGTTTTGAAATCCAACCCGCCGATCTGCGACCTGTTCGCAGCCATTCTTGGCGGCGCGCCAAGGCTCGCCCGCACTATCATCAGCCATCCCCATGTGCTCGATGCCGCGATCGACCCGAATGTCCTGAAGGCGCCACTCGACGACGCGGCCTTCCGGCAACGGGCTGGCCAAGTCCTGCAGCCTCAATATGACATGGAAGAATTCCTCGATGCCTTGCGCGATTTCGCCAAGGAGGAGCTTTTTCCGATCGGGTTGCGCCTGTGGTCCGGCTTGATCGAGCCGGCCACGGCGGCGCTGGCCTATTCCGGCCTTGCGGCCAGCATCGTCGAGGCAGCGCTGAGACGCGTCGAGGAGGATTTCGCTGCCAAGCATGGGCTTGTGTCCGGCGGCCGCGTCTGTGTGCTGGCACTCGGCAAGCTCGGCTCGCGGGAAATGACTGCGGCCTCCGATCTCGATCTTATCCTCATTTATGATTTCGATCGCGATCACCCGGAATCCACCGGTCCGCGGCCGCTCCATGCCCTGCAATATTACATCCGCTTCGCCCAGCGCCTCATTTCGGCGCTGACCGTCGCGACAAGGCGAGGACGACTCTATGAGGTCGATATGAGGCTGCGTCCATCCGGCCGCAAAGGTCCACTCGCGACCCAATTTTTGAGCTTTGCCGCTTATCAGGCGGAGGATGCCGAAAGCTGGGAGCATATGTCGCTGACGCGTGCCCGAGTCATTGCCGGCGAACCGCACCTCGGCGCCCTTATCGACCAAACCATTCGCGCAGTTCTGACGAGGCCGCGTGGTGCGGGCCTGGCGCAGGAGGTCAAGGAGATGCGCGCCCTGATTGCCCGCGAGAAGGGCGATTCCGATCCCTGGGATTTGAAGCTCGCCGCAGGCGGCCTGATCGATATTGAATTCATCGCCCAATATTTGTTGCTGCGTCATGCGCACGCGAGCCCAAGCCTCATTCATGTTTCGCCGTGCGACATCCTCGCCACGGCCGCCAGCGCGGGTCTGCTCGCGGGCAAGGATATGGAACTTCTTATAAGGGCTCATCGTCTTTTCTCGGATGTCACGCAGATTTTGCAGTTGAGTCTCGACCCTGGCAAGGACCCGCGGCAGGCCAATCGGGCGGTCAAGGAGCGGCTTTCCAAACTTGCCGGGGTGGGCAGCCTGGGCGCGCTTGAAAGTGATCTCGCCAAGTATCGAGCGGAAGTCCGCGCGTGCTTTGAAAGGATCCTGTCACCCAGATACGGCGCGTAGTCTTTGCGCCGGTTTTGCGGGGCGACGAAAGGCGCCCGCGGCGCGCAGCAGCTTTTGGCGCGGCATATCACGTGAGACCGGCAGATGGACCAAAACGATCGTGCCGACGCCAACCGAGGACTTGATCCTTATCGAGCCGCCATGCAGATCGACGAGCGAGCGGGCGATGGCAAGCCCCAGGCCTGTGCCCTTCATGCCATCAGTCAGTGTGCCCAATTGCTCGAAGGGCCGACCAAGCCTTGCAAGCGGCGCTGGCGCTATTCCCATTCCGCTGTCTTCCACGTAGACGTTCAGAGCCCCGAGCACAAATCGCGTGCGCACCCTGACACGGCCTTGGGACGGCGTATATTTCACCGCGTTGCGCAGAAGGATGGTGAAGATTTTTTCGATGGCCTTCTGATCGGCGTGAAGTTTCTCGCTGGGCTTGAGATCAGCGCTGACCATGACGTCCTTTTCCGCTGCGATCGTCCGGATCTCGGCGATTGCGCCGCCAATCGCGTCGTCGATCGCAAAATCGGCTTTCTGTATCTGGAAGCGGCCGGATTCGAGCTGCGACATATCAAGGACGTCCTCGATCACGTCGCGCAGCTTCTCGCCGCTCTCTTTGATGTCCTGGCAATATTCGACATATTTCGGCGAGCCGAGGGGCCCCAGTTTCTCTCCCCACATCATATCGGCAAAGCCGATGATGTGGTTCAACGGGGTGCGCAGCTCATGGCTCATATTGGCGAGAAATTCGGATTTCGCCCGGTTCGCTGTCTCGGCCTCGGCCTTTTGCTCGAAGTATTTTTCAGCCAGATCGGCAAGCTGCTGGGCCTGCAATTCGAGCGTCTGGCGCGATTTGCGCAGATCGGCGACGGTTGCCATCAGCCGGCGCTCGGACTCCATGAGCTGTTCCTCATGACGCTTCAGCGCGGTGATGTCGGTGCCGACTGAAACATAGCCGCCGTCCTTGGTGCGCCGCTCGTTGATCTGGAGCCAGCGGCCGTCGCCAAGCCGCGCCTCATAGGTGCGGGCGCTGGCGAGCGGACGCTCGCCAAGCGCGATCTGAGTCTGAATGACGGGCGGCGTGCCCCTGGCCATGACCTGCGCATAAGGCGTGCCGGCAGCGACGGCCTCATTGGAGAGATGATGGAATTTCTGGAACTTCGAATTGCACATGACGAGGCGGTTGTCGGCGTCCCAGAGGACGAAGGCCTCCGACACGGTCTCGATCGCATCGCGCAGCCGCAGGTCTGCCGTGGCACTGCGCTCGGCGAGCGCCTTTTGCTCGGTGATGTCGACGGCGATGCCGACGAGATGAGGCAGGTCCTCCGGATGTTCGCGAACTAGCTCGGCACGGGCCCTGAGCCACACCCACTCGCCCTGCACATTCCGCATGCGGAAGGCATGGTCGATCGAATCCGCCTGGCCGCTCGCCAGCATCTCGGCCATGGACGCGAGATCTCCATCCTGCGGGTGAATGAGCGCATGGATATCGCCGAACGAGAGGTAGCGGGTCTCGGCGGTCAGCCCGAGAATCTCATACATTGAATCCGACCAATAAATCCTGCCGCGCGCCAAGTCCCAGTCCCAGAGGCCGCATCGGCCGCGCCCAAGCGCCGCATCGACGCGACCCTGCATGCGCAGACAGAGCTGATTGGCATCGCGAGCCCGGGAGGCCTGCCAGAAATAGGCGAGGGCCAGAGCAGTGAGGACAATCACCGTGGCGATGACCAGAACCGCGGCGCGGAAACTCGATGTTTCCCATTCGGCGAGCACATTGGGGAGCGGATAAAGGACAGCGACCTGACCGAAAGGCGCGTTGAGCGTGTGAACGGTGGCGAGCGCCTCCGACCCGTCGGCGAGATCGATCCGCAAGACGCCGGCTTTTTCGGCGAAAACCGTCAAGGGCTGGCTTGGGCCCAGATAATCGTTGAGGGTCTTAGGCGGATTCGTGTTGACGAAGTCTGCCGCGGAAGGTCTTGCACCAATGATATTGCCGTCGGCGTCGCTCACGAGCACCTGCTGGCCATGCGCCCGAGCGTAGGACGGCACAGCCTGGGCCAGTGCCGTGCCAAGCTCCATGCGCGGCTCGGCCCGAAAGGCCGCACTGAGATTTTCGGTGATCATGGAGGCCGTGAGCTCAAGGCTGTTGAAGGCATCAGCCATGGCCCGGTCATGGGCATCGCGCGACAGGGTCACGGAGATGACAATCAGCGCGCCGGCAAACAGCGCCACCATCGCCGGCACGGCACGGCGGACCCAGACTTCAAGCTGGGTCAGCGGGAAGTCTGCGGGCTGCCTTGCGGAAAGGTCATGTTCCAACGCTGCGCCCGCGCAAACGGACGCACGCGCTTCTTCAGCGCTAGCCATATCAGGCCCCCTCGAAACTGACCGGAGTCGATGTGCCGCATCTCTCCGAATCAGCTTCATCTGAGTCTGACTTTTTCCTTTTGTCCAGAACTTAATGAAATATGAATGCAGATTTGATCGCCGCGCTGGAGCTAGCGGCCAAAGCCTGACCGGAGCCGCCTGTGATCAGGTAGGGGCGCCAGATCAACGCGAGCGCAAAACCGCTTCACACGTTTGCTGCTAGGTTCAAGCACCGGACGCGGATTGCTCCCGCGCCCTT
>DATJTB010000299.1:0-3102 GCA_035503795.1 Methylocella sp.
CTCGCGATGACCGGATTGGCAGGCTTCCTCTTCCCCTATCAGTCGAAGGGAAGCCTGATCGAGCATGATGGTAGGATCATCGGCTCTGAGCTGATCGGACAAAATTTCACGAGCGACAGTTATTTTCACGGCCGTCCGTCCGCCACGACGGATACCGATCCGAATGATCCAACCAAAACTGTGCCTGCACCCTATAATGCGAGCAATTCCGGAGGTTCGAATCTCGGGCCTACGTCAAAATCACTTCTTGACCGTATCAAGGGGGACGCCGATCAATTGGCAGCCACGAACCCATCCGACAAGATACCTGTCGATCTTGTAACCACCTCTGCAAGCGGGCTTGATCCCGATATCACGCCCGCGGCGGCTCTGTTCCAGGTTCCGCGTGTTGCAAAAGCGCGTGGCATATCCGAGGCCCAGCTTCGCCAGCTCGTGGCCGAAAATACGTCCGGCCGGGTTCTTGGCATTTTGGGAGAGCCGCGCGTGAATGTGCTGAAGCTCAATCTCATGCTCGACAAAGCATTTCCAATGCGCGAGAATCTTTCGGCAGAGAGTGGAAGACGAGGCTCTTCTGAGAACAAAGAGAATTTATCCGCGGTGGAGGCCGCCCCGGCACCCGCGGCTGTCCCGCCCACATCCGAGGAGACCGAAGCCCTTCCACCGACAACACCCCTGTCTCAAGAAGCCCTGCCAGAAGGCAAGCCTTATGCTCCGCCCATTGCGACGGCGGCGCCAGTACCTCCACAAAGCGCCCCGTCGGTGCGATCCGAGCCAAAAACTGAGGGAGCGGCCACCGGAGCTTCGGCAGCCGTCTTTCCTACGGAAATTTCTGCTGCTCATGCCGGCGAGAAGCCTGACATCGCGCTGCTTAAAACCTGTGCTGACCAATATCGCGCGAATGCCGCCACCAACTCCAATGGCGGTCTGAAGCGGAATGCCTATATCAAGGAGTGCAAGAAGCGTTTAAAAGGATGATTTAGCCTGTCTCATTCCAACGGTAGAGAGATGACGGGTTGAGTGTCCACTTTCACGCGGGCAGTTCGTTTTGTGACTGATCGGCGATTGCGGACTATATTGGCGAAATAAATTCATCGAGAGCCCTGCCATTATGCAGAAACTCGATAACGTCGATCGTCGGCCATCGCCTGATGCTCTCTTGCGGGAAGCGCAGCAGGCCGAGCATGGCCGCTTGAGGATCTTTCTTGGCGCCGCACCCGGTGTCGGCAAGACCTATGAAATGCTGACTGCCGCACGGGCAAAAAAGGCGGAGGGAGTCGATACCGTCATCGGCGTCGTCGAGGCGCATGGTCGCAAGGAAACCGAGGCGCTTCTCGAAGGGCTCGAGATCATCCCTCGGCGAATCGTCCTTTACAAAGGCCAAACCCTTACCGAGATGGATCTCGATGCCATCCTGACCCGCAAGCCAAGCCTCGTGCTGGTCGATGAGTTGGCCCATACCAATGCGCCAGAGAGCCGCCATCCCAAGCGCTACATGGATGTGGAGGAACTGCTCGCTTCCGGGATTGACGTTTATGCGACCCTCAACATTCAGCATGTCGAAAGCCTCAATGATATCGTCGCCGGCATAACGAAAATCCGGGTTCGCGAGACTGTGCCGGATTCGATCATCGATCTCGCTTGCGAGGTCGAGGTCGTCGACCTGACACCCGAGGATCTGATCGCCCGTCTCAACGAGGGCAAGGTTTATGTTCCCGAGCAGGCTGAGCGTGCCACGCGAAATTATTTCTCTCCAGGCAATCTCACGGCCTTGCGCGAGCTCGCGCTCAGGCGGACCGCGCAGAGGGTCGATGCTCAAATGGTCGACTATATGCGCGCCCATCGCGTCGAGGGGTCATGGCCTGGAGGCGAGCGCGTGCTCGCTTTGGTGGATTGCGCACAAGGCGCCAATGCTATCGTTCGCCATGCCAAACGAATGGCCGACCGCCTGCGCGCGCAATGGACGGCCATTCATGTCGAAACGCCAGCTGACAGCCGCTTAAGCGAGGCTGAGCGCGACAGGATTGCGCAAAGTCTTCGCCTCGCGCAAAGACTTGGCGCGGCCGCGATTTCCATTCCCGGAGCGGATGTCGCTTTGACTGCGGCAGACTATGCCGCGGTCAACCATTTCGCGCATATCATCACCGCCAAACCAAGGCGCAGAGGTCTGCGAGCTCTTTTCCGAGAATCCTTTACGGAAAAACTTATCCGTGCGGCAGGTGACGCGACAGTTCATATCGCTGCCCGCGCGAAAGAACCGATGGCGGGAACTGAGCACGAAAGCGACAGCAGGACTGCCAGCTCAAAACGGACAGACTACAAAGCCTACATCGTGAGCCTCGCCTATGTTGCGATTGCGACCATCGGTGCCGTCTTTCTGCGCCAGGCCCTTGGGGTATCGAACCTCGCGCAAGTTTTCCTGATCGCGGTTTTGGCGAGCGCGGTGACTTACGGGCTTTGGGCCTCGCTCTTGGCCTGTCTCGCTAGCGTTCTTTCCTATAATTTCTTTTTCCTGCCGCCGCTCTATACATTCACCATCGCCGACCCTGAAAATCTCGTCGTTTTAATCGTCTTCACCATTGTGGCGCTGATCGCCAGCAACTTGGCGGCACGGGTCCGAGACGAGGCCGTTTCGGCACGATCCCGGACACGGATCACGGAAGAGCTTTATATGTTCAGCCGCAAGCTCGCCGGGGTTGCCATACTCGACGATCTATTATGGGCAACGGTGCATCAAATTGCCTTGATGCTGAAGGTCCGCGTCGTGGTGCTCCTGCCTGAGGCCGGCCGTCTTGTCGTCAAGGCCGGCTTTCCGCCGGAGGACTGGCTCGACGATGCTGATCTGGCTGCGGCCCGTTGGTGCTTGGAGAAAAACCAAGCGGCCGGGCGCGGCGCCGATACCTTGCCGGGCGCCAAGCACCTGTTCGTGCCGTTGCGAACCGGACGTGGAGCCGTCGGCGTTGTCGGGATCGACAGCGACAAGCCGGGACTTTTTCTGACGCCCGAAGAGTCCCGGCTGTTAGATGCGCTGTGTGACCAGGCCGCTCTTGCGATTGACCGCATCCATCTGACCCAGGACATTGACCGTGCCCGGCTTGCAGCTGA
>DATJTB010000300.1:0-4888 GCA_035503795.1 Methylocella sp.
TGGCCTTCATTTCAATGTCACAGTGAAGAGGAAACGCAGAGCTGAGATCGTGCAGTTGATGGCGGGCGGCTGCACGCAGCTCTCGACCTGATGGACTTTGAAGCGACGAATATCTTCGGCTGTCGCGGTCTCTGGCGATCGCCTGAGAAAGGCGGCGAAGCTCCGGACGAAACGAATATAGTCGCGCTGCGTCTCTTCCCGCAGGCCGCGCATGGCCATGTTTCCGAGCATGCGTCGCCGCAGCGGGCTGATGGGAGAGGAGTTTGGTTGTTGGGACATCGGATCTGCCTCACGAGCATGAAGGGTGACCCTCCATGCTCGGAGCCCGACAGACGCCGCCCAACTCACTCGATGCTTAGGCTCGATCTCGCCTCAACGCCCTCCCGCGAAGCGGGTTCGTGCATGAACGCAAAGCCGCCATGACCACGCATCGAACGAGAAACGTCCTAACAGGCTAGCCGACGAAAAAGATTATAGCTCTAAGATCATTTGGTCTTGCTGTCCCGCTGGGCCTAATCGAAGATTCGAGAGTGTGACTCCGAGAAGACGGACTCCTTTGGGCGCGGGCATTAACGATCGAAGGAGGTCAAGGCCAATCCATTCCAATTCATTTCGGCTCGCAACGACAAGACTGACTGAGCGGCTCCGTGTGATGATTTGAAAGTCCGCAAACTTCACCTTTAATGTTACCGTGCGCCCACGAATGCCACTCGTCGCACAACAGTGCCAGAGCTTATCGAGAATCGACTGTAGCGCATCGTGCATGGCGCTGAACTCCGTCAAATCCGAGAAGAAAGTGGTTTCCGTACCCAGTGATTTCCGAATGCGGTCTGGACACACGAGCCGGTTGTCAATGCCGCGGGCGATCCAATAGTAATGAGCGCCAATCTTGCCAAAGTGCGCTTGCAAGAAGGCGAGTGATTGCGCCTTCAAATCCGCGCCCGTTGCGATCTCCAAACGTTTCATTTTGCCGCTCGTCGCGGGACCCACCCCATGGAATTTGCCGATCGGCCGGGTTTCCACAAACGCGGGACCCATCTTGGGCGTGATGACGAAAAGCCCGTGGTTTTCGGTGATCGGAGGCAAGCTTGGCTAGAAACTTATTGTATGAAATGCCGGCAGAAGCCGTCAGACCGGTCTCAGCTCGAATTTTTGCACGAATCTCCTCGGCGATCCGCGTCGCAACAGGGATGGTTCTCTTGTTTTCTGTGACATCCAGATAGGCTTCATCGAGCGATATTGGCTCGATTACGTCCGTATATTGTGTGAAGATCGCACGGATCCGGCGGGACACCTCGCGATAAACATCAAAGCGCGGTTTCACGAAGATCAGCTCGGGGCACTTCCGCTGCGCGATCACAGACGGCATTGCCGAATGGATACCGAATTTGCGGGCCTCATAGCTTGCCGTCGCGACGACACCGCGCTGGCTGGCGCCGCCGACGGCTACCGGTTTGTCTCTGAGATCAGGATTATCCCGTTGTTCAACGGCTGCATAGAAAGCATCCATGTCCACATGAATGATCTTACGCTGCCGCATCATCGGAAGCCGAACGCCGGCATCATCGGTTTCTGGGCGGTCTTGCGTGGACATGCGATCAAGACCTTTTGCGCGCGCCAAGTTCATTTTTCATTCTGGCATCGCTAGCATTCTCACGAAATCGCAGGATTTGGGCTGTCGCCTGTCCAGCTGAAAAAACCGGGGCAGGGGATAGCCATTCTCGTAATTTGGACCAGCGCCGACGGCCCGACACATTTTTGACCGCCATCATGACGGCTTTTCTTTGCCCCAAGAGAATCACGAGTCGCCTGCCGCGGGTGACGCCGGTATAGAGGAGATTGCGCTGAAGCATGGCGTAATGCTGAGTTGTCACAGGGATGACGACGACTGGATATTCGGAGCCCTGCGATTTGTGAATGGTCGTGGCATAGGCGAGAACAACCTGGTCGAGTTCACCGGCCATATAGGTAACTTCACGCCCGTCGAAGGAAATGGCGATCTCTCCCGTTTCGCTATCCATCGCGGTGACAAAGCCAAGGTCGCTGTTATAGACCTCGTTGTCGTAGTCATTTTCGGTTTGCATCACCTTGTCGCCGATCAGATAGGTTGTTCCAAACTTCTGAATGTGCGGCTCGGTCTTCGGATTCAAGGCTTTCTGCAGGTCGATATTAAGCGAGCGAGCCCCGAGGCCGCCTCGATTCATGGGGCAAAGCACCTGGATATCTCGAACCGGACCGACCCCAAAACGCCTCGGAATGAGCACCTTCACAATATCAATCAACCGCGCAACCGCCGTTTCGGGATCGTTGACCGCAACAAAGTAAAAATCCGTCTCAGAATGTGCCCTCGAAAAATCGGGAGGCTGGCCCGCATTGATCCGATGCGCATTTTGAACGATCTGGCTTTGGGCGGCTTGACGGAAGACTTCCGAGAGCCGGAAAACGGTCACAGCTCCGCTGGCGATGATGTCGACGAGGACTTGTCCAGGCCCAACGGATGGGAGCTGATCGACGTCGCCGACGAGGAGGAGAGCCGTGCGCTCATGGAGCGCCTTCAGCAGGGCATTCATCAAGACGACGTCGACCATTGACGTTTCGTCGACGACAATCAAATCGGCATGGAGCGGATGCTCTTCGTTGCGCCGAAATCCGCCGGTTTTTGGGTCTGTCTCCAATAAACGGTGAATCGTCTTGGCTTCGCGGCCCGTGGCTTCCGCCATGCGTTTGGCGGCACGGCCGGTCGGCGCGCATAACTGCATGTTCGTGTTCTTGGCCGCAAGGATGCGCAGGAGTGTGTTGACCAGCGTGGTTTTGCCAACGCCGGGCCCGCCGGTAATAACCATGACTTTCGAAGAAAGAGCGACCCGGATCGCCATTTTCTGGCAATCTGCGAGGGTGAGACCGGTCTTCCCTTCGACCCAAGGGATGGCCTTGTCGGCATCGATTTCAGGCCACGGCAAGGCGCCATGTGCAATTCTCTGCAGGCGCGTCGCAATTGACTGTTCCGCCTGGTAAAGACCCGCGAGGAAGATACATAGGCTGTCTTCAACCTGATCGGCAACCACGGAGCCCTGCGCAAGTTCCGCTGCCAGGGCCGTTTCGACGATCGGCTCCGGAATTTCCAATAGCTCGGTGGCCAGAGGGAGCAGCTCGTTGCGCGGGAGGCCGCAATGACCTTCATCGAGCGCTTCAGTAAGAGCAAAAGAGATCCCCGCGCGAGCCCGGATCATCGCTGTTTTTTCGATCCCGACTTTCATGGCGATGGCATCGGCCGTCCGGAAGCCACTACCTCGGATGTCTCGTGCCAGCCGATAAGGATCATCAGAAATGATCTGGACCGCCTCGGCCCCATAAGTCTTGAAAATCCGCACAGCGCGTGAAGTCCCGACGCCGTGCGCATGTAAAAAAATCATGATCTCGCGGATAGCTCGCTGTTCGGCCCAGCCGGCGATGATGGCCTGCGCCCGCTTCGGTCCTATACCGGTGACGTGCTGGAGCTGATCGGGATCGTCTTCGATGACATCGAAGACTTTTTCCCTAAATCTGGCGACCAGCTTTTTGGCGTAGACAGGGCCAATACCTCGGATCATGCCGGAGCCGAGATATTTTTCGATCCCCTCGACGGTCGTTGGCGGCATGGCCTTGAGAAATCGCGCGCGAAACTGGACGCCATGCGTGCGATCATTGACCCATTCGCCACTCGCCTGAATGAATTCACCTGCCGAAATTGTCGCGGCATGTCCGATGACCGTGATGAGATCCCGCTTGCCCCGTGCATTTACTCGCAGGACACAAAAGCCATTGTCTTCATTGTGAAAGGTCACCCGCTCCACGAGGCCTGCAAAGATTTCCGTTTGGCTCTCAGGATTCGCAATCGCGGCCCTCATGGGTTCCTCTGGCAAAAGCGCCGCACGTCTTTGGTATCGGCGGGAAGCTGGGTTCATCAGAGTTTAGGACCTCCATCAGCTTCCGCATATAAGGATGTGAAATTGACGGTGGAAAACGACCTCAAATTGGTCACGAAGGCCCCTGTAGTTCTGAAAAAGAGTCACAATTGGCTTGGTTTGAGGGCTACTGATTCTTGGTATGCCTACTTCAGGACCACACGGTCAGGAGGAACGAATGGACATAATGGGGTCTCGCATTCCGCCACGAACGAAAGACTTGTGGAATTGAAGGCTGCCCGTAAGACTGATGCCGCAACAAAGATCAATAGATCGACAATTGTAGTTAGCGGATCTCCCGCCGCATAACTCGTTAGACAACAAAGATGCCGGGCTCGGGTTTTCCCTTCCAGACGAATTGATAGGTCGCGTCCTTACGCACATTCATGACCAGCGCCGGTCGCAAGCATGCGAGACAGGTCCCGTGTTTTCGGCGGACGCTTGGGTAAATCAATCCAAGCGATCCGGCATCCACTAGCTGCTGCGCTAATATTTGTGAGGCGACATAGCTCTCTGGCGCAAGACAATTTGCGAAATGGGCATCGTCGCGGATGTCATGAAACGCCGCACTGAAATCCGCTAGATAGTCCTCGTAAGCGACCTGCTCATCGAACCAGTCGACCTCAGCAAGTTCAACCGATTTGTGGAAAGCAACTTCTGTTTGAGAGGTTTCGAGCTCGAAGCCGGCATACCAGGCGCCGCGATCGGGCCCGTTGAAACGGCTACCTAGTGGGTGCGCATGGCAGAATGCGGCATTGACGATGCGATCATATGGCACCCCGAAAATAAGCTCGTGGATGCCGATGCCAGGTAAGAGCTGGTTTTCAGCAAGCAACCGGTCATTGGTAGCGGTATCAAGGACAAGGATGTCTTTCAGATGCGCGTCATCATCCGCAATGCGTGAAAGAACGCTTGCACCGCCTGAACTATATTTCGATGGGACT
>DATJTB010000301.1:0-14772 GCA_035503795.1 Methylocella sp.
GCTCTGGACCAGGGTCGGATCGTAGGGCGCATAGGTGGAAAATGCGCGGTTGTCGGTGAAATGGCCGGTGATCTCATTGCCGGCGATGGTGACCTCACGGACATGCCCCTGATCGACCTCGTTCAGGAGCTGGCTGAAGGCAATATCCTGAGCTGGCACCCTCTGGCCAGGATTCTGGAACAGCATGACGAGCGCAACGACAAGCAGGATGATGATCACCCACAGCGCAAAATTCCGGAAATTCGGATTCATCTTAAGTCCCGCCGAAGTCCGATCCGTTCCCGCCAGTAAGGGCCGGCGGAAAACCGAAACGGGTTAAGTTCAAATGGCGCAAAAACCGCGACGATCCAATGTAAGCGCGGATTCGCCAAATGCCAAGGGTCGAGCAGCTTTTGCCGGCTTCGGGATCATCACCGCCGCTCTTTGCGGGAAGTGTGGCCTTGTCCGCGCCGCCGGGTCTTTTCTTGCCGGACCATCAGCCATCCGGTGCTGTCCAGGGCGATGATCATCCCCCCAAGGGTCCCTCTGAAGGGACTTCTCTTCGCCAGCCGCTCGATGAGAACACTCACTAAAGACTCGAGCCGGTCCAATCGAACGGGCCGTTCCCCCCTGATCAACTTTAGTTCATCGGCCAGGATCCTCAGAAGGATTTCCTCCGTCTGGTGAGTGAACGGGGTGAGATCGGCGGAAAACGCAGCGGGTCCGCGGTCGATCTTGAGTTTCGCGTGCGTGGCTTGGCTCGCCTGAGCAAGTGCCGCATTGGCCCGCTCTGCGCGCCGGCCAAGTCGGAGCAGCGCCTGCCGATCAAGACCGGCATCCGCCAGAAGTCCTCTCAACCGCCGGAGCCTAGTCCGGGCAAAATCCGGATTGGCATTTGAGGGGTCGTGAAGGAAAGGATGGGCTTTCGCTTGGCAATAGGCTAGGAGGCGCGCCTTGGGATAAGCCAATAAAGGGCGGGCAACGACAATCCCATTGCGCAGGCTCGAATGCGCCATTCCGGTCAGGCCGGCGATGCCGCTCCCGCGCAAGAGACGGAACAAGATCGTCTCCGCCTGATCATCGGCATGATGGGCGGTGACGACATGGTCGGCGCCGATCTTGACCGCATGGTCGATGAGGAGGGCATAACGGGCCTCACGGGCAAGCTCCTGGATCCGGGTCCGGGGCTTGTCACCCCTCCAGGTCAGAATCTCATGTGGCAATGCCAGCGCTGCCGCCCAGCGGGCAACGGTTTCCGCCTCTTCGCGCGACTCTTGTCGCAAGCCGTGATCGACGGTTGCCACAAATAGCGGGGGTGGGGCAGCAGCGCGGCGCGCCCATTCCACCGCCATCAGCATCAAGGCAACCGAATCGGGGCCACCGGAAACGGCCAGCAGAAGACCGCGCGCCTCGGCAAACGGATCGAATATGGCCGAAAGGTCGATCGCGCCGGCATCGACGCGCTCTTCCCAGAGATCCCCGCTGGACATGGGTATCGCCACTGAACGGACCTCGCGGAGCTCATGCTCCACGGAAACCTGGGTTGGGCCCGTTGACCAAACCTTTGAACCACTTGCTGGAGCGGGAAAGCCCTGGTCCAATTCCATTTATGAGCATTGCGCCTTTTTGGCCTCCCGCTCGGCGCCAATTTTGACCATCGACGGCGCATTCGGATATTTCCGACCGATTTCACTGTAGGTCGCGCAAGCCTGCTCTTTCGCGCCGAGGGCATTCAACGACTGACCCAACCTCAGGAGCGCCTCCGGAGCGCGGGGAGAATCCGCATAATGGGTAGAAATCTTGAGATATTGCTCGGCTGCTTCTCGTTGGCGGCCGCGCAGATAATAGGTTTCACCGAGATAATAGATCGCATCGGAAGCAAGCTTACTTTTGGGATTTGCCGCGAGAAAACTGGTAAAGCCCCTTTCGGAATCCTCATAGGACCTTTGCTTCAGGAAGGCCAAGGCGATATCGAATTGCTCGCGCGGCGAATTGGTGGCCGGTGCGATCAGGGTTCCGCCGGGCGTCGAATGCCCGGACGCCGAAACATCGGCCTGTTTTGCAGGGGCGGAGGGGAGGGCCGCAGAAGCCCGGCCATGGGTCAGATCGAGCGGTGCGCCGGGGTCATCATCGCGCTCCAGAACGGAAGCGACAGGATCCGAGGCCGAATGCGGTGCGAGCCTGGCCGCAGAATTGCCCAGCGGGCGGGGGGCCCCCGGCGCATTCGGATTTTGTCCTGGATCAAACGCGTCGCCCCGCCCGCCGGGGGCGGTGGACTCCACATCTTCCGCAGTCTTCAAATCGTTCATATCACTGCGCTTCTGTAGGGGCTTGGCCGATGGCCCTGGAGCGGCGCCCTCATGAAAGCGGAAATCGACGTCTTCCTGAAATTTCCTGAGCTGTTCTTGCAGCTTGCGGGTCTCGAACTGCATCTCCTCGATTTGTCCATTGATCTGCCGCATCTGGTTCTCAAGCCGGTTGATGCGTAAGATCAGTTGTCCAGCTTCTGTCTGATCCGCCGGATAAGCCCCGAGTCCCGGTTCGCCCATATCCGCAGGAGGACGGCCATAGTCTTGGGCGAATTGTACGAATTGTAGATGAGGAGAAGCCACGCCGCGCGACTCCACGTCGACACCCCGACTGTCGTCTTCGGCGGCGAGAAGGAAAGGGCTGCTCAAGCTCAGCCCTCCGGCAATCACCATGGTCATCGCCAAGGGCTTCCGCGGCATCAATGCCAAAGCCCGCCCCACCTCTTTTGAAAATCGCATGGTCCGATATCCTGGCGTTCGGCGCCCTTTCAAAATGGGCCTGGCATTAAGATGAAAGGCAAATTTCGGGCAAAATATGAATATTTCGATCCTGCGAGATAATTTATGCACGTGGGCCAGCACAAAAAATCCCTCTTCTGAGGTATTGTCCACTTCACGCCACAATATCCTAGATTATTTGATCCGATGGAGACCTGAATGCCTGGCTACGAACCGATATGCATCTATCTCCTTATGAGCCCGCAAGGCTCGGCCGTTTTATCCACGTTGGATTTTTCGTAGCGCCGGCAGGATTTTGGGAAGCGTAGCCCTATGGCACAGAAGCATTTTGGAACCGACGGTATCCGTGGCCTCGCCAACAGCGCCATCACACCGGAGCTCGCCATGCGGATCGCGCAGGCGACAGGGATCGTTTTTCAGCGCGGGGAGCATCGCCATCGGGCGGTGATCGGCAAGGATACGCGGCTCTCTGGCTATATGATTGAAAACGCGCTCGTTGCGGGCTTCACCTCGGTCGGGGTCGACGTGCTCCTGCTCGGGCCGATGCCTACCCCGGCTGTCGCCATGCTCACTCATTCGATGCGCGCCGATGTGGGGGTGATGATCTCGGCTTCGCATAATCCTTATGAGGACAACGGTATCAAGCTCTTCGGCCCGGACGGCTATAAGCTCTCCGACCCCATCGAGGCGAAAATCGAGGCTCTGCTCAACCAACCGGTGACACTTAAGCTCTCGAAGCCTGCCGACATTGGCCGGGCGATGCGGGTCGAGGGGGACCGGGCCCGCTATATCGAGTTCGCCAAGCGCACCCTGTTGCGCAGCCTTTCGCTTGACGGCCTGCGCATCGTCGTCGATTGCGCGAATGGGGCGGCCTACAAGGTTGCGCCCGAGGCTTTGTGGGAGCTGGGTGCCGAAGTCTTTGCGATCGGCGTCGAACCGGATGGCTTCAACATCAACCGCGCGGTTGGTTCCACCGCACCCGAGGCGCTCGCGAAGAAAGTCCGTGAGGTGCGCGCCGATATCGGCATCGCGCTTGATGGCGATGCCGACCGTGTCATCATTGTGGACGAGGTGGGCAAGATCGTCGACGGCGATCAATTGCTGGCTGCGATTGCCGAGAGTTGGCACGCGGAGGGACGCTTGTCCAAGCCGGGCATCGTCGCGACGGTCATGTCGAACCTCGGCCTCGAACATTATATCGAAGGCCTCGGGCTTTCGCTCATGCGAACGGCGGTGGGCGACCGCTATGTGCTCGAATATATGCGGGAGAACGGCTATAATCTCGGTGGCGAGCCGTGTGGCCACACGATCCTTCTCGATTATTGCACGACCGGCGACGGACTCGTCGCCGCCTTGCAGCTTCTGGCGATCATCAAGCAGAAAGACCGGCCAGTAAGCCAAATTTGCCACCGCTTCGACCCGGTGCCTCAGGTCCTGAAGAATGTCCGCTGCAAGGCGGGGCAGTCGCTGCTTGAACCCGGCATTGTCAGCGTGATCGAACAGGGCCGCAGCAAGCTCGGAAAGAATGGCCGCCTGATCGTGCGCGCTTCGGGCACGGAACCGGTCGTGCGGGTGATGGGCGAAGGCAACAACCTCGATCTGGTCGAGGCGGTCGTCGATGATGTTTGCGCCGTCCTTTCGGCGGCCGCCCAGGCGGCCTAGTCTAGAGCGAATTCCGTAAAAGTTGACAGACTTTTGCGGAATTCGCTTCAACTTATTGATCTTGCGCGATTTCTTATCGCTCGAACGATTCCGTTCGAGCGGAAAGCGCGCTAAGAAGCCGAAGCCGCAAAAGGGCAGTCCTTCAGGTTCAGTGCTTTCGCTTTGACGAATCTTGGAACCAGACTCGGCATGCGGGGCTGAGCTTGGATTTTTGACGGGCCATGCACTGGGTCACCTGGTCTTCATCGGGAATTTGGTCCGGGCACAAGCGATAGGCATCATCCTGGCAGGCGGCCACCTGCTGGGCCCGCACATCGGATTGGCCGAAAGCAACACTGGACATCAGGGATAGAGACGCCACGGTAAGGATGAAAGCGGCTTTCACTTGCATTCAGATGAGCCTTTGCTTCGAGCGATGCGGATCCATGGCGTTTCGTTTAGTTCATTCTTCCTGGGAAAGCGAGCGGTCGTGAAGGATTTTGCGCTTGCTCGTGAGACATGCGGGAAGAGACGTGGAGAGAAAAAGATCTGTTCAAACGGAGCGTCTGCGCCTGCAGCTTTTGGGGCCGAAGGCCATTGGCTTCCTGGGCGTCTTGGAGAGTTGCATTCCGCAACCGTTTGCGCCATATAGGCGCTCCGGCCGGCTCACCGAGCCGGAGGCACGTGCATTTTTGAAGCGAGTTTAAAGCGAGGCAACTGCCAAAACCGCGTCAAGAAAATGCGACGTGTCCTCACTTCGGGTACCACTTTCCGAATCGCTTGAGCGGAAAAGGTGTGAAACGGATGCGGGTGTAGCTCAGGGGTAGAGCACAACCTTGCCAAGGTTGGGGTCGAGGGTTCGAATCCCTTCGCCCGCTCCAGATTTCTACGTCAATCAGCTATTCGCGAGATGGCCGCCGCAGGGCGGCCATCGATATTTCGTGCTCCGCTCGCAAGCCGGCATGAGGGCTGAACGGGTACGCCCACTAGACGATGTTGCTTCATTATCCATCCGATGGACCGACCGCTATCCGGGTGCATTGGCACGCGGGGGTCGAGTCGGTATGGGGTGATCATGGTTTGCTTTGAGGCAATACAGACGCAGAACAATCATTCTGCCAGATGACCCGTAGTTTAAACTCTTTCCAATCTAGCTTTTTATAATAGCTATAAAATAGAATCTGCGACTTTTCTGTCTTGAATACATGAATTAAATTCAAAATATGGTATAGACATCCGAACCACATATCGACTTCGGAGACGGGATGAGCTGCCTAAGATTCGCTTTGGGATGCGTTGCAGGTCTGGTGTTCACAGCCGGTACCGCGATGGCCAAGGAATATCCGATCGGCAAGCCTCAGGAGAAATTCGGGCTCGAGATCGGAGCGGTTTACTTGCAGCCGATTGAAATGGATCCGCCCGATGTGATGCGTCCGGCTGCCCAGTCCGATGTGCATATCGAAGCCGATATCAAGGCGGCCAAGGACAACAAGAATGGCTTTGCGCAGGGAGACTGGATTCCCTATCTCGAGGTTTCCTATGAATTGACCAAGCTCGATGACAAAAAGACCCTGAAGGGCGACTTCGCGCCCATGGTTGCCAATGACGGCCCCCATTACGGCGACAATGTCAAGCTGTTCGGGCCCGGCAAATATAAGCTCAGCCTGACCATCATTCCTCCCGATGAGAACAAGCATGCCCATTTCGGCCGCCACACGGATAAGGAAACCGGCGTTGCTCCTTGGTTCAAGACCTTCACGGTGGAATATGAGTTCACCTATGCGGGAATTGGCAAGAAGGGCGCCTATTGAAGGGGTTGAAATGCGCGCGATCGAATCGGGAAAGGGGTTGGCCGCGATCGGCAAGCCTTTGCCCCGACTTGTCGCGGCGGCGCTGTTCCTCGGCTCACCGGCATCGCACCTCAGCGCGGCGGATGAGCCGATCTTCACCATCACCTTCAAGGATGGTGCTTTATCGCCGAACAGGCTCGAAGTGCCGGCCAACACAAGGTTTCAGCTGCAATTGGTGAATGACGGCGACACGCCCGTCGAAATTGAAAGCAATGAACTGCACAAGGAAAAAGTCGTTGCACCGAAGACCGCCTCAACGCTCATCATCCGGACGCTCGATCCGGGCGAATATCCCTTCTTCGACGATTTTCATCCCGAAACACCGCCGGCTCTGCTGGTTGCGAAATGAAGATGCCGCCGATCGTTCTTGATCGAAGGCAAGGAAAATCGAGTGGCTTCATGACTGTGAGTCTGGTATCGGGACAGCCCTTAAAACGGGTCTTCGCAAGCGGCCTATTCGCCATCGGCGAAGCGCTGCGCCGCCATCAGGGCACCATTCAGCGCCTGCAATGGGCGGTCGTTCTGGTTTATCTCGTGCTCGTCGCCGTGCCGGCCTTCCTGCCCTTGCCCGGCCGCGCCGCTCATATCTACGACGATCTGACGCTCTTCGCGGAATTCGCCTTCTGGGGCATTTGGTGGCCCTTCGTCCTTTTGAGCATGATCCTGGTCGGGCGGTCCTGGTGCGGGATTTTCTGTCCGGAGGGCAGTTTGACCGAGGCTGCGAGCCTCTATAGCCGGGGTCTTGCCATCCCGCGCTGGATCACCTGGAAAGGCTGGCCCTTCGTCGCCTTCTCGCTCACCACCATTTATGGGCAGATGGTCAGCGTCTATCAATATCCCAAGCCCGTGCTGCTCATTCTCGGCGGTTCGACCCTCGGCGCAATGGTGGTCGGCGCCCTCTATGGCCGCAACAAGCGGGTTTGGTGCCATTATCTTTGCCCGGTGAACGGGGTTTTCGGCCTCTTGTCCAAGCTCGCGCCGGTTCATTTCGCGGTGGATGAAGCGGCTTGGGCGGCCTCGCGAAGGCCCAGGAAGAGCGGCGTGCGGCCGGTGAATTGCGCGCCCCTCGTCGCGATCAAGACCATGCGCGGCGCCTCCGAATGCCACATGTGTGGCCGCTGCAGCGATTTCCGCGGCGCCATTGCGCTTGCGCGACGCTCACCCAATCAAGAGATCCTTCATGTCGCCGGCCGCGCGGCAGAGCCATGGGAAACGGTGCTGATCCTCTTTGGCCTGATGGGCATTGCGGTGGGCGCCTTCCATTGGAGCGTCAGCCCCTGGTATGTGGCGGCCAAGCAGATGATCGCCGAATGGCTGATCGATCGCGATGTCATCTGGCCCTTGAGCCTGCAACCGCCCTGGTGGATCCTGACCGACTACCCCAATCTCAACGACCAGATGACGTTCCTCGACGGCGCCGTGCTGCTCGCCTATATCGGCACCACCGCGCTCGCTGTCGGCTCGGCGCTCACCCTCTGCCTGTGGCTTGCCGCGCGCAGCCTCGGGCGGGCGCCCTGGCCGCGCTTCCACCATCTGACGCAAAGCCTCATTCCACTCGCCGGATGTGGCGTGTTCCTGGGGCTGAGCGCCATCACCGTCACAATGCTGCGGGGGGAAGGCTTCGAGCTATCCTTCGTCACGCCGCTACGGGTTTTGCTGCTCGCCGGCGCGGGGCTTTGGAGCCTTGTTCTGGCGTGGCAAATCACCGGATTGATGACCGTAAATCTGGCGCGCCGTGTTGCTGCCATCTTGCCGGTCGTCGCGGCCATAGCGATCGGCGTGGCGGATTGGGTCGTCTATTTCTGGGTGTGGCAGTAAGCTTGGCTTAACCGCACAAGCCACGACGTATAGGATCTGCCCACACGACAGAACGCGAGGTGCTCAGATTCAAGGCCATTCAACATAATCAACGTCAGCGTGAACTCAACTGCCAACTGCTTATGGCAGTTTGAGCACCTGACCAATCTGCAACTGCCTGGGATTGAGGCCAGGATTCGCCTTCTCGATGCGATGCCACTGGCGCGCGTTCCCATAGAGCCGAGAGGCAATGCCCATCAGGGTATCACCGGCGACGACAGTATAGTGATCCGCGAGCGTCGGTGGCGGAGTTTCCGCAGGTAGCGGCGCTATTCCCTTCACCGCAGCCTCAGGCGCCTGCGTCGAGCACAGCGTTTTTGGTTCGTTACGGCTGAGAGTCATCTCCTCTTGCGATGGTGCTGATTGGTGCTCTTGCGCGAACAGCGAGGATGGTTTTGGCATAGGGGACATCATCAGCTGCATCCCGATGAACATATAGGCCGTGGACGCAGCCATAATGCTCATGCAAATATTGCCAACGGCTGATCTCGGCTCCAAGGTCATGACCAACGCCCCGGCACATCCAGTCGCGGCGCTGCCGGGAATGGGCTTGTTGGGTGCCAAAGTCAGCCACCCCATCATTTCCAGCGCGAAGTATCCAGCTAAGCTGTAGGAAAGCCAAGGCACCCAATCCGTCATGGGCATCCACATGTAAATCATGGCGCCCTGCTGAGCCAACGCCAAGACCCATAAATAGCTCAACGGGCGCCGCTGCTCGAATTGCGCCCACATCCAGCTGATGATCGCAGCAGAGGTTGCGGCGTAAACGAACAACCAAACAGGCTTCGGGAACCAGTGCCACCCGAACGCGACGGACGCGTACATATAAAGCATTCCAAACAACATCACGATGTGACTGGCATGATACAAGCGATGCTCTCCGCGCATGAAGATGAGATGAGAGCAATGAAAAGTGAGTACGGCGAAGAGCACCGCAAGCCAGATGACTGATGCTTTTAGGGAAAGCAGATATGGAGCTAAAGACATCGCCGTTACCAAGACCATGCAGCTGCTTAGTTGGCGGTTTGGCGCTTTGCTCGGTCAGTACGGGAACGGCAAAGCTTTTCAGCATCTCACTACGCTTTTGATAAAAACGGGTTCGGATGGTTTCGAGAGGCGTCAAATCGGAAAGGAGTTCGTTATGGGTGACATAACCCTTGCGACAAGACCTTATCGTCATCGGCCTTCCGCCACGTCATGGCCGTACCGATCGAAAAGATCGATATTGTTGAGTGGTTGTTCAACCTTCCTGAGTCTGAGTATCAGCGCTGCTGCGCACCGGACCACATCAGTTGTGGCGCCACCGTCAGACCGCGACGCCGCAGCTATGCCGCATGGTGTCCACTTCCGACGCCTTCACGTCCAATGGCCGAACACGGGTTCAGGTGATTTGGACTCTCAGCGTCAAGCGGATCGACGACGCCCATTGCGAATACACGAACAGTGTCGTGGCGCACCCTACGGCGGCGTTCATGGAATTCATCTCCCAACATGGAATCACCTTCGAACAGGCCGCAGCGGCACGCCAATATGACGGCGGAGAGCACAACCGGCGGGAAACGCCGCTGTTCGCCGAGAGTATGGCTCGCCGCGCTCTGGCTCGCTCCTAGTGGTCAAAATCTCACGTTTGGAGCGCGGTTTCAAGGACCTGAACAGAATCGCAATCGACGTTCAGAAATGCGCCAACAGCCGGCAGGTCTTGCGGCGGATATAACAGAAATGGCCCTGAGCTGTCCGTCTCCTTCTGAGCAGGGCAACGTAGGGAGCGACGTTTCTCGCAGGAGCGACTGACCAGATACCGCCGGTATCAAGCGCATCGAGCAGCATCGCGTGGGACATAAGGCGGGTCACGCGCCCGTTGCCATCCAGAAAAGGGGGCATCCAAAGCAGCCGGTGATGTGCTGCGGCGAGCTGAGAGAATCGAATCCATTCGTCCGAGCCGTTTATAGACTTGCTCGACACGCGCCAGAAATCGCGAGATCGAGCCAGGGCTGATAGATAAACTCCCCCGCAACGATCCGCACGCGCTCGTGCCTGTCGGGCTCTTCGGCCAAAAGGAGGTCCTCGGGGAGGCTGATGAATTTCGCGGAGCCCGCCTGCCGTGACAGCTCTTCCCCGAAGGTTGCCTTCGTCGCGATCCAAGTCTGAACGGCAATATGAGCTTTCGCTTCAAGCTGAAGATCCCGTTTACGCGGATCGGCGCTGTCTTAAGCTTGCGTTCGATATCAACCGGATGGGTATTATGTCCCTCAATCAGATTCTTTATGCCGGATAAGATGCGGTCCCCGGGACTGTTGGCGTCCGCAACCCTCTTTTCCGCAGTCGACGGAAAAATCGCCAATCGTCTCAAAGCGGCAGCTACGGGATAGGTCGGGAACAGGCACGGTCAGCAGCATGAGATCGGGTTGCGACCTCCTGACGCAAGCCGCCGGGTAATGTTCCGCGATTTTGGCCAACCAACGATAGGGCCGCACGAATGCTTGCATTCATCTCGGTGATTGAAAGGTTGTCCAACGCAGGGTCCCTGATCCTGGCCATCGTATAGGCATTGACATAATTTTCCCGGCGTTGGAGGAAGTCGCGATGACGCCCTTCGATCTCGAAACCGAAATCATGATACATCTGCAGCGCGCGCTCGTTATCACCAAATACGTTAAGTTGAAGACGGTGCAGGCTTAAAAGTAAGTCTGACGCCATGATTAGCGACGTCATCAGAGCCCTGCCTATGCCTCTCCCTTGGAATTTCTCCTTAACGGCGAGGAACACGGATCCCATGTGATTGTGGCGTCCATCGAACACATAGAGCCCGCCCATCCCAACTACTTCGTTATCGATTATTGCTACCGGCTCAAACCTATTTTTGCTCAAGCTGTTCAGCCATATCACCACGTCGTCGGCAGACGCGTATGGAGGCATCCCGGTGCCGAAATGCTGGAAGGATGCTTCGCTTAACAACTCGAATAGGCCTTCAATATCCGCCGCTTCCCTGATACGCAGCAGCAGGCCGCTCGGCATTTCACGAGGAAGCGCCCTGCGATATTTTGAATCAGACATGTGAAACTCTACATCATGGGAAGCGCGCAGATTGTTCAAAGCGCGCTCCTGTTTCTTTGGGAAAGCGTGAAAAGTGACTTGTCAAAGCGTGTGTGTTCGGCGCGAGCCAACGGCTGGAGCGCCGTCCAACCGTCCCGGTAGGATTGATCGGGAGGGTGCAGTGCGAGCTTTCTGCAATTTAGACGCTATCAGTCGTCGTAGAAGAAGCGTTGGCGGCGAGCTCAATAAGAGAGTTATAGGTTTGCTGCGCTGCCGACAAACTATTGATGTTCGTGGCGGGCGAAGCTTGGCCGGTCGAGGATGAAGTCGAACTGGCGTCGCCATGATGGTGGTCTCCGTCATGGTGGTGAGGGCCGTTCGTCCCGGCCCCGCTCTGAGTGGCGGTCTGCAAATCGTTGACCAGATTCTGTGCGGCCTGCGACGCTGCGCTCGCATTTCCGGATTGCGCGTCGCTGATGAGCGATTGCAAATCGGTCAGGAAGGGATTTGAATTCGACGTGGTCGAATTTGCGGTTGCACCGCTCGGCGAGGAACCGGTCGAATTTTGCGCCTGCACCGCCGTCGGCAATTCCCCTTCGAGGGCGTTGGCCGCCGTTTGCACACCGGTCGCATCTCCTGAAAGGATGGTAGACAACATCGTGTTCAGCTTGTTCAAGAAGGAGGTCGCTGCGCTGGCGGCTCCACCTCCAGCCGCGGCGCTCGAATCTGCCGATTCCGCATTCGTCTCGGTGCTTGGCGCTTCACGCTCCTGCTGAAGGGCTTGCAAAGCCGTTTGGGCGCCGGCGAGGTTTCCGCTTTGCACTGCGGACATCATGGTCGTCAGGTTGCTCTGGAACTGTGTCTGAGAGGAACTGCTCGATTGCTGGCTTGGAGCCACGCCCAGAGCCGACTGAATGCTCTGCGTGTCTTGCTGGACGACTTGGAGGCTCGCCTGCGCTCCCGCCATGTCGCCCGATTGGACCGAGTTTTCCATCGATTGCAGCGCCTGGTGACGTTGTTGGAACAGTTGCAGCATCGATGGATTAGACCCCAACGAAGATATCGACATTTCGCTGTCCTCCTAGCCCAAGCATTTCGTTCAGCCTACGTGTCCCACGCATGCAACGATGAACGAATTTGCAGATTCTCCTTTCCCGTAGCTGGAGTCCATCGACGGAGCACGGGCCAATGCCCGCGTGAGATCTCTATTTCTATCTCTATCTCTATCTCTGCGTGTGGCCGCGAAGGTCCGCTTCTGGCGAATACTGTTGAAAAAATCGGCGGTTCAGCGATGCGAGGCCTACCAGCCGCAGTTTTGGTGGCTGAATAGAACGACCACCTTCTGGCGTGTTACCGGCGTTGACTCTTCCCCTACGCTTATTTCGTTGTTTCGCCAACCTCTCCGCGCTGGCACGGCTATCGCGCGATTTATCCGCAGCTATCACGAACCGGGGTGCCATGCGGGCAATGGCCGCGAGGCCGCCGAACAGCAGGCGCTGCTGCGCGATGGGCGGCGGTGAACGGAACACGATGACGTCACTGAATTCCTGGGCGCAAGCTGCAAGAGATTGGGCATGCCCTTCTGATTTGTGTCGCCGAGCCGGGCGAGGCCGAACAAGGTCTCGACCATAAGGCCAAAACGTTCGCCGGGGGTGATCTCGACACGCACCCGCGCATCGCTTTTGCCGGCATTCCACCAGTCATGCCAGACGCCGGGCTCGATCACCGTGTCTCGCCCGCGCGAAGCAGACTCAATTGGCCATTGCGCTTCACGGTCAGTTCGCCTTCCATCACGGTGAAGCGTTCGACAAGGGCTGGATGATAATGCTCGCCGACCACCCGCGCGCCGAGCTCCGCCGTCGAGCGACCCTCGGGGTTCTGGGTCGGCAGTTCGAGGATCGTGGCCCGCTCGCGGGTCACGGGATTTTCCCACACCTCGCCGACTCGGATCGGCGTCAGATCCGGAGGGCCATTCGGATCAGGGTGCGACATGGGTCAATTTGTTCCTGACTCAAGTGCCTGTCAGCCGTCGCCTACTCTTTCAACCGAGCCATCACGAGCCCAAGCGTTCCCGCTTGCCGCGGGGGCCAGCGCGGCGAAGAGCGCGTCGTCCTCATTCACTGTCACATTGGCCGTGGTCAGCAAAGTCTCGCCGTAAAAAATCGAATTCGCTCCCGCGACCATGCAGAGAATTTGCGCCTCGCGGTTCAAGACCGAGCGCCCAGCCGAAAGCCGGACCCGCGCGGCCGGCAGGACGATCCGTGTCGTCGCGACCATCCGGACAAAATCGATTGGGTCGATCCTCGGCCTTTCCCCAAGCGGCGTGCCTTCGACGGGCACCAGGGCATTGATCGGCACGCTCTCGGGATGCGGCTCAAAGCCCGCCAGAACTTGCAGCATAGCGGCGCGATCGCGGATGGTTTCGCCCATGCCGACGATGCCGCCGCAGCACATCTGCAAGCCGGCGGCGCGAACCGCCCGCAAGGTCGCAAGCCTGTCCTCATAGCCGCGCGTCGTCACAATGTGGGGATAGTAATCGGGACCTGTATCGAGATTATGGTTGTAGGCCGTCAGCCCCGCCTGTCGCAGCCTTTGCGCCTGGCGCTCGTTCAACATACCGAGTGTCACGCAGGCCTCAAGCCCCAGCGCGCGGACGCCGCGCACCATATCGAGCACCTGGTCGAATTCCTCGCCATCGCGGATATTGCGCCACGCCGCGCCCATGCAGAAGCGGTCGGCTCCAGCCGCTTTCGCGCGCGCCGCCGCCCCAAGAACGTCACCGGTTGTCATCAGGCCGGTCTTGTCCAGTTCGACCTCGCGATGGTGCGCCGATTGCGGGCAATAGGCGCAATTCTCCGGACAACCACCGCTCTTGATATTCAACAGGGTCGCCTTCTGGACATCACCGGCTTCGTGAAAATGCCGATGCACGGCATTTGCCCGGCCGATCAGCTCCAGCAGCGGCAGATCGTGGATCGCGACAATTTCTTCGACCGTCCAATTGAAGCGCAAAAGCTCGCTTGATCGGGAGTGCGTCATCGTGCCCTGCAAGAGTCAGAGAAAGAGCGGCGATCATGCCGCTTTCGCCCGCGACAATACATGGGTGTCGAGCGCTTGCAAGAGCGAACACTCAAAAAGGACGCGCGGGCAGAGCAAGCTTCACCCGCTCGATCCTTGTGCAACGCTGGTCAGAAGGCCGAAGTCTCCAACGATGTGCCTGCGCCCGCGTGGGCGCTTGCCATCACCTCACCTGAGATGGGCTTGATGTGGGGTGTGCATGCCGCGTGCTCTCAGCCAAAGGCTGCGAAAGCCTTGCCGAGCGACTGCCAGATCCGTCGAGATCAAGCCAGCCAAATATCCCAGTTCTAGGCTGATGATCAACAAACCGATTTTTCCTACTAGGTGGAAGAAGGTGAAGTCCAGGCGTCCCGTACTTATCAGGAGCAGGACCACGATAATGAAGCAGGCCGGACCGAGGATGGAAACCTTGAAGGAGCGCCCCAAGGCAACCCCTAGAAAGACCCCGGCAGTAATCAGAACTTCCATTCGTGCCTCCCCTTTGCTCGATCAGCTTTTTGTTGTTGTTGTGAAAGCTGCGAGCTTTTCATTATCATCTCAAACCCGCATGCTCGTAAAGGTTTATT
>DATJTB010000302.1:0-6862 GCA_035503795.1 Methylocella sp.
CCTCGCCCATCTGTTGCGAAAGCGCCGGGACAAGACGCCACATGACCGGCTCCTTGGCCCCGAGGATTTGGGCATGACGCATGGCGCGGCGCAGAATCCGGCGCAGCACATAGCCGCGGCCTTCGTTCGAGGGCAGGACGCCATCGGCGATGAGGAAGGCCGCCGCACGCAAATGATCAGCAATCACCCTGTGGCTCGCCTGGAGCGGGCCATCCGGCTCTTCACCGGTCACATCCGCCACGGCCAGGATCAAAGCCCGCATGAGGTCGATGCGGTAATTCGAGGTCACGCCCTGCAGGAGCGCGGCGATCCGCTCAAGCCCCATGCCGGTGTCGATCGAGGGGTGCGGCAGATCGATGCGCAGATCGGGCGCGATTTGCTCGAACTGCATGAAGACGAGATTCCAAAACTCCAGGAAGCGGTCCCCATCCTCTTCTGCGCTGCCCGGCGGGCCGCCTTGCAGCGTCTCGCCCTGATCATAAAAAATCTCGGAACTGGGGCCGCAGGGACCGGTCTCGCCCATGGACCAGAAATTGTCGGACGTCGCGATCCGGATGATCTTGGAATCGGGAAGCCCGGCGACCTTTTTCCATAATTGCCAGGCCTCGTCATCATTGTGATAGACGGTGACGAGCAGCCGGTCCGTCGACAGGCCGAATTCCCGTGTGATCAATTTCCAGGCGAGCTCGATGGCGAGCGGCTTGAAATAATCGCCGAAGGAGAAATTGCCGAGCATCTCAAAGAAAGTGTGGTGGCGCGCGGTATAGCCGACATTGTCGAGATCATTGTGCTTGCCGCCGGCCCGGACGCATTTCTGGGCGGTCGCCGCCCGCCGATAGGGGCGTTTCTCCACGCCTGTGAAGACATTCTTGAACTGCACCATGCCGGCATTGGTGAATATCAGCGTGGGATCGTTGTGCGGAACGAGCGAAGAGGAGGGCACGACCTCGTGACCGTTCTTCTTGAAGAAATCGAGAAAGGCCGACCGGATCTCGTTGACGCCGTTCATTTCGTCACTTCCTGGAGCAAGCGCGACGCTTTGCATTCCAGCGCTTTTAAAGAAAAGCGGGGGGCAAAGCGGATCGCCGACGCCTGCCGAAGCCGGATCGGCGGGCTGATCCCTTTCATAAAGGGGCTTTTAGCTTCGTGCATCATATTATTCGCCTTTGCCGCAAGAGCGAAATGGGAAAAGGTCGATAGGCGACTGACGCCGTTGAAGCCCATATGGACCGGGGCAGATGACCTTACAAAAATGTTTCACGTGAAACATTTTTGTCCGATTGACAGCGGAAATCTTACAAGGCCAAAGACAAAAACCCCTTGAAAACGGTAGGAATGCCGAAAAGTGTTGTCTTACCGAGAAAGGTTCGGGCCTAAATCGTGCCGTCAAGGCCTTGACAGCGAAATCTCTGCCAGTACCCCTAGGAGCCTTGCGATGCATCCTCGACCCATAGGCCCGCAGCGAGAATGAGCCGTGTCCAGGGCAAGAACCCGAAGCCCGAGATGAGGGGTCGGTGACATGTGCATCGAACGGCTTCCGCTTGCGCCTCGCTCACGATGATTTTGAATCGAATCATCGTGAGCAGTACCGGTCACTTGGATTTCGGCAAGACTTGCGCCCAGGCTAAACCCTTTTCCGGTGAAGTGGATACCGGTTCGCATTGAAAAAATGCGACAAATCAAAAAGCGAGAGCCGTTTCCCTATTCGATAGAAGCGGGAAACGCTCTGGAGTCGGTTTTTAGTCTCGCGCCGGTTGCACGCTGAAATCAGCCGGCATCGCCGGCCGGGAGATCGGGATCGGCAAGGATCCTGTCCGCGATGAGTCCCGAATTCTCCCGAACGGCCGCTTCGATCTTCTCGGCGATCTGCGGATTGCTTTTAAGGAAATTCTTGGCGTTTTCCCGGCCCTGGCCGAGCCGCTGGCTGTCATAGGAAAACCAGGCGCCGGATTTTTCGACGACGCCGGCGCGCACGCCAAGATCGATCAATTCACCCGTCTTGGAGATGCCCTCGCCATACATGATATCGAACTCGACCTGCTTGAACGGCGGCGCCACCTTGTTCTTCACGACTTTGACGCGGGTTTGATTGCCGATCACCTCGTCGCGTTCCTTGATCGAGCCGATGCGGCGGATGTCAAGCCGGACGGAGGCGTAGAATTTCAGCGCATTGCCGCCGGTGGTCGTCTCCGGGCTGCCATACATGACCCCGATCTTCATCCGGATCTGATTGATGAAGATTACCGTCGTTTGTGAGCGGGAGATGGAGGCGGTGAGCTTGCGCAGCGCCTGGCTCATGAGCCGGGCCTGGAGACCCGGCTGGTTGTCGCCCATCTCGCCCTCGATTTCGGCACGCGGGGTGAGGGCCGCGACCGAATCGATCACGAGAACATCAACCGCGCCGGAACGCACGAGCGTATCGGTGATCTCCAGCGCCTGCTCGCCCGTGTCGGGCTGGGAAATCAGCAGATCCTCGAGATGGACGCCGAGCTTGCGCGCATAGACCGTATCGAGCGCATGCTCGGCATCGACGAAGGCGCAGACGCCGCCTTTTTTCTGGGCCTCGGCAATGACATGCAAGGTCAAGGTGGTCTTGCCGGAGGACTCCGGACCGTAGATTTCAATGACCCGGCCGCGCGGCAGACCGCCGACGCCCAAGGCGATATCGAGCCCCAGCGAACCCGTCGAGACGGTCTCGATCTCGACCGCTTTCTCGTTCTTGCCGAGCCGCATGATCGAGCCCTTGCCAAAGGCGCGCTCAATCTGCGAGAGGGCGGCGTCGAGCGCCTTCGTCTTGTCCACGGAGATCCCTTCCACGAGACGTATATTTGAGTGAGACATGCAGCACCTCATCCGGCATGAGCGCGGCTCATGCCTAAATATTATTTCAATATATCAATTGTACATTGACTACTCTCACTCACAAGCTAATCAGGCACCCTCATTTCGCAATTTAGTAAAATTTGGTTAATTGAGCCCGCCGCCACCTGTTCGTCAATAGCGATTCCCTGTTCCTACACTACAAACCAGAGTGCACCGGAACGATTGTGTTCAGCTATGATTTTGATCGACCATCGCAGGGCGTTTCAGTATAACAATCTAGCTTACAGACTAGATTGTTGGCGGAACTCATGAAAGAAATCGGAGCCTTCGAGGCCAAAAACAAACTTGGGCAGTTGCTCGACTGCGTCGAAGCGGGTGAAGTAATCGTCATTACAAGGCGCGGCAAGGCCGTGGCGCGCCTCGTGCCTCCTGCGGCCGGCGTCGATCGTGGGGCGGGGATTGCGGCGGCAGCGCGCATTCGGTCGCGGCGGCACGGGGTGACATTGGGCGGTCTAAAGCTGAAAGACCTCGTTGCCGAGGGGCGTCTTTGAGTCTCGTTATCGACGCTGCCTTGACGCTGACTTGGTACTTTGAAGATGAGGCCACACCGGCGACCGATGAGCTGCTTGATACGGTCGCCCGGAATGGAGCGGTCGTCCCGCCGTTGTGGCGGCTCGAAGTCGCGAACGGCTTTCAGTCCAGCATTCGACGCAAGCGCATCGACGTGGCCTATCGGGACGCTTCCCTTGCCGATCTTGGGCAACTGCCGATCGTCATTGATGGCGACACCGACGCGCATATTTGGACGACGGCGCTTTGGCTGTCCGACCGATACCGGCTGACGATCTACGATGCCTGCTATCTTGAACTTGCCCAAAGGCGAAATCTGCCGCTCGCGACGCTCGATCAGGAATTACGCGACGCCGGACAAGTTCTCGGCTTGCCGCTCTTTGGGAGCTGATCGCGCACTCCTACGTCGACCTTCAAAGCGCGCGCCGAGGAAGGCTATAGAGTCGTCCGCTTCACCAATGCAATTGTTCGACAATGCCGAGGCAGTCGAGCAGGATCCTCCGGGCGCTGGGAAAACGCTGTTTCCCTTTGATTCTCTCGGCGATTTCGTGGAAATTCGGAGTTGCTACACCACGAATTTCGACACGGCCCGCCGTCCCGGCGGGTTTGCAGTTCTGAGGTTCGTTCTCCCAAAAAGTTACACAAATATTAATAGACGTGGCGCGATCGCATCCTGCATCCAGCCAGCCTGCCGAAAGTTTAATGATTCGTCGAGAGCTTTTCGAAAGTGCTGGATTGACACAGGCAGAGGTGCCGGAACAACCGTAATGACAATTACGTTACGTTCTGCTACATAGTTTGAAAATAGAGGCTCTCATGGCAACCAAACCACAAGGGGCGAAACGCGAAACGCTCAATTTCCGCGTCAAGGGCGAGGATCGCTCTCTCATTGACCGCGCCGCGCGGTTGCTTGGCAAAAGCCGGACGGATTTCATGCTCGAAGCCGCGCGCCGCGCCGCGCAGGATGCCTTGCTTGATCAAACCCTCTTCAAGGTAAGCCCGAGAGTGTATGCGGAGTTTATAGCGCGCCTCGATAAGCGGCCAGCACCAAACAAGAAACTGCGGCGCACGATGACAACCCCGGCCCCCTGGGAATGAATGGCGCTCACGGCTCCGCAGCCTATCAACGACACTCATCACATCGGCGCTTTCGACTGTGGCGTTCCCGTCCTCGATGACTGGCTGAAACGCCGCGCGCGCGCCAATCAGGCAAGCGGCGCGTCACGCACCTATGTCGTATGCGAAAAGGAGCGCGTCGTCGCCTATTATGCGCTCGCCTCAGGCGCGGTTGAAATTCAAACCGCCACCGGGCGCCTTCGGCGCAACATGCCGGACCCCGTGCCGGTCGTCGTTCTCGGACGGCTGGCGATTGAGCAAGCCTACCAAGGCCATGGCCTCGGGCGCGCCTTGTTCAGGGATGCGGGGCAGCGCGTGCTGCAAGCTGCTGACATGATCGGCATTCGCGGGATCATCGTTCACGCGCTCTCGCCGGAAGCCAAGACCTTCTATCTTGCACTCGGCCTCGAAGTCTCGCCCTTGCAACCCTTGACGCTCATGGCGACGCTAGCCGATATTGAAGCAGCGCTGAAATCAACGTAGCTGCGCCGAGGCTTATTTGTCCTTTGCTTCTCGCCATCTTGCTATCCAGGCCGCGCGCAAATTACGAGTTTCTGTTTGGCGTCGGCGCACTGTGGCTGCGCGTCACGGCCTCAATGTACGTGCCGACATGCAACGGCTCCACGTCGATGATCGAAGCAAGGCCGTGCTGCTCGCACCATGCGAGAAATTCCGCAATCGAGCGGCCGTAACCGCGGTGCGTGTGCGGGTTGCAAATGTTGGAGACAAAGAATTCCCAAAAGCGCGTCTGCGCGAGGTCACCGGCGGCGCGGACGAGGGTGGGCGCATTTATGACGACAGGGATAGCAGGAGATTAGGGGAGTTTGACACCCGTGTACTCCTCGATCTGCTTTCGGATAAATCCTTTGGCCAAGTCCTTCAGCAAATCAACGGTGAAGCCGCCAGCGGCCTCTGCGCCACTCTTTGTCTTTTCCCAAATTTTGGGGTCACGGACAGAATCCAAAAAATCGTGCCCCTGCCAGCTTATTTGGCGAAAAACGATTGAACCGTCGTGGCCAAACGGCATCGAACCTGCCGTTTCAACGAAGCCGGCACTCACCAGCATTCGGAGGTGATGGCCGATCTCCCGATCTGTAAAACCCTCCACAGCAAAGAACGGGTTGGATGGATGCAGCATCCGGACAACTCCCGGTGGAATATCGAGCGCTTCAAACCTCAGAAGCAGTTCTCGAATCAAGTCCATGTCGCGCTTCAAGGCAGACCCCGTAATATATGATAAAGGATATTATCAAATATATACGCAAGCTGGGCAAAGGCTTGAAATTTGGCGGGCTGTATGCTATTGTCATACACATGACGAAGCCTTCAAGCACCACCACGGTCGTGAGCGTCCGGGTCAATCCCGACGAACGCGCCATCCTCGAAGCGGCGGCGGAGCTCGCGCACACGAACTTGAGCGACTTCGTGCGCCGCAAGGCGCTTGAGTCCGCCGAGGCCGATGTGCTCAACCGAACCATCGTCACCATTCCGGCCAAGGATTGGGATGCGTTCGAAGCTTGGGTCAAGCGCCCCGCCGAAGCAAACCCCGCGCTCGCCGAACTCGCGCGCCACATCCCTACGTGGGAAAGGTGACGGGTGGCGGTCACGCCGCCGCATCCGCTCGCCGAGAGCGATGACCGCAATCACTTCGATTGCGGGCGGGAGTCGCTCAACATCTGGTTCCGCCGCCATGCTTGGGCCAATCAAGCAAGCGGCGCTTCGCGCGTCAACATCATCACCGACACGGATTCAAGACGGATCGTCGGCTATGTCACTTTGAGCGCCGCGCAAATCGAGCGGTCGTTTCTTCCAAAGCCGCAGCAACGCAACCGCCCCGATCCCCTGCCTGTCACGCTGCTCGGCCAACTCGCAATGGACAAAGAGTGGCATGGGCAAGGACACGCAAAATCGCTCCTGCAATTCGCGCTCAAGACCGCGTTGAGCGCCGCCGCAAACATCGGCAGTATCGGCGTCATCACGCACCCGCTCGATGACAGCCTGCGCGGCTTTTACGCTCGATGGGGTTTTCAAGACCTGCCCTTCGATCCGCGGCGCGCCATGTTCGTGCGTATGGTCGATCTGGAGCGAGAATTCGGAAGGGACTTCGCGTTTCCAAGCGTTCGGTCGCCCGTGCGCGATGTCGAGCTCTAAGCGCCGCATTTATTTGCATGGCAGACTTTTGCATCCAACTTTTGCACAAAAAAGCCGTGCTCGATCAAGGCTCTCATTTTCTCTCGAAAGTCTTTGATTTATGCACGGCAATCGGCCCGGTGCTTTATTTGTATTTGGCGGTAGATTGCTGATGCAGAGCCTCCATCAGCAACCATGTTACGTCGATCACATCCTTCAATAC
>DATJTB010000303.1:0-11711 GCA_035503795.1 Methylocella sp.
GCTGAACGCCATCGGCGCGGCCGAAAAACCTGCGCGCCGCAAGCACACGAAAGTGGACGGACGCGCGTAAGCTCGAAATGTGGGTAGGTCCTTGCCCTTTGCGCAGGACTAATCGAGCAGCGTTTGCAGCTTCGCTCTCACATCATCAACAATAGATTCGGGTGCTTTTTCAATGAAGCGGCCACCCCGGGCGGCGATATCGAGAATGCGCGGCTGATTGCAGAGAACCACGCCTTGGGTGCTTGTTCCAGCGCCGGAGAGCGAGACGGCAAAGCCACGACTGCGGGCGTAGTTGCCACCCTGCGTGATGGGACAAACGAGCGACGTTCCGCCACGATTGAATTCGCGTGGCGAGACGATCATCATATAACGAGCCCCCTGTTGTTCCTTGCCCTTGGTTGGATCCAGATCGACGTGATAAATATCTCCTCGATCCATCAGATTATTTCACGACTCACCACGGGCGCGTCCAGCCATTCTCGATCCTCGGCCGTCATCGGTTGATCGAGCTCGCACTGGGCCAGAAGTTCGGCCAAAGTGTAGCGGGGCCTCGCCTTTGGCTCGACAATGATCCGGCCCTCGGAAATCGAAACCCCGACTTGCTGATTGGGGTGCAGGTCCAAGCTGTCCAGCATGGGCTTGGGGATCGCAAACATGACGGATCCGCCAACCGCTCTCAGCTTGACCGTGTACATGGTGCACCTCAATAAATTATACTGAAATGTAATATGAGCGGCAGCGGTCGGCAAGGCGATTCAGACGAGATTCCAAGGGTCAGCGCATGCTGGTTGCGCAAATCTGTTCGGCCTGAACAGCGTGGGCTTTACAACGGCTGCCAGACACCGGCGGCCGGCTGCCAGGGTGTGATTTGGGAGGTGCCAGCCGCGAGGTTGAAGGGCGGGAACGAGCCGGTGCGCACCATAGCCCAAGTGCCGGGCGTCCTCTCCAAGGATGGCAGTCAAGTTTTCGGTTGGGCGTCGGGGCTCGCGCTCGATACACATGGCAATTTTTTCGGCGTCGGGGAGGGCGACGACGAAGACGGGCACGACGGCGTTCTTTGGGAGGTGAGCCCCCCGGCCAAAACTGGCGGCAAATATAGCTTCGAGATCATCCATTCCTTCTGCACCATCCGCGACAAATCCAATGCTTGCGTGGACGGGGAGGACCCGGTCGTCGGTGGCGTGGTGGTGAAGGACGGCGTGCTCTACGGCGCGACCCAAAATGGCGGTGGTGGCTACTCTTACGCGACCCCTTGCTGCTACCAAACCGGCCTGGGCAACGGCATCATTTATTCGATGACGCCGCCCGCGAAATCCGGCGAAAGCTGGACGTTCAAAGTGCTGCACGAATTGGTTGACTATAACCACAACGGGTCCGACGCCCCTTCCTACGACGTGCATCAGCCCAGCGGTCCGCCGGTCTTTTCCAGCGCCGGTGCCCTGGTGCTTCCCACGCTAGCAGGTGGTGCTTTTGACGTGACGAAGGCTAATCCCTACGGATACCCCATCCAGGGCGGCGTGATCAGCATTGATTTGCCCGGCGGCGGATTCAGCATCGTGAACAACGCTTTCGGAAGTGACCAGGGGCCGTTGCGAGCGGGGCCTTGGTTACCCTATGGTCCCTTAAGCTTGGGCACCAATGGCGATTACTACGGCGCCAGCGGCTATATTACCGCAACCGACGGCCAAAGGCAGGGAAACACGATCTATCAAGTGATTCCATAGAGTCGCCGCCTGCCTGCCGAGCTCAATGGGCATTGCGCCAAGTGCCGGGGATGTCGCCTCCCCGGCACCTTAATATCACGGTTGCCTCGACACTGCCCGCGTCCGCCGCCGAGACGGTGCTCTATGCTTTTGAGGAGGACGCCATACCCTCCCTCTTCCGCTTCATCATCGAGCCAATCATTTGGCACCCGGAAGAATGCGCGGACGAACTTTGGCAAACATTTGATAGCGGCCCGTTGCGATTCGATCTTTTCCTGCAGCTTCTCAACACGGCGTAGAGGCGACCTGGCTACGCGATCTGCTTCACATGACTCCAGACCAATTCATCGGGTTCAGTTCTCGAATGGAACGCGCCGAGTCTGCTCCTCGCGCATTTGCTATCTCTCAGCTCAGCGCGAGCTTTGTTGTGTTCATTGCCTTCTAGTCCTTCACAGACGCTGTTCGCAAGGAGGCGAGCCATAAATCCACCAGCTTGAGCTTCAGATTCGCGAACACCAAAACAACCTCGCGGTGCAAGAGCGAGACCGATCAACACAAGCTCACTCAACTCCGAAATTCAAAAGTTGAACCAAGTCGATTATCATTATGCATTTGCGCGGCTCGCTGTCGATAAGGCGAAGCTACGAACTCGGGCGGGGCCAGACCAGCAGGGCAGCGCGGTCAGTCTTCAACGACCAAGGAAAGGAGCGCATCATGAAAGTTCTGATGGTTCTTACCTCCCACGACCAACTCGGCAACACGGGGCGCAAGACCGGCTTCTGGCTGGAGGAACTGGCGGCGCCTTACTATGTCTTCAAGGATGCCGGCGCCCAGATCACCCTCGCGTCGCCCAAGGGCGGTCGCCCGCCGCTCGATCCCAAGAGCAACGAGCAGATCTTTCAGACCGACATCACCCGTCGGTTCGAGAAGGATGCCGACGCCAACGCCCAGCTCGACAGGACGGCGCGCCTAGAAAGCGTCAAGCAGGAAGACTACGATACCGTCTTCTACCCTGGTGGTCATGGGCCGATGTGGGATCTCGCCGAAGACGAGAACTCGATCAAGCTGATGGAATCCTTCCTGGCCGCCGGCAAGACCTTCGCGGTGGTCTGCCACTCTTCCGGCGCACTGCGCCATGTCAAGACCCCGCACGGCAAGCTGCTCGTGGAGGGCAAGACCGTGACAGGCTTCACCAATGGTGAGGAAGAAGAGGTGGGATTGACGAAGGTAGTCCCCTTCCTTGTCGAAGACGAACTGATGAGCCTCGGTGCCACATTTTCCAAGGTCAAGAACTGGGGCGTTCACACGGTCGCCGACGGCCAACTGATCACCGGCCAGAATCCAGCTTCGTCGGGCCCGGCTGCCAAGCTTCTGATCGATACGCTGAACAAGAAGGGGAAATAGTCAGGCCCACCGAACTCGCGGAGCCGCATAAAAGGCCATCATGGAACGCGCGGAGTCTGCTCCTGGCGCATCTGCGTCATCAATGATGTTGGATCGACAGGGTCCAAATCATCCTGATCGTGTGGCGGATTTATCGCGCCAGGAACGTCTTTATTGCTGACCAGTTGATGCCGCTGGCAGAATGACCAGGGCAAGCGATGGCCTGTTGACTAGAGCGGGATGAGCAAAAGTGTGAAGCGGTTTTGCGCTCGCATCCCGCTCTAAATGACGAGAATCGATCACGTTTCATGATTTTGGGTCCGTTCGATCCAAAATCATCGTGGTCGAGGCACTTTGCGCTCGGAACGGATCCGGCGGCTGGTCCCACTTACCAAAGAGCTTTTCATCAATTGAAGGATGCGACAGATGACCTTTATTCTCGACAAGATCCAGGGACGAGACCGAGCCGTGACGGCCACAGTCCCTCAAAAGCCACTCATGGATCTGAAACCTGCCTTGATCGCCGCGGCCCTCCTATGCGCTTTCTTTATTGGCTTGCGCAGTTACGAGCAATACTTCAGCCAGACAGCGGGAATTGATGCCTTCTCCACTGAGTTCCGACTTTATTGGTTGTCGTTCCTCTACATCGCGACAACGGCGGAACTGCTCGCCTTTCTCCTTTTGGTCGCCTATCTCTGGAAGACGCGCGATCATGATGTTGCGAGTGTCGAGCCTCGCGAAGAGCTTCACCGTATGTTCTATCTTTTGGGGTGGATATTCCTGTACGGGCTCGCCTTCTATTGGGGTGCGAGCTACTTCAATGAACAAGATGCACCTTGGCAGCAGGTAGCCTACCGTCATTCGGCCTTCGTGCACCAAAATCTCATCAAGGTTTTTGTGGCGATCCCGCTCTACATCATTATCGGCGTCGGTGCTTTCATGTATGGCCGGACTCGCCTTCCAATATTTGCCTGCAAGGGCGTGTCGGTCGCTTTCGTATGTCTCTTTTTCGGTCCATTGATGCTTCTTCCAGCGGCTGGTTTCGTCGAATGGGGAAATACCGTATGGATCTTGGAAGAGTACTTCGTCGCTCCGGTCAATTGGTCATTCACCTTCTTCGGCTGGTTTTCGCTCGGGATTTTTGGCGTGTCCCTGCAGATCATCGACCGAATTCGAGAACTCTGTGCCGGTTATGAAGACCTATCCGTTCCATCCGAGAAGTGACCCTCGCCATGCGGTGCATTTTCCGGTGAAGGGATTTCCGTTTGCGCCTATAAAAATGCGATAATTTACCAAGAGCCCATCCCAATGCTTGCAGAGGGAGGGCTCTTGCTCCAACATTGGATACACCGCTTTCCGCCGATCGGCGATTAGCGTTCTTCAGCCGGATGCCAGCGTTACTCTTAGAGTGGCAAGTGGCTTACACAGAATCGCAGCTCGCGGATTGTACCTAACATTTGAATCCGTTGAGGGACCCTTGCTGTTGAGCCCGCGGGCTCAGGCCGTGGGGGCATGCTGAAGCGGGCGCTCATCAACAATCCTTTGTGGAGGAGTTTGAGGGCACTCAATGCCACGTGCGGCTGATCTGGATTGCGGCCGGCGTCATGATGACGGCGAAGAGCACGGGCAGGAAGAACAGGATCATCGGCACTGTCAGCTTGGGCGGCAGGGCGGCAGCCTTCTTCTCGGCGAGCATCATCCGGTTGTCGCGGCTTTCCTTGCAGACGACGCGCAAGGCGGCGCCGAGCGGCGTGCCATAGCGCTCGGATTGGATGAGCACGGTCACCACCTGCTTGATCGCTTCAAGGCCGGTCCGAAGCCCCAAATTTTCATAAGCGGTGCGCCTGTCGGGCAGGTAGGAAAGCTCCGCCGTCGTCAAGGTGAGCTCTTCGGCGAGCGGGACCGACTGGACACCGATTTCCTGTGAGACCTTGCGAAAGGCGTGCTCGCTCGACATGCCGGATTCGACGCAGATCAACAAGAGATCCAACGCATCTGGGAAAGCGCGGGTCATCGAGAACTGCCGCTTGCTTATCGTATTCCTGAGATAAAGCTCGGGTAACTTGAGTCCGGTGTAAGTCATGAAGAGGATAACGCCGATCTGCAAAAAGCCGCTCAGGCCGAAATCAGACACGACCGTCAGATAGAAGCTTGAAAGGGTGAGACTGACGGCCGGCGTGACAAGCCGGAAGAACAGGAACCCAACTTCCGCCTGCGGTCCGCGAAAGCCTGCCATCGCCATCTGCAATTTGGCCTTATCCGTGCCAAGCCACTTCGAGAGGCTGAAGCGCTCGACGACCTGCTTCATATAAACCTTCGGCTGCTGGCGAACGCTGATCTTGCCTTTCTCGGCCTGCAGGCGCTCGCGCTCACGTGTCCTGATGCGCTCGCGTTCCGTCGCCACCGCCCTCATGCGATCGGCGAGCTTGTCGGTCTCAAGGATCGGCATCGCGAGGGTCAAGATTGTCGCCACGGTCGCGATGGCGGTCAAAAGCCCCAAGAGAGATTGCGGGTCGGTCAGCCGCCTGTAGAGGAAATCAATCATTTCCACCCTGCTCGCACGATGGGCCGATCAATAAGAACATCATCATTTTTGCCGATTGGTGTGAACCGATTACTGAAAAGTAGACTCAATCCTGTACCTGCCGAAGGCTTTGCCTGCTCCTCATTCTTCGAAACGCCTAAATTCGCCTGAAAATGTCCTAAATGTCGAAATTGATCATCTTCTTCATCACGAGGATTCCTATTCCCATCCATACGCCGCAGGCGCCGATGACGATCTGCCCCGTCTGCGTAGTCCATAGGAGCTCGATATATTTGGGGCTCGTAAGCCAGACCAGGACGCCGACGACGAAGGGCAAGGAGCCGATGATATAGGCGGAGGCCTTGGCTTCCCCAGCCATCGCCTTGGCCTTGCTCTTCATCTTCTTGCGATCGCGCAGCACGCTGGAGAGATTGCCCAGTGTCTCGGCGAGATTGCCGCCGGCTTTCTGTTGGATATTGATCGCGATGGAAAAGAAGCTCGCCTCTGGGATGGGAACCCGTTCGACGATCCGGTCGACGGCTTCGCCGGTCGAGAGCCCCAGGGCCTGCGCCTCGATGATCTGGCGGAATTCGCCGCGGACTGGCTCGGCCGATTCCGAGGCAATGACCCGCAGGCAATCTCCGAGCGGCAGGCCGGCCTTGACACCGCGCACGATGATATCGATGGCATTGGGAAATTCCTCCGTGAATTTGTTCAACCGGCGCTGGCGCAGAAAATTTAAAAGCCACAGCGGGAAACCGAAGCCGCCAACGACGAGGCTGCCTAGAGCGATGAGCGGATGGGCCCCGAAGAGCAGCAACAGACCCGCATAGGCAAAGGCCGAAGCGGCCGCAAAGCCGATGAATTGATTGCGGCTCCAGGACAGCCCCGCCTGCGCGATTCGCGTTTCGATCGACTGCTTCTTGCGCTTGCCTTTGGCCTCGACCTCCTTGAGGCTTTCGACGATCTGCTTGCGGCGGTTCGCGGCATCGACCTGCGATTCGGTCAATTTCCTGCCCACCGGCACGCGCCACGCGGCCTGCCGCTTCTCGGCTTTGATCTCGCCGGAAAGATAGGGATAAAGGAAAACCTGGATGACGCCCCCGACAGCGAGCGCGGCAAGGACCCCGACGATCAGCATATGCAGATCCATTCCAGCGTCTCCTATGCCTTGCCCCAGGTCACTATGAACTTGGACCCTGCCGACGCGGGGTATCACGGACGGCTCTACGCAAGCTGCATAAACTCGGTTGTAGATAAGGGGATGCAATCCGCGTGAATTTGATTACCAGCGCAGAACTCTTCCACATTTTCACTCGTCCCGCTCTAGATCGTGACCTCGGCATCATCGAGCGCTCGTGCCAGGCGCGCTTCCTCGCCATAGTACCGGGCCCGCTCCCAAAAGCGCGGGCGGCCGATGCCGGTTGAACGGTGACGGCCTTTGAGCCTTCCGCTGGCATCCTCCCCCAGAATGTCATAGACTATTAGATCCTGCAGGGTGACGACATCCCCCTCGAAGCCGAGGACCTCGGTGATATGGGTGATACGGCGCGAGCCATCGCGCAGCCGCGCCGCCTGGATGATTACATCGACGGAAGAGACGATCATTTCCCGAACGGTCTTGTTCGGCAGGGAAAAGCCGCCCATGGTGATCATCGATTCGAGACGGCTCAACGCCTCGCGTGGCGAGTTGGCATGCAGCGTGCCCATCGAGCCATCATGGCCCGTATTCATCGCTTGCAGGAGATCGAAGGCTTCAGGACCGCGGACCTCGCCGACGATGATGCGCTCGGGGCGCATGCGCAAGCAGTTCCGGACGAGATCGCGCATGGTGATCGCACCATTGCCCTCGAGATTGGGAGGGCGCGTCTCGAGCCGCACCACATGCGGCTGCTGCAATTGCAGCTCGGCGGCATCCTCGCAGGTGATCACCCGCTCATCGTGATCGATGTAATTCGTCAGGCAGTTGAGGAGGGTCGTCTTGCCCGAGCCCGTCCCACCCGATATCAGCACATTGCAGCGTACCCTTCCTATGATCTTGAGAATCTCGCCGCCTTCCGGCGAGATGGCGCCAAAGCTGATCAGCTGATCGAGGGTCAGCTTGTCCTTTCGGAATTTGCGAATGGTGAGAATCGGCCCGTCGAGCGCGAGCGGCGGAGCGATGACGTTGACACGAGAGCCATCGATAAGGCGGGCGTCGCAAATGGGTGAGGCTTCGTCGACGCGGCGGCCGACCTGACTCACGATCCTCTGGCAGATATTCATCAATTGTGCATTGTCGCGGAACCGGACGCCGGTCAGCTGAATCTTGCCGCCAACTTCGATAAAGGTCCGCATCGCGCCGTTGACCATGATGTCGGCGATGTCGTCGCGTGAAAGCAGAGGCTCGAGCGGGCCATAGCCCAGAACGTCGTTGCAGATGTCATCGACGAGATCGTCCTGCTCGCCAATCGACATGGCGATGTTCTTGATGGCGACGATTTCGTGAACGATGTCCCGGATCTCATCGCGCGCGCTGTCCGTGTCAAGGCGCGACAATTGCGAAAGATCGATGGCCTCGACGAGCGCACCGAAGATCATGCTCTTGGTCGCATAATATTCGTTGGAGCGGTGCGACTCCGGCATTGGCGCGGGAAGCCGCGACGCTGCGCCATTCGGCGCGGGGCTGGCGACCGCGGGCTTGCGCGCCAGGGCTGCATTTGGCGCTGGGGTCGACCTCTCGTCGCGAATCTCAGACCGTGAACGCTTGCCGAACATATAGATCCCTTGCCGCCTCAAACGCCGGCGCGGAAGAGCGGCTCTCTTTCACCTGGCTCGAAAAGCTTTGAAAATAGGCTTCGAGAAGGCTTTCGCCCGGCTAAAGAAATAGGCTGCAATTCGTTGATTTTGGCCTTGCCGAAATGATCAAAAGCTTTCTTTTGATGGTAGGGTCGGATGCAAAGCGCTCGAATGGCGAAGGGACTGCTGATGAAGTCAGCATCGCTCGCCATTGTAAATCCCTCGGGTCGGGGTCCGCCGGCCCGAGGGCGGCCTCGCGATGACTGGACTTCATTTCAGCGCGGGGCCTTGGCCTCAGCCCGTGCCGGGGCGTTGAGGCCGAGCCAAGCCACTACCGGGCCGAACAGGCTGGCTCTGGTCTTGCGCGGCTCCTGGCGATGGGTGAGCTTGCGGGCCAGCTTTCGAAACGTCTCGGCGATCTGGTGGTCCTTATCGACCTCCGCGACCATCTGTCCATTATTAGCCACCATACCCAGAAGCTTGGGCTCGAAAGGAATGATGGCGGAAGGCGCAAGATCGACCGCCTTGGCGAAATCGTCCACGGTGATTTCCGGCCGCTTTGGAACGCCGACAAAGTTCATGACCAGATTCGGTTTTTCATCATGCCCTCGCGCCGCGCGCAGCGTATCGAGCAGGTTCTTGGCGTTGCGCAAATTGGCAAGATCGGGGACAGCGGCGAGGACGATCTCATCGGCATGGATAAGGACGCGCCTCGACCAGGCGGACCATAGATGCGGAATGTCGAGCATGACGCAGGGCGTGGTGGTGCGCAAAATATCGATAACCGGATCGAAGGCGCCTTCCGGGAAATCATAGATCTTCTCCAGCGTCGCAGGCGCGGCCAAAAGGCTCAGCTTTTCACCGCATTTCGACAAAAGCCGGTCGATGAGATTGGAATCGATTCGATACGGTGCAAAGACGGCATCCGCCATGCCTTGAACCGGGTCCTGGTTGAAATCGAGCCCTGTCGTGCCAAAACCCAGATCGAGATCGGCGATAACGGTCTGGATGCCGAGATCGCGAGCGATCGAGAAAGCGATATTATGGGCGATGAAGGAGGCCCCGCTGCCGCCCTTGGCGCCCGCGACAGCTATGATCCGGCCGACCGGCGCCGCGGTCTCGCTGGTGTAAAGATGCGACAAGGCACGGATGAATTCGAGGACGTCGATGGGAGCAACGAGATAGTCGCTGATGCCGCGCGCCATGAGTTCTCGATAGAGCACGATGTCGTTGGTTCGTCCGATCACGACCACTTTGGTCCCGGCGTCGCAGAATTCAGCGAGGGCTTCGAGGCCGACCATGAGGTCGCTTCGGTTCGCGGCGGTATCAAGCACAATGACATTGGGGGTCGGCGCATCGCGATAGGCTTCAGCCGCCACGGCGATGCCTCCCATGGTGACGGTCACATGCGCGCGCTCCATCCGCCGGTCCGCCGCCGCCGTTTGAATGATTCCCGCCACCTCTGGAGATTCCCAGAACGCCTGCAAGGAGATGCGCGGGAGCGGTGCGATATGAGTCTGGTCTGAGCTTGACGGGGTTTTCATTGTATGTTGCCGCCGATTCCGCTAATGGAACTTGTGTTCGGCCGCCAAGTGCTCGGATCCAAGCCTTGCTCGCGGTTGTCGATGGCTCGGGTGCGCATGGCTGTATCCTGGGGCCCTTCAGCCTGAGGGGATACGAGATCGCGCGGATCGGCGACCTGCGCGGCAAAAGCGGTTTGATAGGCGCAGCCAAAATTCCAATAGGGCTTGTTGCTCCAGTCCGCTTCGGCGCCGCTGCCTATACCAATGTCCCTCGGCCATTGGCCGCATTTGTCCGCGACACTCGCCTTGAGGCCCAAGAAGCTCAACCGGACCGGCGCGGCGAGATTCGGGCCAGCGGGATAGGGCGCAACAATAATGTGCGCCCGGACGCCGGCACCTTCCAGCGCTTGGCGGATAGGTTGTACGGAAGGGGTGGTGCTCGGGAAGGCCGGCGGGCTCACGGTGATCGGCCCACGGCCGAACTTGCGATAGAGGGCGGCAAATTCGCGAAGCTGCAAAGCGGAATGACGATCGAACCGGCCGCTCTGCGGCTCGACGAGAATTTCCAAGGTTCGCGGTGCCTCTCCAAGCACAATTGGATGCCGGATCTGATAATCGTCCTGCGGGATCGAAGACACGACCATTCGCTCCGTGCTGCCGCAACCGACGAGCGAGAGCGACAGCGCAAGGCCCCAAAGCACCGGCCCGGAGGCAAAGAGAGCTTGGGCACAGTGTGAAGAGCGGATGAGGTCTGACATCGGTGATGTGCTTTTCTGGTGGCGCGGCTTCGCTGATCCTGAATTCAGTCCTGAAGGATGAAACCGACCGGCCCTTTGTAATCCTTCAAGGCCTCTGGGTTGCCGGGCGAGGCATAGAGCTGATTCATTCGACCGAGCAGCCAGGTCTGCGGATCGGTCGCGTCAGTGAAACCATCGGTCGGCTTGGCGATTTCGTTCGACTTAACCGGTTTGGCGATATAGGGGGTGACAACGATCAAGAGCTCGGTTTCATTGCGTTGATAGTCGTTGGAGCGGAACAGCGCGCCGAGCACCGGAATATCGAGCAGGCCCGGCAGCCCATTGACCGCCGTCCGTGTGATGTTCTGTAGCAGTCCCGCGGATGCGATCGAGCCGCCGGAAGGAATTTCGACCGTCGTCTCATTCTTGCGGGTCAGGAAGCCGGGCACCAGCGTGCCATAAACCGTCGCGGAGTTCTGAGTGTCGATTTCGGTGACTTCTGTACTCAGATGCAACTCGATCCGGCCTTCCGACAAAACAGTGGGGGTGAATCCTAAGGTTACACCGTAGGGGTAGAAATTCGCACCTCCACCTGCGCAGCCCTGGGCTTGGCAGGTTGTGGGACCCGGTATTGGTATCTCGCCGCCGACGGTCAGCGAAGCGCTTTCCCCCGACACGGCCGAAACGGTCGGTTCAGCCAGGATCCGCGTCACCCCATAGCGCTCGAAAGCCTGCAGGGTGGCGCTCAATGTGTTGGAGGGATTGTTCGCGGTGATGGCGGTGGCCGTTCCGTTCTGTGCCGCCGTGGCCAAGGCATTCGCGCCTGTGGTGACTGCAGCGGGTGCGATCACGCCATTGATCGGGAAAGGATTGAACTGGGTGAATGTGCCCCAGCTCGCGGTGAGCGAGCTGGTGGTAAGGCCAAGCTGCTTGACGATATCGCGGCTGATCTCCGCGACCGCCACTTTCAGCATCACCTGACTGCGGCCACGGATCGTGATGAGATTGACGATCCCGCCCGTGTCTTGCGGCCTGTTCTGGTTGGCCGGTATGTTGGTGTTGA
>DATJTB010000304.1:0-13071 GCA_035503795.1 Methylocella sp.
ATGCCGAAGGCGGTCGTCGGCAGCACAATCCAAACGAGCAAAGGTGCGCGCACCAGCCCGACCATATCAAGCAATCCTATAAAAACGCCCGCCAAGCCAAATGAAACGAGCCATGCGAGTGCGCCAAGCCAATGCGCGGCGGTTCCAATTTTAACCGGGTTGAACTCGAACCCAGCCTGGAAGAACAAGAATATAAGTCCAAATTCAGCGAGAGGTCCGATGGCGTCGTGGCTCGTTACCCAACCGACTCCACTTGGACCGATCAATATTCCCAACATTAATTCCAGGACAACCGCGGGCGTTCGAAATAACGCCGTAAATCGGGTGAGCAACGGGGCGATAACAGCTACTAAGGCAATAACAAAAAGACAATGATACTGGCTCATCATGGTGGCTCTCGGCGCATGGCGGCGACCTCAATCCTAAAGGAGGTCAAATGCGCGCATTCCCATTGAAGCTTCTTCGATCCACATCCACTGGATGATGAACTTATTGAAACCGATAATGGCTCTGCTGACGATTTTTGGCAATCCCAATGCCGCGATCTGAAGCGCCCGCACACCAGAGCCGATCACAACGGCGCGTGGCGCGTCCCGCTCAATCTCGTCTGGTCGAAGTCTGGCATCGGCGCGTCCGGCTTTCTATTTGGATGCATCGATTTCCCCACCAGATGTGGTTCACCGCCGCGGTCGGCGTCGTTGTCCGGTTTGCGATGCAGCAATATATGGAAAGTCTGGGAGGGGCAGCGAAAGCGTCTGCGCTCGCCTTGCCACCATAAGACGCTCTTACGCTCGCATTGGCTGAAGGCTATGGTATGGAAGTGAAAGCCGCTTAGCTAGAGCGAATTCCGCAAACGTTGACAGACTTTTGCCACGAGAATTCGCTCCAACTTTTTGATCTTGCGCGATTTCTTATCGCTCGAACGATTCCGTTCGAGCGGAAAGCGCGCTAGAATAGTTCCGACTTTACATGCGCGTAATGCGAAAAAACCATTACGGCTAGCCCAATCAACACAGCCCCCACCAATACGAGGAGGAGTGTTGACTGTTCGAGCCAAGCAACGGCCGGAACTCCAAGAGCGAGTTCAATACCAACCAGGCTCATGCGCCAGCTGCCGGCGTAGTTGCCGGCCGTAAACGTCCCCAGCGCCAATATTGTCATCACCATCAGGGCACTGGCGTCCGCGTTCATCATTTGCGTGACGTCCGAAAAGAACGCGAGAAATATCGCAAACATGACAGCACACCAGTGAATCGCCTGTTGCTTGACGAGGTGCAACTGCGCCTGCGGGTCCCCAACCTCTCGCCACCTGGAGGCTATACTGATAATGCCGAAAAGCGGGCAAACAATTAACCAAAAAGTCGTCCCCGTCTGTCGAGCATAACTCGTGAGAGCAACCCCGAAAACGCCAAGGATCAACATCGTGAAATACGGCCAATTTCGGACAAGGATACCGCGCAGGCTAAACCGTGCCGGCAGTGATTCGTCCTCCCATTCATCCTCAGCCATTGTTCTTGCTCCGAGGTCAAGCCGCGGGATCGGCGCGGTCATTCCGGCGCAATCATTCTAGAGCATAATAAATTCGGCCGATAGCTCCATCGGGCTCTGTTGCATTGCAAAATTAGGCACCTATAGCATTTTGTTTTGTCGCATTTTCCAGCGAAGGGGTGCCCACGCTGGAAGATGCTCTAACAAATTGCCTCCCTCTCCGATTGACGGCGCAGCCAGGACTTCACCCCACATCTGCGGGGCCGATGCGCGTAGGATCGGCAAAAAGCAAGGTCACTGAGCCGTGAAGGCAGGAAAATTCGCGCTCCTCTTACCAAGGCCGCCACCCCGCGCGAGCGTTTTGAAGGAGGCGCTTGGCCCATTCGCGAATGGGCCAAGGATCACCTGCGTTTCATGGAGCTCGCCGCGGACGACGCCACCGCGTGAGTTCTGGCCAGAGCGGCACCACATTGGGGTTCAGCCGAGCACCTTGAGCTTGTTATGAATGAAACCGACGGCAATCGGGATTCAGTCACCGGCATGATGGCCCGCGCATGAGAGCCCACGCACGATGAACTCGTGATCGCACCGGAGACGAAATTACACCCGAGAGATCAAGGGGCTTACAATTTTAACGCCAGGGTTGGCACCGCCAGATCTAATCCGCTGCCTCAGTCGGCAAATGGAGGCCTCGCGGCGGAAGGGGTGAGTTTACAGCAGCTTTGCAACCAGACAAGGAGACGCTGAACGTCTTGATCGAATTTCTCACCGCTGATTGTCTCCAGCCTCGCCCACGCCGGACTATCAGAAGGTGACCGCAACGGCCATGCGATACTTCCCGTGGCGACGCGCATAGTGGAGATCTCAGCTTCTGTCGGATGCATGCCGTGTATTTTCGCTATCGATGCTACCGTATCAATCAAGACTCCTTGCGTGTAGGGATCGATGTCCTTGCGGTCCAGCCGGGAAATCAGGTCATTCGCCGCCGCCGCCGCGCCGGCCGCATCCAACCGTTCCCCTACGCGGCCCAACGCATCAAACAAGGATCCTTGCGTGAGGGAATCGATGTCCTTGCGGTCCAGCCGGGAAATCAGTCGATTCATTAGGTCTCTTGCAGTACCTGTTTCGATTGACGTAAAGGCAGCGACCCAATCGGTTCCAGCATTCCGGAGTCGGCCAGGGCTCTCCAGAAGCCGGTCCACGACGCGGGTCCGCACAGGAGGTGAAGCCTGCCACAGTGCAATGACCGCGGGTCCTCCCTTTTCCCGATCCGCTTCGAGCCCGTCGACGATTCGGTCAGCTGCCTCGCGAAGTGTCACCTCGTGCCACAGCCAACCCGTACCAACCAGCAGGAGAATAAATGGTAAGGCACGAAGCGTACTGAGGGAAGCAAAGAGACGATGTGGCCCGTAGGTGAATCCGCTACGCGACAGTATCCGCGCCCAGACGAGTTTGGCTTGCACAGTTAGTGGTAAGAGGCTACGGCAGCGTTGACCGATATCATTGCCCGCCATATTCCAAGAGTCATGCCCATCTTGAAGTTGGAGTGAGAGTACGTTGGCCGCCCGGTATTCCGCTTCGATGGCCCGTGCAATGTAATCGTGGTCGAGTTGCCAACGACTGCTCCTATTACCAGATATCGGCTTTTCGCGAACGACCTCGTCACGCGCCAGGCGATCAAGTGCATTGTGGAGTTTAGCTGTATCACCGACAACAGAGGAGAGATCGGCGAACGACAGAACCTTGGTCTTGAGGCTGTCGGCCGCGCGGTCAACAAACTCAGACAACACCGCACGCACATTGCCTTGGCTCAAGCCGCTTTCTGCGGCCGCAGTGCTGATCGCATCACGGATGTACAGTGCCTCAACGCCGGCACCTGAAGCCGCCCCGGCGGTAGTCCGTCAGGGTCAGCGACGGCAGCTTACGCAAGCCGAGAAATACGATTCGGACCTGCTGCGGTAGCACAACATTGAGCGATTTACTTGGTGGAGTGAGGTCGCGCACTAGTTGTTTCTTAACATCCGTCCAGCCGGCGTCCGGATCGGCTATAACGACCCCTTTTCCATCATCCGCCGTGACCTGTTCAAGCCACTGGGTAAGCCATTCAAACTTCAGGGGGCTCACCGTCGAGCTGCTGGGCTGTTCAATCAGCCGAATGCTGTGAAGCCCCGCGGCGGCGTCAGACCGCGTGACGACGACAAGGCGAGCCTGGCCTCGGTTGAGCAAGTCATGGATGACCGTCCATGTCCCATTGCTGCGAATGAGATCGCGAGGCTCGATCCAATTCTTCCGGCGGCCAAGGAACTTTTCACGCGCCGCAAGCTGGTAGTCGTCGAACTGGTCAAGGATAATGATCGGCATGCGGCCCAGACGCATCCCGATGCCTTCGAGGATGGCACGTAGCGTATCAGCGTTCACTGTGCCAATCGCAGGACGTTCAACAAAACCGACCTTGGTTCTGTCTTCTGGCGTCAGGGTTGACCAAATTGAATCAAAGATCCTTGTCGCAAGCCCGCGATCCCAGTCACCGGCATAGTCCGAGACAAGAATCGGAACGCATGACTCATCCTCTTTCAGAGATGGTAAGAGCCCGAATACGACAAGAGACGATTTTCCGCACCCCGATTCGCCATCGACCAAAACTAAGCTGGCGTCGTCAACCAATCCCTTGAGGTTGGCGGCGTCCTCGTCGCGGCCAAGCAGGTCCACCTGCTTCCGGACCCGAAGATCGAACCGCTCGCCGCGTCGTAAAATGCTCTTCTTAGCAAGCGCGCGGTATAGCACCCATAAAAAGATGCAGGCAGCGATGAGTTGGACAACTCGTCCAAGCGGTTCCGCGATCGCTGGATCCATGCCCGCATAACTTGTAAGGATTGGTATCAGCCATTGACGGCCACCCTCCACGGCAACCCAAAGCACTACAACGAGGCCGACAAGCTTGGCCGCTAGCTCTCCAACCTCTTGCCATTTTTTTGGGTCGATTGACACGTAACTACGACGCCGCACGTTGACGGTAACGGTTTTATCTTATGCGCGTCAGGTGACTTTGTGAAGACGGAGGTTGGCTGTAGCGCAGTTTGTACCGGACACTATGCGCCCGCAATATTTAACCAATTGAGGTTTGCGGCCTGGCTCACATCGGTGCTTGGGGCAAACGCAAGCGGTTTTGCGCCCGCATCCAGTTTCCTTGATGATCAGGGTCGATTCGACTTGATCAGCGTGCGCTGCCTGTGAATACTGAGACGCTCAATCAGGCACTTCTAGCACTTTTCCCTCCCTTTCTCATAGTCGAGAAGCTGCCTTTGTTATTCTTCTCGTGGCGAGCGAGAAGCCGTGAAGCGGTTGAGATGGTTCTGGATCTTCGCTTTCGCGAAGATGACACAGGGGGCCCTGGATCTGTTCGTGCGCAGGCGTGTGTTGTCATCGGACGACAATGGTCGTCCGGCGCCTGTTCGCTGAAACAAGATAGAAAAATCTTATCGCGTTTGGCCGAGCAAGCCGGATACAGCCGTGACTCGCGTTTCGTCCTATGGAATGTCCCGCGTGGATACAATAATCGCCGCGTATAAAGCAGACAGCATAGGGCATCGCTGCGTCATATTTTCTGGAATAAGCATCAATATCCAATGCTGTCACGTGGTATGTCCCATGCGGTGTATGATATCCGCGTCTTGCCGTCGCGATAGCCCAGGAGTAGGTCGGCTCTCCTCCGACAAAGACATCCAAGCGATGCTCCGCGATGTGAACCACGGCTCGGACGGAATCTGCCAGCGCGTTGGTTGTTCCCCCCAGGGATAAAGCCAAGAGAACCACTACTGTTCTGAAGTTCATGGCAAATGACCAATATCCACGTTGGTTTTGGGGCTAACGCCGGGATCTGCCGCGTTACTATAAGGGTCAAGATCTAAAAAAAAGTCCCCGGCAAAGCCGGGGCTTGTAGAGCAGGTCGGAAACATCGCATCTGCCTAGCGGCGGATGCCGAGGCGCTCGATCAGCGATTTATAGCGCGGCTCATCCCGGCCCTTCACATAGTCGAGAAGCTGGCGGCGCTGCGACACGAGCTTCAGGAGGCCGCGCCGCGAGTGATTGTCCTTGACATGCGTCTTGAAATGCTCGGTCAGATTGACGATCCGCTCGGTCAGGATCGCGATTTGCACTTCCGGCGAGCCCGTATCGCCGGCCTTGAGGGCATAGTCCTTGATGAGCGCCTGCTTGCGCTCGGGCGTGATCGACATCGGTGAACCTCTCCTCATTCGAAGGTTGCGACGCTCGCGCGGCCCGGCCGGGATGTCGTCCAGCGGGGTCGCCCAGGCGGCAGGAAGGCTGCTTTTACACCAATTTCGGGCGCCGCCTAGTCGAAACATGATTGTCAGCGGTCCTCTCGGGATTCCCTCTGTGAGGATGACGGGACTGGTCCCACCGACTTCCCTCATGATGAGGGCTCGACAAAACTCTGCTTATTATCCGGTTGCTTATTATAAGCTTCCTTATTATATGTCGACTTATGGAAGCGCAACCCATGCCAAACCGTCCGCAGAAGAATCGCGAATTGGGCTTTGCCCTCAATGACGTCGCGCGGCTGCTGCGGACCTATGCGGACCAGAAAGCGGCGCAATTCGGCATGACGCGCGCCAAATGGGCGGTTCTGGCGCGGCTCGACCGGGCCGAGGGCTTGAAGCAGAGTGAGCTCGCCGACGTGCTCGACCTTCACCCGATCAGCCTGACCCGCCTTCTCGACGGTCTCTGCGAGAGCGGCCTCATCGAGCGGCGCGCCGATCCGGACGACCGGCGGGCCAAGCGGCTCTATCTCATGCCCACCGCCCGGCCGCTGCTCGAACGGCTCACCAAGCTCGGCGAAGCCTTGATGGAAGAGGTGCTCGATGGCCTCGACGAGACGCGGCTTTCGGCGCTCCACGCCGATCTCGACCGGCTCAAGACCAATCTGCGCCGGGCGATCCAGCACAAACCCTCGGATTTGGAAAAGCACTATGGCTGACACGGCCTTCTATACCAAACCGGACGCGCCGGCCGGTTACCGGCAGACGCTGATCCAGGCGCTGCGCACCCACGCCCGCCTCTTGCTTCTGGGTGTCCTGCCGGCGCTCGGCGTCACCGCCGGACTCGCCCTTTATGTCACGGGCGGGCGCTATGTCTCGACCGACAACGCCTCTATCGGCGAGCAGAAAGTGCTGATCACGCCGGACATATCCGGCAAGATCGCCCATATTTTCGTCCGGGAGGGCCAGAAAATCCGGACGGGGGACGCGCTTTTCGACATCGATCCGACACCCTTCGAGATCACTCTGCGTCAGGCGCGCGGAAAACTCGACAGCGTGCGCGCGGATTTCGCTAATCTCAAGAACAATTACCAATCCTACCATTCCCTGGTGGCGCTCGGTGAGCAGGCCGTGGAGATCAAGCGCCGGAATCTGAACCGGCGCGCGACGCTCGCCGCCAACCGCAACGCCACCGAGGTCGATCTCGACAACGCCCGCACCTCGCTTCTCGCCGCCGAACTGCAGCTCGAATTCGCCCGCCAGCAGTTCAACGCCACGGCCAATCAGCTGCTCGGCCATGCGGACCTGCCAATCGAGGACTTTCCAGCCTATCGGCAGGCGAAGGCGGCGGTGGATCAGGCGGCGCGCGATCTCGATCATACGCTGGTCAAGGCGCCGATCGCCGGCACCGCGACCCAGGTCGACAGCATCCAGCTCGGCCGATTCGTCACCGCCGGCACGCCGGTCTTCAGCCTGATCGATGATGCGGCTCCCTGGGTCGATGCCAATCCGAAGGAAACCGACATCGCCCATCTGAAGGAGCTCCAGCAGGTGGAGATTAGGGTCGACGGTTTTCCGGACCGGCTGTTCCACGGAACCGTCTCCTCGGTCGGCCCCGGCACCGGCGCGCAATTCGCCATCCTGCCGCCGCAGAATGCCAATGGCAATTGGGTGAAGGTCGTGCAGCGCGTGCCGGTACGCGTCCAATTCGATCCAGGCCAGGATGTCGCCATGCTGCGCGCCGGGATGAGTGTCACGGTCGATATCGACACCGGCTATCGCCGCTCGCTCGCCTCGCTCTTCGGCATGGAGCAAAGCTTTGCGCATGAGGCATCGAATCACGATGATTTTGGATCGAGTCGATCCAAAATCATGAAGTGATTGATTCTAATAATTGGAGCGGGATTGATGCGAAAAACCGGTCGCCACTTTTTCGCATCCCGCTCCAAGGCGAAACGAGTCGCCGAGCCGATCGATTCTGATCGACGGGAGGGGGATGCGGGTGCAAAACCGCTGCGCAGTTTGGCTCCTCCCGCGTCAGGACACCGCTTCCTGGTGACGATCTGCGCGATGAGCGCCACCATCATGCAGGCGCTCGACACGACGATCGCCAATGTCGCCCTGCCCTATATGCAGGGATCGCTTTCGGCCTCGCTCGACCAGATCAATTGGGTGCTGACCTCCTACATCGTGACGGCGGCGATCATGACGGCGCCGATCGGCTGGCTCGCCGACCGCTACGGCCGCAAGCGCCTGTTCATCCTCTGCGTGGCGGGCTTCACGCTCGCTTCCGTCTTTTGCGGTCTGGCCAGCAACATCACCGAGATGGTCGGCTTCCGCCTCCTGCAGGGGGCGTTCGGCGCGGCGCTCGTGCCGCTTTCGCAAATCGTCATGCTCGATTCCTATTCGGTGCAAGAACGCGGCTCGGCGATGGCGATCTGGGGCATGGGTGTGATGCTCGGCCCGATCATGGGGCCGACGCTCGGCGCCTGGCTCACCGACACCTACGGCTGGCGCTATGTGTTCTTCATCAACCTGCCGATCGGCATACTGACCACCTTCGGCCTCCTCGCCTTCATGTCGGAAACGCCAACCGAGCACGAGCGGCGGTTCGATGGTTTCGGCTTTCTCGCGCTCGCGGTCGGCATCGGCGCCCTGCAAATGATGCTCGACCGCGGCGAGCGGCTTGGCTGGTTCGACTCCGGCGAGATCGTCGCCGAAGCCCTGATTTCGGCGGCGGGGTTCTATTTCTTCCTCGCCCATTCGCTGACGACGCCGGATCCCTTCATGCGCTTCGCCTTGTTCCGCGACCGCAATTTCACCGTCGGCTGCCTGTTCATGGTGATCATGGGCGTCGTGCTCTTCGGCACCATGGCGCTCGTCACACCCTTCATGCAGACGATCGTCGGCTATCCGATCCTGACGGCCGGCTTCCTGCTTGGCGCGCGCGGCGTCGGCACATTGATCGCCATGGCCTTCGTCGGCCGCCTCATGAAGCGTCTCGAGGCGCGCCATATCGTGCTCTGTGGACTGATTCTCGCCGCGCTGACGCTCGACCAGATGATCGATTTCTCCGACCGGACCTCTGCAGAGACCATCATCCTGGCAAGCGTGGCCCAAGGCTTTGGGCTCGGCCTCGTCTTCGTGCCGTTGAATGCCATGGCCTTCGCCAGCCTGCCCCATTATTTGCGTACCGAAGGCGCGGCGGTCCTGACGCTGCTGCGCAATGTGGGCAGCTCCATCGGCATATCGATCATGATCGCGCGGCTGACCAGCCTCACGACCCTGATGCATGCGCATCTCGCCGAATCCGTCACCCCCTTCAACGACGCCTTGCAGGCACCCGATGTCGCGCGGATCTTGAACGAGACGACCGAAAAAGGCCTTGCGATGACCGAGGCGCTCGTTTCGCAGCAAGCGGCGATCATTGCCTACGCGAATGATTTCAAGCTCTTGATGGTCCTGATCCTCGCCGCCCTCCCCTGCGTGTTCCTGCTCGGGTCCTCGCGGACGCAAGGCGCGGGCCCAAGCGAGCCAACGGAACCCGCCTTTGAATGATGTGGGCGATCGCCGGAGCTTTCAGGATTGTCCGATTGGCGGGCAAAACCGGACAAAAATGTTTCACGTGAAACATTTTTGTCCGATCGGGGCCAAAAATCTTACATCCCCTCGCGGATGGCGTGGGCTTGAAAAATGGGCTTGGCAAGAGAGGGGCACTGACCCCAAATTCCCTCCATGCCAGGAAAGCCGAATGATCACCATCCACCACCGGATCCGCCGCAACCCGTGGCCACGGGCTTCGAGTCGCCGGCGCCGGCCCCAAGTCCCACCACGGATGTGCCGGAGGAGCCACCACTCATCGAGCTCGACGGCGACAATATACCAGCCGCGCTGCGCCGGGGCGTGGAAGCCATCCGCAGCCATTGGGAGCATGCGCCGCTGGGCCCTGGCGTCTATCGGATGATCGGCGCCGGTCACGAAGTGCTCTATGTCGGCAAGGCTAAGAGCCTGCGCAAGCGAGTCGCGAGCTATCTGCGGCCGTTGGGCCATACGAGCCGCATCGCCCGGATGATCGCGCTGACCGAATCCATGGTCTTCTTCTCGACCGAAACGGAGACCGAGGCTCTGCTCCTCGAGACCAATCTCATCAAGCAGCTGAAACCGCGCTTCAACGTGCTGATGCGCGATGACAAGTCTTTTCCCTATATCCTCATCACAGGCGATCATGAAGCGGCGCAGATCACCAAGCATCGCGGCGCCCGCAACCGCAAGGGCGATTATTTCGGCCCCTTCGCCAGCGTCTGGGCGGTGAATCGCACGCTCAACGCGCTTGAGCGCGCCTTTCTCTTGCGCTCCTGCCAAGACAGCACTTACGCCAACCGGACAAGGCCCTGTCTGCTCTACCAGATCAAGCGTTGCGCGGCGCCCTGCACGGGCGAGATCGACCTTGCCGATTATGGGGGGCTTGTCCGGGAGGCGCGCGATTTCCTGTCCGGCAAGAGCCGGGTGGTTCGTGATCAGCTCGCCGAGGAAATGACAGGAGCCGCCGAGCATCTCGAATTCGAGCGGGCGGCGCGGCTGCGCGACCGCATCGCCGCGCTTTCCGCCATTCAGGGCAATCAGGGCATCAATCCGAAAAATGTCGAAGAGGCGGATGTTTTCGCCATCGCGGTCGAGGCCGGCCAGTTCTGCATCGAGGTGTTTTTCTTCCGGACATTTCAGAACTGGGGCAATCGCGCCTATTTTCCGCGCGCCGACAAGAGTCTGGCGCCGGAGGAGGTGCTCGATTCCTTCCTCGCGCAATTCTATTCGGATAAACCGCCGCCACGCCTGATCCTGCTTTCCCACCTCATCGAGAATGGCGAGGTGCTCGAAGCCGCCTTGCGCAAGACGGCCGGCCGCCTGATCGAGATCAGCGTCCCGCTGAGAGGCGAGAAAAAGGATCTGGTGGCGCAGGCACTCCAGAATGCGCGCGAGACTCTCGCGCGCAAATTGGCGGAGAGCACAACGCAGAGCGCCCTTCTTGCGGCGCTCGGCCAGGCATTCGACCTGCCTCGGCCGCCCCGGCGCATCGAAGTCTATGACAATTCCCACATCATGGGAGCGAACGCGGTTGGTGCAATGATCGTGGCAGGACCGGACGGGTTCATGAAAACGCATTATCGGATCTTTAATATCAAAAGCCTGGATCTGACGCCCGGCGACGACATGGCAATGATGCGGGAAGTGCTGCGACGCCGTTTTGCCAGGCTCTCGCGAGGCGCAGCCCTGAGAAGTGAGCCAGGGAGCGACGGGGAGACGGTCGGCGAAAAGACGGACGCCATGATGTGGGCAGAAGGCGCGGAGCCGGAAGTGGACCCCGGGACAGACAAAGAAGAGGAAACCCGGGCCTTCCCAGAATGCCCGGATCTCATCCTGATCGACGGCGGCAAAGGTCAGTTCGAAGCCGCGCGAACGATATTGACCGAGCTTGGCGTCGACAGCGTCGCGATCGCCTCGATCGCCAAGGGACTTGACCGGGACGCGGGGCGGGAAACCTTCTTCCTCGAAGGCCGCGAGCCGTTCAAGCTGCCGCCACGCGACCCAGCGCTTTATTTCGTCGAGCGTCTGCGCGACGAGGCGCATCGCTTCGCGATCGGCACCCACAGGGCGCGCCGCAAGAAGGCATTCACCAAGAGCCCGCTCGATGAGATCGCAGGCATCGGCCCGGCCCGCAAGCGCGCCCTTCTGCACGCCTTCGGCACGGTCAAGGCGATCTCACGAGCGTCCCTGCCGGATTTCGAGAAAGTACCGGGAATCAACGCGGCAACCGCCCGTCTCGTCTATGATTTTTTTCACGAACGTGGCAGATAGAATAGGACGTTTCTGTTGCGGCGCGGACAGATCGGGATGCGAAAAAGTGGATACCGGTTTTTCGCTGAAATCCCGATCTAAGTCTAAGAATCGATCACGTTGCATGATTTTGGGTCGACTCGACCCAAAATCCTCGTGATCGGGAGCATTGGACCCAAAAGTGGAAACCGGTTTTGGGAAAAATCCGATGCTGAAACAAAATGTGAAAGAAATTTGGGCGAGAAATTTATGATGGTTTCAGTTTGACCCCCAACTGACGAAAGATTGGCGGACGATGTCGCTCACGCTGGCAAGAAGACCGAGCCTCACCTGGAGCATACCGAACATCCTCACCTATGGGCGAGTCCTGGCCGTCCCGGTCGTTGCCGGCTGCTTGTTCTGGACCGAGATCGATGGCATGCGCTGGGTGGCGCTCAGCGTTTTCACCGCCGCCGGGATCACCGATTTCCTCGATGGTTATCTCGCGCGGGCTCTTTCGCAGCAGTCGCGCATCGGCCAGATGCTCGATCCGATCGCCGACAAGCTGCTCGTCGCCGCCGTGCTGATGATGCTCGCCGCCGACCATACGATCGCCAGCTATTCGCTTTCTGCCGCGATCATCATTCTGTGCCGGGAAATCCTTGTCTCCGGCCTGCGCGAATATCTGGCCGAGCTCAAGGTCTCTCTACCTGTGAGCAAGGTCGCCAAATGGAAGACGATGCTGCAACTGCTCGCGCTCGGCTTTCTCATCGCCGGACCTTCCGGTGACGCCCTCGTCGCCGGCACCACGACGACCGGCCTCGCGCTTCTTTGGGTCTCGGCCATTCTCACCCTTTACACCGGCTTCGACTATTTCCGCGCCGGCTTGAAGGAACTCGTCACCGATTGAATCTGTCATCCTCGCGCCCTTCGGCAAGCTCAGGAGCGCCGTTCCTGGATCCTCGCTCCTGAGCTTGCCGAAGGGCGCGAGGATGACAGCAGTCGACCTATCGCGTATATATCGGCAGCACGAAAGTTGTGTGCGAAAGCTCCCCCAATGAAAGCTCTTTATTTCGCCTTCGTGCGCGAGCAGATCGGCAAGGCCGAGGAAGACATCTCGCCGCCCGACAATATCAAAACGGTCGGCGAGCTCATGGCTTGGCTCGCGGGCCAGGATGAAAACCACGCCGCTGCTTTCGCCAATCTCAAAACGCTGCGCGCCGCCCTCGACCGCACCCATGTGCGCCATGACGCGCTTCTCGGCACCGCCCGCGAAATCGCCTTCTTCCCGCCGATGACTGGCGGGTAGACAACCGATCAATGATAGGGGTAGGGAAGGTTGTTAGCCTCCCCTCCCTCCGGTAGGGTCGAGGACTGGCGCGCCGGTTTAGGTCGAAGTTTGTTTTCCCCGTTATCTCGCTCTTTCGTTTGCGAGTGTCACACCATCTCGACCATGCCGCGGTTCCAGCCCCCGCCTCGTCGAACGCAGCATGCG